>NZ_CP071405.1:3600000-3900000 GCF_022647325.1 Pantoea deleyi
CAAAATGTATGGTTTACACTTAGCGGCGAGGTGCTATCTCTGACAGAGATGGACAGACGCGTTGCGATCGCCAGCGAAGCGCTGCGCCAACAGGAGCGTGTGGCGCGAATTGCGTCAACGTGGAAGTCACTTCAGAACGTGATCCAGCTGGACGTCATTCAGCGCTTTATGCTGCTAATAATGCAAAGCGAGCCACATGTTGCCGACACATCATATAGCTGTGAAGCGGATAGGCTGCAGCATGAATTGACCACCGTACTTTTGCTTCCCTGGCTTATAGAACTGGCCCGCAACCCGCAGAAAATATGTTTGCTGCCCACGCTTAGTAGCTGTCAGGCTTACAGTCGCTGGTTCAGCAGCACACTCAGCGAATACCAGCCACAGGAGAACGATATCAGCTATATGATGTCACTGCTGCTGGGGGGGTTTGGCATCGTTGCACCAACAACAGCAACGGTACGATTTATTGCAAGCACAAAAAATAGCCTGAATTATGCGTTGATTGGCGCACTTTGCGCCGCTGGTCCTGCTCATCTGGGCGCCTGCCAGCGTGTCACGACGTTGCTAAGCTCTCTAGGCGATACACTGGAGCAAAGTGTGAGTGCAGCCGCTGAGGTTTACTGTGCCAACCGTCCTTGGCCGGGATTTGGGCATCCGGTGATGCCGCGCGATACTCGCGTCGATGCGTTCTTCGAACACTACACGCATGGATTTGGCAAGTATCAGGCTTTGTCAGAGCATATCAGTGCACAGAGCGGCGTTAACCCAAATGTAGATTACCTGATAGGTAGTGCCTGCAGTCGGTGGCACGTAGCTCCTGAGGTTGCAGTGCTGGTCTTCTTCGTTTGTCGAGTACCGATATTGCTGGGGCACTACCGTTTGCGTTATCACACGCACTCGTTTGGTATGAGTTCCAGTGAATTACGCGACAAGTACAAAGCGCTGCCAAAACACTGGCTATAAGGGACGATATGGAAAACAAGTTCCTAACAATATGTTCACCGCTTGATTCAGCAGCTACCGCGAGCGCAAAGCTAACGCACTGGAAAGGCTATAAAAACCATCAGAGCGTTAGCCTATTGCTGGAAGCAATACATCAGTTCGCTGTACGTTACGCAACCTCACAATTCCCATGCACGCCTGCGCAGCGATATTTGCCAGCAATGATAGAATATTTTGAGAGTGAAACGGAATTGACTGAAGAGCAATTAGTGCTGGAAGGCGATATTGAGATTCAGCACGTTAGCGTGCGTGTTATTTGCCGTGCCTGGTCGGATAACAGCCGCGATCGGCTGGTGGCTGAGGCTGCAATGATTGTTCATCCTGTATCACTGCCAATAAAGTTCACCTCGCCTGCTGCAGAAGATTCGGCGATTCCGTTATGGGAGATCCTTAGTCAAAATACGAAGTATTGCGAATTCCGACTCAATGGTAGCAACCCTTTATTTAGCGAGCACTTCACAGGCAACCCGGTGTGCCCAGGCTCACTTCTGATAGACTTACTGCTCTCAACACTGCTACACCCTACTAAGCGACAGACCTTAAAACTGAAAAAGGTAAAATTCCTCAGAGCAGTTCTTCCTGAAACAATATATCGCCTGACGCTCGGCTCGGCTGAGGGCTCTCAGACGAACACCTTTATCATTACCGCTGAAAAAGGTGAACGTCATGTCAGTGGCAGTTATTTGTTATAAAAAGGTGGCGTTATGAATCGTCTGTTTAAAGTCGTCCTGTCTTTTGTTCCGTGGAGCGTTTACTCATGGGTGATGAATACATCATTATCCTTTCGCGATAAGTTTACACTGTGGTGCTTGCTATTTATCTTTATTGTCACAATTAACCGCCATCTATTGCTGCAAGGAGAGGCAATTACACTCGCGAACCTATTCAGCTTTGTTTTTATTTTCGTGAACTATCAGTTTAATCTGATACCGCTGCTACTGCGCTATCCGGCCAGCCTATGTTATCTATTGCTGGCGCTAGTTGCTGGGGGTAGTCTAATTCTAAAAAAACCTTTTACTATAAAGTTTGCAGGGGATTCTTTGCCGGAAGACAAGAAGCGCCATATAATATTTTACCTAATTAATCGAAATATCACGATGGTCTGGCTGGGAGTTTTCATTATCAACTGCGCGCTGAATTTTCACTATAGCTGGTCACTAAATCTTAGGCTTGTATCTTTATCTCTAGTTATACTGGCACTTCTGGCTTCACATTATTTCCCAAAGATAATGCGTGATCACTACAGAAAACGTTTTCAATCTTCCGCCACCTCTTTTCCATACCAAGATAACCGAGGAAAATAATATGACTGTTGCTCAGATTATTAAAGATACGCCCGTCTGGGTCTGGATCTTACTTATTTTTCTGATTAAACGTGGAATAACCGCGCTCTCCGATCGCGAAATGCGCATAGAACGGCTATTTATATTGCCACTAGTATTTCTTGTCTGGGGCATCTATAGCGTGATCCATGAAACGGCGGCATCAGATGCATCCCTAGTGTTTATGCTGGTCGGGCTGATTGTAGGCATTGGCATAGGATGGCTTCTGTGGAATTCGCAGCCCAGACTGCGAAATGGGGCAGAGGAAAACACGATAATACGGGCAGGTACACCACTAACGTTAATTTTTATTGTACTGCTATTTATTGTAAAATTTGCTCTTACGGCCTCTCTGGCCATATGGCCAGTGCTCTTTAATTCGTTACATTACAATTTACTTTTCGGTCTGTTAAGCGGGTTGTTGGATGGTATATTCTGGGGAGGTACGTTGAATTTGTATATCTCATGGTATCGCGCCAAAAAGAAAGTGGCGTACTGAATTCCACATGATAGGATGCCATTTAGGTTCGGTCTTGATCCAACCGAAAAAGGCGCATAAGCCATTTGCTACGGGCTAATTGAGTACATATGCGCCTAAAGTATGTTGCGGAGTTTATATTTTCTTAAAATATAAACTCCCGTATTATTTGGCTAATATGAGCGGCTCAATTAAGTTCCAAAAAGGAAAACAACATACACGGTTACGCATTCAATCAATCCCTTTAGCTGGCGCAGACGCGAAACAGCGCCTTATGCCCGGCGTAGCCGGTTACAGACATATAAATTGCTCTATATCATACCTTTACCTGAACAGCCAGCGTGGTCACAGCAATGATAACAGCTCACGACACCCCCTTTTAACCCCGGTGAGCGGGTTTTACGGCGCTTGCGACGCAAGGGGCGTGATTTCCGGAGCCATAGCGGCAGCAGCTTGCTACTCACGCGTAAGGGTGTTCATCAATAATTTCAGTAACAAACACAGAACTTAACACGCTAGCTACTAACTTCCCGTTATAATTTTTTTAAGATAGTTAGAAGCCGCGGTAATGAGGCAAGTATCCCCATGTTTTTGAATGCTCTAAATCGAATAAGTACTTTGCAGAATCAGAGCTTAAATAACTATAGGCTTCTTCATACAATAATTCGACTCCTTTGTCATTAATGGTAATATTTGAAACAGGGAATTGAATAATGCCAGTAGACGAACGGTTAATTGCAATCCATTCCTCGCCTTCCATCTGATCGCTTGGGAGGGTGAGGTAAGAATACAATATATCTTCTATTGGGATATTGAAGTTCAGAGATATGGAGCCGTAGCCGCCTTTATCATTAGCGTCGGTGAAAGAATTTGCCACATCCATCTGTAGAGGTATTTTTTCGTAACCAAGGATATTTGCTGATGCTTTATAAAACATCAGCAAGCTACTATAGTTCATTCCATTAATACCGAATTTAGATACTCTGATTCCTTTACTTAAATGATGTGGTCTTGCTGTGCAACGAATGTCGCGCCTTAAGTTAACATGAGTAACTCCTGCGGAATTTAAAAGCTTTTGTTTATTTTCGTAGATTTCACATAGCTCATCAATGATTTCTTTTTGTTGTAACTGGCTTAGAGATGCTAATAACTCTTCAACATTGCCATCATTCCTAAAGCGGGAATAGATCCTGTCATTTTCAATAGGTAATTTAAGGCCGTAAAATAATGCTGAAATGAACTTCAATAATATTGCATACCCGTTTCCTTTTTTACAGCAAAAGCCAGTGATAAATTTATATTGATCTGTTTTGCTTCCATAACCAATGCAAGCAGCAAGGATTTCATTTCCTATGCGAATCTTTGGATTAACCAGGCTTCTATCCAGCTCAAAGGTTTTAAATGATTCCATTTCCATTCCAGTCCAGTTCATATGGCGAATAAGCTTTTATATAACTTATCCAGCTTATTCTGAGTGAGATAAATTTTGTAATTAATTGATAACTGTTTAGATCAAAAAGGATGAGTTTCGCCAGCTTAGCATTGAAAACCTAAGCGACGATAGTTATACAATAGCTTGCCAACTCAGCTGTCTTTCAAGTAATCTTGAGATTGGGTATTTATCATACTATCGGAGGCAAACCATATGGCCAGTGACTGGAATGAAGAGCTTGATAAGTACGAGAATAGTCGGAGCTTTGGTGAGGATTTGAGAGATTCATTGATGACTGCTGGCTCAGTTGCATCAAAAATTATCTCATTTCTCCCAAAAAATACCTCGGATGTATGTGACAGTATCAATGCTCTTAGGAAAGAGCAAAAAGATAGAGAAGACAGGGTTTGGCAAAGAAATAATTACATCGATCCGTTTGATAATTCTAACAATTAATGATGCGTCACCCTCCTCATAACGCATCATTATTGAGAAATCCTCATCCTTTTCCTTTTGTCACCACATCCATAGCTGCTTTCTTAACTAATCCACCTCCCTGTTCACCAGCAGCTTGAGTTGGTAAGGCGCTTTTTTCTATCAAAGAACCTATAGTGCTTCCAAGATTAACGCCAATCCACCCAAGCATGCCTACCCAGAACGCCGGAAATACTACATACATCATTCCCAGTACGAGATTCATGATCCAGCCGTCACGCGGTGAACTGAGGAAGTCTGCAATAGGCTGCCCCGAAGCCAGCCCCCCTGCAGCCAGGTTTGAGTAGAGGATGGTGATCAGTCTGTCATCCAGCCAGCCCGCCAGTGCCCACCAGAACGTGATGAAATGCAGTGCAAACAGCGCAAACGAAATCGTTACTACCGTTTTCGGTTCGTAAGCACTGAACATCATCAGCACGGGGATAACGATGATGATCATCATCTGCAGCAGCGCCTGTATCATCGGCAGCGCCTGCTTGAGCGCATCAAAGCCCGGCAGAGCTTCGGCCTGTTTCATTCCCAGCCCCACCGTGGAGGCAAACCGCGACATGCTGCCTCCGATACCGCTTGTTGTGTCCGCACTGCCGGACATGTAGGTGACGCCGCCGCCTGATATTTCTGCGTTGCTGGGGCTGACCAGCCAGCGCAGCGCAGGCTCTTCCCACTGACTGCCCGGGAACTGACGCTGCAACTCAATGCGCGTGCCGTCGCTGATGCTGGCCAGCACGCGTTTGCGCAGTCCGCTGCTGCCATCTGACCACCAGGTTTTGCACGACGGATAACCACCCTGGCCCGTATCCGGATAGCCGCTATCCCGGCTGCTGTTATAAGGCCACTGGCTGCGTGGCGTCATGGCCGTGTAATAGTCGTAATAGCCTGATGTATTAAGAAAATAGTCGCTGCCAATCCAGCCGACCGAGTTGATGGTGGCGTCGCTCAGCTGACTATTACTGTTTTTCAACTTAAAGTAGGCCCGGGAGTAGCACTGGTTTGCGAAGTCCTGGACCTCCTGCAGCACTACCGGGTCGCGCAGTTTGGTGTTCTGCACGTCAAAGCGCAGCTGACGCAACTGCGTACCGCAGGGAATTGACGCTATCATCGCCTGCGTGGTGCCTTTTGACATCGCATGGAGCAGATACCACCAGATTGGCACCTCGGCCGTGCGACCGTCAAAGTCGTTCACAAGCCCCTTATAGCCGGAGTTCTGCGGCGAGGGCACGCTGAAGCCGCACTGTTTCGCCCGCGTGTCGTCAAACTTGATGGTGTTGATGTCCACCGGCAGCAGCGGAATGCAGCAGAACAGCATCACCAGAAAGGAGACATAGATGGCGTGCTCGATGCGCGGCAGCGCAAGCATACCTTTGTTTCCCTCATCGGCACCTTCCTCGCGCACCTTCAGCCAAACCCCGAGTACCTTAAAAACCAGCGGCAGCGCAAACAAACCCGTGCTGCTGAGGATGCTCCACATCGAATTATTGAGAACCCAGCCAAACAGGATGAGGAAGTATTCCAGGTAACTGTTCGCCGTCATTTCAGCCTCCCTGAACCGCGTCAGACCAGGCCACGTACTCCGTGGCCAGAATGAAAAGCACCGCCAGCAGCTCGGTGCGCGGCAGGCGTGCTGAGACCTCCGGCCAGCGCTTCAGCAGGCGCGGCCGCAGGTTCATAATCCACAGGCAGCCGGTGAGCACGTACATGCTCAGTCGCCAGGCAAACATGGCCCACCGGCTGTCATACAGCCACTGACGGGTCAGGTGCCCGTCCGGATCGTACGCCATGAACACCGAGGCCAGGCCAAAAATCGCGAGCATGGCCACGACGGTGCTGAAGAATATCAGCAAAATACGGGCGGGCAGGCCGCTCAGGAATCTGCGTTTCATGTCAGTTGCCTCCCGGCTGAGGCTGGCTCATCTGGCTGAAACCCTGGTCCTGGTTGCCGGCTTTCTGCTGCAGCTGATTGTTCTGGTTGCGTTCGCCCTGACGGTCAAGTGTGGTGAGCAGGCTGTTGCTGCTGATGGACCTGCGCAGCTCCATCTCATTGCGCAGCGCGTTGAGTTCGCGGTCGAGGGCATCAACACGGCGGTCACCTTCGGCGATGGCCTCAGGCTGTTCGGCCGCGTTTGGCTCAGACTCACCGGTCATCAGCATGCGGCGCATGGTAAGTGCCGCCTCAACGGTGTCAGACATGGCCAGTTCACCCGCCAGTCTCTGCACCAGTGCGGCCCTGTCCGGATCATCACGCAGCGCCTGAATCACCCCGCGCGTGACAACCAGACTGCCGGTTTTGAGTGCGGCCAGATTATCGGTCGTTGGCTGCAGCTGACCGTTAACCAGTTTGCTGAGCTGCTCAAGGTTGGCTCTGGTGGCGTCTTCCAGCACTGGTGAGAAGCCGGTGCCGGCAACGGTGCTGCCCGGCTGGTTGTCGGCACCGCCGCTGGCACATTCGCTGGTTTCACGGCAGGTCCGGATAGAGCGGTCGCCGAGTACTTTCACAACCGCCGCAGCCGCTTCATCAGAGGACTTGTAGCGCTGGCAGACCGTCCCGTTACAGCCGGACGACCCCACGCTGCCGTTGCTGGTCACCGGCAGGCTGTTCATCATGTTGTAGCCGGCTTTTGCCAGGTCGCGGGTAGGCTGAATCGCCTGCTGTCCCTTGCCGCCGCGCTTCTGGCCACCGACCCAGGTGACACCTTCTTCCCCGGTGGCCTTCTGCAGCTTCTGATCGCTCGAAACCGCATCGCCGCCGCTTGATGAGACGATGTCTTTATACTCTTCAGACACCGCAGCCTGCTGCCACTTACTGCCCATGGTGTAGTCGGCCAGCTTCTTCGACATGTTCTGGCAGTTCATCTGCGCCTTATCGAAATTCAGGCCCGCCTGCAGCACGCCGTTGGTGAGCATTTCATACAACCCCGGATTCGCTCGCTGAATGGCCATTGCCGGCATGCTCATCACCGCGCCGGTCGCCCCCTGAATGACGTTGCCCATCAGGTCCTTATATCCGCTGGTGATGCCGTTAAGCTGATTACCGACCGTGGTTTTCAGGTCAAAGTTTCCGCACATCAAATCGCTGCTCCAGCCGCCGTCCAGTCCGAGCCGCGACATGTTGCTGCGGGTCGACGGCGGCGAAATGACCGAGCCGCCGCCGATGGAATAGAACAGCCCGTCGTTGATGGCACCGCTGACGCCGGCGCCCTGTGAGGAAAGCGTGGTATCGAGGGCAAGTGACGGCATCGCCAGGGAAAGGAGTAACGCGCCCGAGGCCACGCGCAGGTTCTGCTTAATTAAGGTCATCATGCTGTGTGTCCTTATGAAAAGTCGGTGCTGTAAAGGAAGGTCTGGCCACGTCGCCTGCAGCAGCTGTAAGGCTGCCAGAGCGCCCAGGCGTAATCGCCGCTTTCCGCCGTCTGGCCACCCGTATCCGGAAACACCGCGCAGCTCCGGGACAGCTGCGGGGAAAGCCGCTGCCACTTATGATTTTGTGTGCCGGTATTTTCGGTAGCGGGGCCCGGTGGCCAGTAACCCGGCGACCGCTGACCCCTGAGCGGGTTATAGACGTGCAGCTGTCCCTCGCGGGTGATGATGTCGGCCACGCGCTGAACCACCACGGCCGCCGATTTGTAGCTGTCGGTCTCCGTCACGAAGCCGCTGCGGGGATAAACGTTGCCCCACATCTCACCACCGGGCGTGCTGCCGATTTCGCGTTTCCCGGGTATCAGCGCTTCCGGATAGAACGACTCCGGCACGCCCGTCCGCCATGCCAGCGCATCCAGGGCGCTGACGAAATACGGCACGAACGGCGTGGCTGCGGAGCGGCATGAGTAGCCCGGCACCATGCCGCCGATGAGCGACGTCGCCGGGTGGCCATACGCATCGCCGTAATAGAAGTGCAGGTTCTGCTTGCGCATGCCCGGGGCCTTCATCTCCTGACGGCCGCCGCCTGCAGGCACGCCGGCGAGACCGCCGGACACCAGGCTTTCAGCGCCGCCGGCCGTGGCACTCACGGCTGACATTTCGGTCCAGGGATTGTCGCCCGGACTGAGGTAGGCGGACACGACCGCTTCAGGAATATAGTGAGTGACCTTGACCGAGGTTTTAACCGAGCAGCCAAAGGGCGTACAGAGCAGCCAGTAGCAGATGCCGCTGATACGCCAACTGATACAGTCCGGACTCATGGCGCCGGAGACCAGGCTCGCCGTGTTCACGCTGGCGAGGGTGCCACTGCAGGTAAACAGCGTGGCCAGCATCAGGCGGCGGGGGCGGGAAAGGCGCATGTTCACGGCTGTTTCTCCCGCCAGGCATCGAGTTTTGCCCGGGCCGCGGCGACGTCGGTGGTACCGTAAACCACCCATTTATCGTCAAACACCACGGCGGGATACTTTTCCAGCCCCAGTGACCAGGCGTGCGCAACGCCGGCATAGCTGCCCGCCAGCGCCTGCTGACGCTGACGGAACGCCGGTGAGGCAATGACCGCCCGGGCCTGCTGCTCAGCCTGAGCCGGATTCATGGAAAGCGGCCCGAAAAGTTCAGACTGAACGCGGTCGGGTGCATCCAGTTCGGTGACGGTGACGTCAGGGCTGAGCTCGCCCGTAACGGGGTACGCATGGTCGGTGTAAATCACGGTGCCGGCATGGGCACCGGCCGTGAGGAACAGGACGATAAGGCTGCTGAGGGGGATTTTCATGGGTAACACTCCCTGAGTGGATAATGCCGTCAGGGTGCGTTTTTCGCGTGGAAGGGTCAGCCGTTAACTCTTAATTAAGAAATGATAATTCTGCACGTCATGAGTCAGTGTGGTGACGGTGTTAATAGAATTGCGGAATCTGGTTACACAGGAAAAAGAATCTGAGCCGGTAAAAAAACAGCTAACACTCTGCAGTGTGGAGCGCATCCGGACGCAGCATTATCAGTTGCGTCCGGGCCCCCGGGGCCCATGTTTTTATCTCTTAATCCCGCCCGTCGCCTTCATCAGCCTGCCGCCATTTAAGATATTCCAGCTCACGGACAAATCCGGCAGCAGCGGCATTGCGCCTAATGCTCCATTGCGTCTCGCCTTCCCGCATGAGAGGAAGCCATTCATCCGGAACAGGGTTCTCCGGTGGCCCGTCAAAGTCCTGCCTGTGCCGGTCTTCAGCATCAGCGTGCAAGGGGACATGCCTGGCAAACCACAGGTCAGTGTTTTCCCATGCCTGCATGCCCCATGCGAGCAGCGCTTCCTCATCAGAATCAGTCACACTGGCAAGGAACTCAACAGCCCAGTCATTCAGATTATCTTCTGTTGCCCCAGGTAAAAGCGATAAGTAATGCGTTCTGCAGGCGTTCAGCCAGAGCTGAGCATCGGACTCCGGCTGCTCATCCTCAGGGTGGCTGGTCGTGCCTTCGTCAGTTGCGTACCATTCTTCCATTGACTGCTGCTCCAGGAGGCGTGCAGCATGATTTTCACGCGTCTGCTCAATACCCGCAGCCACCACGCTGTTCCAGTCAGTTTCTGCAGGCGCTGCCATACCCGCGCCGTTCAGCTGCTGATTGAGGAAGTTCAGCCAGGATGTATCCTCCGGTTCGGGTTGAGCGCTGACGGCTTCTGTCATTCCCGCCTCGCTGATAACGCCCGGCAGTCCTTTTTTCTCCCGCCCGGTACTGGCACGATCGGCCAGGTAACGTTCCCGCCAGACCGTCCCGTTAGCGCGTTTACCCTCTGCCTCCAGGCTCGTTGTGTACTTCATCAGCCAGACGTGCATGTAACGCTGCCTGTCAGGAGCGCATGACATACTGATGTCATGAAATCGCTGGTAAAAGGCCTCGTCATGCCCGCAATCCATACTGTCACCCTCATGCGCAGCCTCATGCTCCGTCAGGCTGAACAGCAGGCTGGCAGTCTGCAGCGCGTCAGACTTCAGCCTGCGCACGATATCGATGTTATAAGCAATATAGGTCTCTCCGTCCGTCCAGGCATCGGCAGACGTGGACTCACCCAGCAGGATCTGGAAGCGGATACCGCCATAACTGCGTGACTGATAGCCTGCTTCCCCCCCCGAACAGATGGCAGCATATTGAGCAAGGCACCAGCGCAGTGCTGTCCATGCACGTCGCGTTTCCTTATCGAGCTGTTTCTCACTGATCATCTGCGTGCGGTCGAGAAAGTTTTCGCTGAGGGTCTCAAAGTCGATCAGCGCCAGGTCGTCTCGCCAGCCAGCGCCCCAGCGCTGCTGCCGGGGTAAATGCTCCCGGTACGCCTGAAGGTTTACGCGCACGCGGCTCAGACACTCCATGAACTCATCCGGCTCGTAACAGCCGAAGCGGGAAAGCGTGACGGGGTGCACCACAGGGGCAATACCGGCACGGGCGATGATTTCCCCGCGAGGAACATCGCGTGCATACCGCGCGAGGGTGAAGCAGTTTTTATCTGTCGCCGCCGGATAGTAGCGGCACTTGCGGATGAAGTGCTCAAGCGTGACGTGACGTTTACCGGGCAGGAGCGTGATGACCTCTTCACCGTTCATCAGTTTCTGCAGATCCCCTTCTCCGGAGAGCAATGCGCGGGCCGTATTCTCCCGTCGTGCTTCTGTTTTACGGTGATGCCCCTGATTGTCAGAAAAATCGGCGGCGAGCTGACCAAACCGTGCGGCAACGGCTTTCCAGACCGGGCAGGTCTTGCGCAGGATTTCGGTACGCGAAACGTTCAGTGCGAGAGGCTTTTTACTGACAATGAGACCACCGGTGCCCCAGATATGCCCCGGATCGTGACGCACAAGCACACCCTGATTGTAAACTGACAGCGCACCATCCTCCCGCAGGCGATACCAGGCCATATCATCCTCAGCATCCCACTTTTCCAGCGCCGGTTTACGCGTTATAACATTGCCGTCCAGAGTTACCGGGACTGACGTGTAACGGACCTGGTCACGTATTTCCTGAATACAGGACATCCGCTCCTGACTGGAAAGCGGCTATACCAATCACCGCTGATGGTGCACCCTGCCTGAAGCGCCTCTGGCTCTGTCAGCTCATACTCATATCCCATTACCCTGGTGTCAACCTCCATCTGCCAGCGCTGCGAGCGCCAGACCGTCCGGGCATGCGCCATAATCTGGCCACGGCCCAGGCGAAAGCGACCATAGGTGGCATCCCCCTCACGGTGTGGCGTGCCGAAGCGGCCAAAATAACGTTTCACATCATCATACGACGTAAAACCCCGGCCGTCGTCACAGCAGCTAAAGCCCCCCGGGGTAATGTTCAGCGTAATGGCCCCCGCGCCGGCATCGACGCTGTTCATGATGAGTTCAATGAGGGCTTTGGCCACAGAGCCGGCCTGGCTGTAGATGATGTGGTGAATGATTTCGGGGTCTAGCTCAAAGGGATGTCGCATCAGGATGCTCCTGCAAGGGGTTCAGGACCATTTTCCGGATGCGGGTTATGGGTTAAATAAGGAAGTCTTAATGCACAACTGAAAGAATATCCATTATGAGCAATTCGAAAATAAAATGCTGATAAGAATAATAAAATTGGATAACAGCACTGCAGGATCACTGGAAAAAAGAGACCTTTGGGACCAAACCGCACGCCGCTGGCAGACTGAAAATGATGACACTGATGACACTGATGACACTGATGACACTGATGACACTGATGACACTGATGACACTCATGGCGCACGGCAACGCTACAATAAAGGATACTGAATTATGGATATCAAATACTTTTTAACGCATCAGGGATAAACTGTTTGGCTGAGATGAATCACACCTTTGTGATCACACATATCAAGAGTTGCCTTGCATGTATGATGAAACTTTTAAAATCATGTTCTAAGAAAATATATTGAAAATTTGCACCCCAAGAACATTTCAAATTTACTACGCCCAGTGCATGCCATCGACAACAGCTGGCCTTATATAAAGTTTATCAGATTTTTCATTCGACATGGAAATAAATAGTCATCGCTGCTATTTTAAAGTTTAATCTACCCTTAGATTGTAAAGTGAGGTTTTTTATGGAGCTACTACAAGAGAAAGGTGCTATACATAAAGTTGTTATAATGCCAACAACAGGAGAGTGGACATTTCTTCAGGGTTTCGATATTGGCATTCTAAATCCTGAAGTAGCTGAAATCCTCTTCTTGTTAAGCAAGGCACCCAAAGAATTAAAGGATATTTTTGTTTCCGAATCACATGGGGTGGATGATACGCTAAATGCACTAAACCCAATCACTCTTATCTCTAAAGAAAATATTGAAAATATACCTAATATTTATCATGTGCCATTTTGTTTGATATTTTGTGTTAAAGAAGACTTTTTATACGTTAGCAAAATCGCCAAAAATTTCGAAGTACCACCAATAATATGCTGCAATAACAAATCTGCTGACATACGCTTAAATGAAATAAATAGCATTTTTTCATTCGATAAAGCTTTGTACTCTAGGTTGAAGTTCTTAGAAAGCATGATACGAAAATCAACTGGTGAAAGAAAAATATCAAACAACCTTAAAAGAAGAGGATTTTTGTTTAAAAATTCAAATTGGAGATCTACTCTTAACAATGCGACCTTGCCAAATGAACTGCTTATGGAATCCATTGGCTATATGTTATCACGGCCAAAAAGAATTAAAGATGGAAGCAGCAAAAGAGAGTTTATAAATATAATAATTGACAGCGTTGACGCTTACATCAACTGCACGAAGGAATTAAATATAGATCCTCCTGTGGAAATTTTATTATACGCTCCAGGAATGCATTCTTTTCTGTATGATAAAAACCATGACCTCTATGAATTGGTCGGTAAAGAATTGAATTTAGATGAGAAAAGATTTTTGATTAACGGCGTCCTTAGAAATCCTGCTTATTCAGGCATCAGGGTCGAACTTGAGGAACATAAAACAAAGGATTTTTTCAAAAATCCGATATTCAAATATTTCATTTCACTTAGGCGTTCTGAAATGCGATTAACAACGGCTGCAATCTCTTTGCTTAGTTTACATAAAAAAATACCTGCTATTAGAATGCCAAATTCAATAAATCATCATGGCAATATACTAAAAAGAATCGAAGAGCTAGCCGTCAAGATTGGAATATATGCCCCTGACTTTATAAGTACTGCCAAAGTATTTAACACGGTAATACGAAGAACTATGGGGAATAAGTTACGATCATATATAACTGATAATTTCAATGACATATCATTCGTCTGCGATGTGCCTTTAGACTGGGTTAGGTTCAGGGGGCTGCCTGTTATGTTTAGCCATGAAATATCCAGGATAAACACAACGCCGGGGAATATTCTATTACAGAACGCATCATTCTTCCCACGTACTGTGATAAATGCATCAGAACTAAAAAAGGTTTTGGTCATTCGCTCTTTTCAACCAGATGATCCTTTAAAGTTTATATTGGAAACTGCATTAGATACTTTTAGGGTGCATATGCCTGACTTATCTTGTGAAATTATTGATGTAAATTCAAATGCTGAATTTATCGAGGCGTTGAACCAATATAATGGATACTTGCTTGTAATGGATTGCCATGGAGATCATGGAGGTGACATAGGACATGGTTGGTTAATCATTGGTGATGAGAAAATTGACACATGGCATCTCAATAAGGTTGCCAGAATCCCTCCAGTCGTCATACTTAGTGCTTGTCTTACGTCTGCACTTAGTGGTTCGCATGCATCAGTAGCTAATGGTTTTATGGTAAGTGGCGCATTAAGCGTCATAGGTACTTTACTTCCTGTAAATGCCATAGACTCTGCTGTTTTCGTTAGTAGATTAATTTTCAGGCTTTATGACTTTCCATCTGCCATACCAAAGGACTACTCTCACGTTAATATGAGGCTTCTTTTATCTATATTTCTTAGGATGTCTTATGCTACCGATTTAATAAGGGGTTTAGAACGTGAGGGCTTAATTGCTAAAGATTCTTGGCAAGAGGATGCCATTGATATCAATACGTATATTAATATGCTAAATCAGGATTGGTTCAGTTACACAATTGAAAAGCTGGCGAAGTTAACTGATTTAGAAGAGGTAGAGGTTCTTAATATCATTGACGAGAAATTATATATAACAGAGACCATGTGTTACAGCCAGATAGGATTTCCAGAATCAATTAGCATTAAGCTAAAGGAGTAGTTTTTTATTCATAGTATTAATCAAAATGGGTTTGTTTTTTATAAAACCAACTCAGAAAATTTAGTCAATCATCTACATTGAATTAACTCGTTTTGATTTTAATTATCTACTGCATACGATTTAAAGGGTATGAGTGATGCGCAGCATAAGTTGCGTTCAAAAAGCTCTGTAGGGTTATGAATGGAATTAGTAAATATAACTAACGCGGGCTCTATGCCGCCCGCACCCGCAGCCTCCGTTATCGCCCGACACCACACACCGGTGCCGCGCGATAACGGAGGGCCTGTTTAATGGCTCATTCCTGCTTCGGTGGCGCGATCTATCTCCTTCAGCACCCACAGCATATCAGTGGCATCAGGCACGCAGATATGCCAGCGAATGCCGGTTTTGTAATCCCCATCTGCCGGCCATTGTGTATTGCCCGTGACGGTGATGAGAATGTCCAGCACCTTATTATTTGCACCGGAAAGACGAACAGCCGTGCAGCTGCGGCGCCCGACCCGATGCGGATAGACCGATACCAGCAGGGGGTGTTCAAGACGCTGACATATTTCTTCCCGAAGCTGCAGTATAGCAAGGTTATCCGTCTCGCCGACCGAAGCCTGTCCCAGCGGTGGAACGGTAAAAATGACAGTGGCAACAAAAGCCTTGTCCTGGACAACCCGTGGCGGCGCCATGGTCAGTTTTTTCATAAAATCCCCTGTCAGTAAATAAGACCACGACTCTCGTCAAGACGACGCGCAACATGGTAAACGGCCTCAAGTTCCGAGCATTTCAGTTCGTCCATAATGGCGCGGCGCTCTGCTTTTTCTTCTTTTTCAGTCATGCCCAGCGCCAGATAGAGGCTCGGCGGCACCGCCCTGAACAGCGCCTGCACCTTGCGCGACAGAATAACCCCCTCGGTATACTTGCGCGGCAGCTTGGTGGCAGAGAGCAGCATCGCCTTTTGCTCTTCATTAAGCGTTTTGAAACGGGCGATCTGCTCCACCTCTTCAGGGGGCATCACCAGACAAATCCACCACTCGGCCATGTTGAGCATCTTTTTTGACGTATCGGGGAAGTCGGCGAGGTTCTGCGTAAAAATCCACAGCCAGGTGCCTAACTTACGCCACATTTTGGCGATTTTAGTGGCATAAGGGCCCAGCAGCGGGTTGGTGGTGACGATATGGCCCTCATCAATGGGCACGATAATGTCCCTGTCGAGGTACTGGTCGCGCTCGGCGATGTTATTGATGGTGTTCAGCAGGGAGATAACTGCTACCGCCATCTGGGCCTCGTACCCTTCGCGGGCCAGCTGACCGAGATCGACAATCGTGACGTCGGCCTCCGGCCACGGAGTGCCAGGACGGTTGAACAGGTCGCCTTCAAAGCCCTCCGTGAACATGCGCAGCGCCTCCGACATCTCCTCTGCGCGTGCGCGGCGGGCCGAAGTCCGCTTTTCGCGACCGTCATCGCCCTGGCTGACGTCATGGGCAATGTCCTGCAGCGCAGACATCAGATCCCCGGGCAGCATCTGACGGGACTCTGCGTAAGCTTTCCGGGCCGCGTTCATGATAGCCTCGCGGATCATCCCCCGGTCGGCACGGGTCATTCTGGACTCTTCCGGGGCCTCACCGCCGGTAATCATCAGGCGGGCGGCAATTTCCATCTCGCCCAGAACGTCGCGTTCACCGTCTTCGTCCTCCTCGTCATCAGCGTCTGTTTCCGGTAAGTCGTCCTCACTGATGAGCAGCTCACCGGCCTTTGCCTTCATCAGCAGGTGCGAGTCACCAAAGGGGGCCAGCGACACCACTTTTCCGGGCTTGATGCTGACGCGGTGAACGCTGAGGCCCAGCGACGCACAGTAATCACCGTACAGGCCGAAGCTGTTACCCGCCTCAATCAGGAATATGCGCGATCGGTAAATGGCCACCATCTGCGAAAGCTTGTCCACCGCCGTGGCAGACTTACCGGCACCGGTCGGGCCAAACAGCAACAGATGCGCGTTCTGAGTGCGGTCCTCTTTATTGAGCGGATCGACCGACAGCGGCCCGCCGCCCCGGTTAAAAAAGGTCAGGCCGTGATGGCCGGTGCCGGTATCGCGCCCGTAAACCGGTGCCATACAGGCAAAATGCTGGACAAACATCAGGCGCGTGTACCAGTTGTGCCGGTCGTGCTGCGGGTTAAAGCACATTGGCAGCGCCCGCATGTAGGTGCTGAGCGGGCCGATATCGTGTTCCGGGTTGACCGGCTCCAGCCCGCAATTCAGCAGTTTACTGCTGAGGTCAAGGTAGCGTTTGCTCAGCGCATCCTCGTCTTTACCTTTTATCAGCAGGGTAATGGCCGCCCGGTAAAGCTTGTGTTTGTTACCCAGATATGTGCGGGCCGTGGCGGCATCCTCGCGGGCACGCAGCGAATCCACATTTTCCCCCATTGAGTTGCGGCTCAGGCTGGCAAAGTTCGCCTCCAGCCTGTCCTGCGGCTGCACCACCAGGGTCATGGCCAGCACGGTGCCTTCTGGCAGCAGGTCCATAATAGCGTTGATGTTGTCGCCGCGCTTTACCTCGCCGGTGAGGTGGCCGGTCTGGGGGCGGGTGCGGAGCCGGGCAACCGGCACCGCCTTGTGCGCAATGCTGTCAAACCACCATATGCCCCTGTCAGCATCACTGCGGGGACGGGTAAACCACAGGCTTTCGCTGAAGTCATTGAGCAGCGGAAGGTCGCCGGGTGCCTCGTCGCTGTGGCGGGCGCAGCGGTACAGCGTGGCCTTGTCCGTCCACTGGGGGGCCGGGTTGAACCAGCGCAGCAGCCAGTTGTGTATCTGCTCGCCGTTCTGTCGCACGGAACGGATGCCGGCACCGCTCATTGCCGATGTCAGACGGTCGCAGACCTGATTCAGTAACACTTCCGGTGCCATCGGATCGCGATACGGCTTTTCAACCCAGCGGTAAACCACCATGCGCGTGCGACGGATTTGCCCGCGCCAGGGGGCACCGGTCACGGTTTCATCCACAAACAGGCCTTTTTCAGCCGCCACGTTTTTCAGGTGACGCTCCTGCTCGTTCAGCCAGGCCTCAGTGAAGGCCGTTCCCTGTGCCCGGGGTCTGACATAGCCTCTGATGGAATCCATGTACGCCGACAGATCGGAGTCGTCCTGACAGAAAAACTGCACCACCCACTGGTGCGAGTCCAGCTCCGGGATGCTGTCCTGCAGGGCGTTCTCCACCACGTCGCGGATTTCCTCCAGGCGGGATTCAGGGCGGCCTTCGGTGCCGACGGGCGTCAGCTCATAAACCGCACCGACAGACACGCCGTCATCGAGCAGGATACACTGGTGTTCCGGCAGGTATTCCCCCCACGGAACGTGGTCAATAATGGAGGGGCCGGTGGCATACAGGCCCGACTCATCAGCATGCGTCAGGCGACCCTCGCGGGAGAGGGGCTCATGGCCATCAACCGAAAACGGCCCGTCACCGTGCTGATGCTCAGCCTGTGCTTCACGGCGGCGGCGAAAAAGACGAAAGGCCATCTACAGCGCCTCCGTGCGTTCGCCGGGCAGCGCATACTGCACCTGGCTGTAAAACGGGAACACGGTACTGTAGCCCGGCACAGGCGTGTTCCCGTCGGCCAGGTGTGGGAACACATACATCACCATGTCAGGGTTGGGCAGACGCGGAAAGGTCTGCTGGATTTCATTTTCCTGGGTGCGGCTGTAGCTGTCCCGGGTCTGCTGGCTGCTCGTGCTCTCACTGTCAGACACCGGCCGGCGCAGCGTGGAGCGGCTCTCCGCCGTGGCGTGCGTGGTGGACGCACCGATATTCCAGAGTTCCAGCATGCTGCTGTCCCCCGGGGGCAGCATATCATCTTTGGAGGTACTGCAGCCGCTCAGCATCAGCGCAACTGTCCCGCTCAGGATGAGTAAGAGTAAGGGATTAATTTTCTGCATAATCAGCCCCCGGTGTATTCGTTTCAGAAATGATTGCGGAAAGGCGCAGGATTCGGCCGTCCGCCTGACTGAGCAGAACATCGGTCTCTTCACGAACCAGCTTCCGGGCGACGGCCAGCATGGCCCAGTCCGTCACATCACGCGGTTCGGCTTCCCTCTTGCCCGTATCACGCCGGACAAACCCGGCATACAGTCGTCCACTGAGCGGGGTATACCCCACGCGGTACTCAAGCTCACTACTGTCTTTACTTTGGTTGTTCATCAGTCCATCCCCGTACCTGAGCCTGCCAGGCTGAAGTCATACTTCACCTTGCGGCCTTTTTCTTCGTAGTCGATCGCCAGCTGGCGGGTGATGTGCAGCGCGACGGTCTGACCCGGCGGCACGTATATCGCGTCAAAAGTCTGGCCATAACGCTGCTTTACCCAGTCCACGGTTTCTTTCATGCTCCCGGACAGCGATTTACCCAGCACGGCCTGTCCCGCATCGCCGGTGAGCGTTTGCGTCACGCCGCCCATGGCGTTGGTCTGGCCCGTCATCTGATTCTGGGAAAGTGCATCGCCGGCAGCAGCAGCGCCGGCCAGCAGGCTGATAGTCGGCAGATAGGCAGAGGCGTTGCTTTTACGGGTGCCGGAGATGCAGGGAATACCGTTGTCATCTGACAGCCAGCCGATGCTGTTACTGCCGTTACCGCTGCTGTTCTGCGAATTCTGGTTATTACCGCCGCCGTTCTGACTGTCCGGCGACGGCAGTGTGCGCACAGTACCGTCCTCGAACACAAAAGTGATGCTGGTAATCGATCCGCGCACACAGGATAACGTCCAGTCACCGGTCGCCGTACCGGACACGATTGCCCCCTGAACGTCCGGCAGCTCAATGCCGTTGGCCGTCAGGTTGTCCTTACCCAGCATCACCTTAAACGGGTACGGGTCGGTGACTTTACCGTCAATGGGGATGCGGCCGAGCAGCGCCGTCATGGCGCGACTGCCGACCAGCGTGGAGTTTTCCGGCAGCGTAAAAACCGGATCGACAGGTTTAATTGCATCCGGAGCGGCCTGACTGACGGCAGTGGTCACCGCCGCACCGGCCTGTTTACCGGCGTCACCCGCTTCACCGAACGACGAAGCAAACGAGAAACCGGTCGCGGCATTTTTATTGCTGTCAGTAACGGGTTTGCCGCTGGCATCCAGCGGGATGCCGTCTTTCGGCTCGACCCACTGCAGGCCGTCTGAGGCGGGCGCTGACATCGTGACGCTGCCACTGCTGCCGCTGTCATAGCCAAGCCCGATTGGGATATCACTACCCGGCGAAAGGGCTTTAGCCGGCGTGCCCGGCCCCCCGTTTTTCAGCTGTTCAAGCATCTGACCGACCTGCGCACCGAGGTCTGACACCTGAGCACTGAGTTTTGCCCGTTTATCAGCCTCATCAGCCCGGACATTTGCCACGGCCTGATTGATCTGTGCGTCAACGTTGCCGTTGGTCTTTTTCAGCGCCGCGTTTTCATCGTTCAGCTTTTTGTTGTCGCCGGCCAGCACATCCAGCCGGTCCTGAACGCGGCGGAAGTTACCCACGATGGTGCGCAGGGTGTCCTGCGGCGTGTCACCTTCAACGCCCAGTGCCTTCAGCTCGTCAGGCGTCAGGTTCTGCAGTGCCGCATTGGTGGTTTTCTGCGGGGCTGTCGCTGCGCTATTCGGATCCGAGCAGGATTTAACGCCGACGATGATGGCGGCGGTCAGCACCAGCGGCACCGCCACTTTTACCAACAGGTTTGTGCCGGGCTGGCTCATTTCTTGACCCTCCGCGCCTGTCCGGGCATGACAGTGACCGGTTCAGCGATAAACGCGCCTTCAGGGCGTCCCTGTATGACCAGGTATACGACCGTTGTATCTTCCGGCGTGCCGGCGCGACCCAGCCAGCGGTGCTGAAAGGTCGCCGTCTCAAAACGGCCCTGAAGCTCACGCGGGTCCAGCACCACCTTGCCGGCTGAACGGTTACGCACCTGCAGCGCCACCACGCTGTCGCCCTGCAGGCTCCAGGCCGCCATCGGCGTGACCGAAACGGGTTCGCCCGGCATCAGCGCTGTGATGGAGGAAGGCAGCTTCAGCGACACGGGGCTGATGCCCGGCACCGGCTCCACGGTCCGGACGGGCCCGTAAAGGCTCTGGGCCGCGTAGCGGGTCAGCACCACCGGCAGCGGGGCGCTGAGTTTTGGCGATTTGCGTGCCGGTGCAGATGCAGCCTGTGTGTCCGGTGAAGGGGTATTACTGCTACTGCCGGCATCGCCGCTCACGGTCTGTTTATCGCTGGCCGTTGCCGTAGCCAGTTCACCGTCATAAACCAGTTTCACCGGTTCACGGGTCACTTTGCCGGGCGTGGCGCTGACGTCAAGCAGGATGATTTCGCCGTTTTCCTTATTCTGCAGCTCAATGCGCGTCACCGGAAAGGCCCCGCTGGCGTCAAAGTAGACCGCGCCGCCGGTGCTCTGAATGCGCACTTTGCCGTTGAGCGCCGGCGGGAACCCCACGCGCACATTTTTGTTTACAAACACGATGCGCTCCTGACCGACAGTAAGCGGTATCTGCAGCGGGATGCGCTCCCACTTCATGAGCTCAACCGCCTGCGTCAGGCCTGAAACCAGAAGCAGGCACAGCAGGGTCAGAGGACGTTTCATCACTGGAAGACTCCTGATTTATTCACGGGCTCCGCCTGCGGAATGGCTTCAAGCTGCTGCGGCGTGGAGTCGTAGCAGTCCAGCGCCAGGCCAAACGGATTGCGGGCGGCATCCCCCTCCCACCGCACCACTTTAAGCGGGTAGCGGACCAGGGCGCGTTTGACCTTCTCGGCGTGGTAATACTCGTCTGCCACCAGGTCGAGCCGGACCACCCAGCGGTCGTCACTCAGGATGTCGACGCTGCTGTCGCTGTAGCCGCGACGCGGGATTTCATACACCACGCGCACGCGGTCTTTGAGCTCGCCATTATTTTTACGAAACTCATAGTCCCTGTTCAGGAAGTCCTGGCAGGACGGTGTCAGGTAGGGGCTGAGCTGGGCAATCTTCGCTGCATAGTCCACCTCACCGTCGGTCGGCCAGGCGTTGAGCTGCTGGAAAATGTAGAACGCGAAGGCATAAACCGTTGAGGGCGGAACAACCCACCATTTCTGCGTGCTGCCCGAGCGCAGGTCGGGGGGAATGTGGATGGTCATGTCCGAAGGCGCCCGCATCCAGCCGGCTGAGGTGGCCAGCATGCCGGCGAACAGCAGTACGCAGGCAATGCGCAGGGAAAAGATGTGGTTATCACGCGCGGTGATACCGTTACGAAACCGGCTCATCCTGGCCTCCTCACTGCCAGCCCGGACGTGCGCTGCAGCTCCCACGCGCGGCTGGCCACAATCATCGATCGTGACAGGCCCAGACGGCAGCGGATTCGCTCAAGCCGCTGCCAGATATAATTTTCTGGCTTACCGCGCTTGTAAGCGGCAACCCAGCGGCCACCGATGAACACTGAGACCAGCGGCATCAGCAGCGTGCAGATTGGAAACGCCAGCCAGCCGACATGTGGCACCAGGCACAGCGGCACAGCCAGCGGAATACCCGCCAGGCTGCCCGTGCCCGCCGCCAGCAGAAACTCGCTGGCGGTAAACCCCCGATACACCACGGGCGGATAATTGAGCCGATCAGGAAGAAAGTCGATAACGGCCATAATCGGTCCTCAGAGGATGTCTGCAGCTTTGGTCGCGAGAAAGATAACCACCAGGATAAGGATGATGCCGACGACGCTGTAGAGGATGAGCTCAGTCCAGGTGCCTTTGCCCTTACGCACGTCATGAAACGAAGTGATGACGGCATGCGCCACCGCCAGGAAGGCCGCGACGGTGACCAGAAGACCAAACCCCAGGCCTGCCATCTTGATGTAGGCCATCCATGTATTCCATAATCCGCCACCGCCACCCGTTGTCGGTTGCTCAACATTGGGCAGGCCAGCCCATGCCTGGTTTGCCGTCAATATCACTGGCAACATCAGCTGCGCTGCGCGTAACCGTGCGGCACGGCAGAGCCTCATCAGAAAAATGCACTTCATAGCGGGTATCCTTTCAGTTAAAGAAGAAAAACAGTGTCAGCAGCCAGAGGATCGCCAGCCGGATGAAAAGCTCATTGATCTGCTGAAATCTTACAGTTTTGGACGCGAGCCCACGGTAAGCCTGTACCAGCGACCAGGCAGAAAACAGAAGCATGACAACGGCGAGCGTGCTCAGAATGAGGATGTTCAGTTGTCCGGGAGTGAGGCTGCTGCCGGTGCCTGCCGCCCAGCCCGAAGTCTGTGCGCCGTTCATCGCCATGCCGGCTCCTGTGCCCGGTACTGGCCAGTGACAGAGGCTGAACCGGCATACGGCTGAGCGCGGGACGGTTCAAGGTAGGTGGAAATACCCTGCTTCATGGTCGCGATGTCGCGGGTGGCCTGCTGATAGTCAAAGTAAAAGCGGGCATCCTGATCCTGATTCGCCACCACGCGGGCGCGGTCAAGGCCCGCCTGGACCTGATCCAGCTGGCGCATCACCAGCGCCAGCTCGTCCTTTTCGGCGGCATGGCACGCCATGACGGGCATAACGCAGGCAAGGAGTGCAATGAAAGGGGGTAAACGGCGCATGTACGGTTCTCCCGGGTAACAGATGACGGTGAGAGTGACGCAACCGCGCTCGCCTGACAGCAGTAAAATCTTTATGGATTTCTGAAAATAAAAGCAGATTGTTTCTGGCTAAACGCGTCCCGGCTGGGCGATGATTAACCGAACAGTGGATTCACAACCGGAGCGAAGGGCACATGGACACGACCGAGCAGCTGGGCGGGAAGTATTTCTTTGACGGCATGAGCGTTGATAAAGAAGAGCTGCTGATGTGGCTGATCCTTGATGAGTTTACTAAAACCTTCAGCGGCATCACGGATATTCTGGCCGTCGCCTCAATGCTGGCCAGCCTGCCATTTATACCCGTCTCCGGAAAACTGGATGCCAGGACGGCAACAACAGGCACAAGTCCTCTCTCGATGATAACGCGCAAACTGATCAAAAAACGATTTGCGAACCGCCGCAGGACGCTGACAATCGGTAGCATGATTCGTGGACAATGGGCCTATACAACGAGCGTGGGCGCTTACGTTGGTCGCTGGGTGCCATGGATAGGTGCCGTCATTACTGCTTATGACATCTCCATCATTACGAATAACGTCATACATCGCTACCGACTGATAACGGGTGAAAAGGATTAAGCTCATGGAAACTTCAGTTCAGGTCAGAAACCTGCTTAAAAAATACTTCTGGGAAATGACAGATGATGTCTCACTAAGCACGGGGAACCACATGGTACTGCCTGAAGAGGCCACTGATTTTATTGAAGAGTATGCAGAGAAATTTGGCGTCGACATGACTCATTTTGAGTTCAGAAAATACTTTCCTAACGAGGGGATACGCTTCCTGCCTGACGCCATACTGCCAAAATATATGCGCACGGACCATCATGAGCCTGCAGCGCTTACCGTCAGAATGCTGATTGAGTCAGCTGAAGCCGGACGCTGGCTTTTCCCCTAAACGACACGATGACCTACACAGTCAGAGATAAATGAATGACATTAATTCTGCGCGAAGCACGACATTCTGATGCTTCGCTGTTGAATGAGCTGGGTGTCCGAACATACACCCATCATTTTGAAAAGTACTGGACCCGCAGGGAGGAACTGGATGAGTTCCTTCTGCAGGAGTATTCGTTACAGGCTATCGTAAGCAGCCTGGCTGAGCCTTCAGTTAACTGGTATATCGCTGAGACCCTGACGCCGGTTGGATTTGTAAAAGTCACATGGCAATGCCAGATTCCGGGAACATCACGTCAAGGAACGCTCCTGAATAAACTGTACCTTTCCGAAGGTACAACAGGTAAAAGCTACGGTCAGCTTATATTCAATGAAGTTGCCGATATGGCAAAAGAAAAAGGCAGTGATTTTCTGTGGCTTGAAGTGCTTAAAGAAAATGCTCGTGCACGCAGATTTTATGAAAAGCAGGGCATGGCATATATACGAAATAATTTCTTCAACACTGCTACCCAACACGTCACGCTGCATGTTCTGGGCATGAGCCTGTGAACCTCCTTTTAAGCCCTTAAAAAAAGGCCTGCCCTGCAGCGGCGCAGGCCCTGCGGGCATACTTCCCCATAAACACACACAGATACCGCCTCAAAGATACTTCTTAAACGAAGCGGTGACCACAGCCAGTATGCCGCCAGCCAGCAACGCGGAGGGCAGCAGAAAAAGGTTTGGCCACACGGCCGTTGGCCAGGCCAGATACAGCATGCAGGGCCCGTACAGCGCCGGCCTGATAAAGCGTTTGGCGTGGTGATAGACAAAGCTCGACTCATAACCCGCCCCGTAGCGACGCAGATCGCGCCTGACCAGCCCTTCCACGATGCCGGTGATGATGACCAGCCCGAACAGCGGAATACTGAGAAACAGGATCATTACCCGGATAAAGAAAACCAGCGTCACCCAGAGCGTGGCCTGCAGGTACTCTTCCAGCCAGCTGATAAGGGATGCACCAAAACCGTTGAGCGACGGAATGAGGCCGTTCCCCGTCGGTCCCGTTTCCCTGAATGAGGCCAGCCAGTGACTGATCCCGCTATCCACAAACAGCCAGTGCCACGCGACCTGTACCCAGCGGGTGATGGTTTCAACCGGCGTGTTCATCAGCAGGCTTCGGGTATATCCCTCTGAAAGCCAGTGGCTTTCCGCAACCATGACCTGATAGCTGTGTGTGGCGCCCTCGTCCGGCCACAGGAAGGTGATGCAGGCGTACTCAACGCCGAGGCTGACGAGCAGTGAGCCAGTCAGGATACCCATCAGACTCACCGGCAGATCCCACAGCAGCAGCGTAAACGGGCCCGACTGGCGGGGCTTTGAGGGCGTACTGTTCTGGTTATTAACATCATCATTCCGGGGCATACGGGCCTCCCGGACTTCCTATGTCGCCGCCCGTCCACCACGAATCATGGCTTTGGTAATTTTTCTCCATGGTGTCAGCCAGCTGTTTCAGGCTCGCTGGCATAAAGCGGTCATTGTGGTCGCTGACCGGCAGCGGCATCCGGATTTTCCACAGCCGTCCGCCTTCCAGCAGCGCAAAGGCCTGGCCCTTTGGCAGGTTGATGATATCGGAGGGGCTTATCATCGGCACCTTAACCAGCGTCACCTGATCGTTAACGTTACTGTTGAAGTCCGTGCCTTCACCCGGGCGGGAGACGTCGGTCACGCCGGACGTCAGGGTTTTCTGATATACCCCTACCTCTGGCAGCTGATCAGTCATCAGCATGGCCGTGTTTTTCTCACGTACCCTGAGCATGACCAGGGAGTTAAAGTTACCGATGACCTGGCTGGCTTTGGCCGCATTCCCGATGCGGGCCTCAATATCGGACAGTGTCTGCGTATAGGCCGTGACCTGGAAGCCGGCGCCACCACCTTTGTTGATGAGCGGAATAAACTCATCCCCCATCAGCTCGTTAAACTCATCGCAGTGCAGGTTGATTACGGTCTTACCGGCTTTTTCTTCACCCTCATCACCCAGCCCGAATTTATAAATATGTCCCCCCTCAGAGACCAGGTCGGCGAACATACTGTTTCCCACGGCGGCGGCCACCACCGGGTCGGACAGCGCATCGAGGCCGACGTAGACCACGCCGCGTGACTTGATGATGTTGTGCCAGTCGAGTATGGGTCGCGGATCGTTAAGGTCGGCGTAATCGGGCGCCAGCAGCGCGGCGGTCTTGCCCGTGGTGAGCTTTTCCAGCAGCGGCAGAAGCGAGGCCACGATTTTGTCGAAATACGTCCGGTCATACTGCACTGCACTGCGCAGTCCATCGAGCACCGGGTCCCAGAGCTTTTTCCCCTCAGGACTGCCCAGCACCTGCTCAGACGCCCAGATTTTCGTGCCGTTCGCTCTGCCCTGCAGGTGACGCGGCAGGTCTTTTTCACTGATGCCGGCCTGCATCAGTGCTTCCATGCTTCCCATAAGCGCCGGTGCCTTCTCACTCAGCAGGTTATCGACATAGGTCTCATAGAGTTCGCTGATGTTGGTGACATAACGTAAGATCAGGTTGTAATCAGGGCGCTGGCCAAGGGCAACCAGCGCCCGGGTAATGATGTTGACGAACCGCCATGCAAATTCACGAAAGGCGGCGGAATTCCCCTCGCCGGAGAGCTGACCCGCGACGCGCGACGCTACCTCGGAGATACGGCTGAAACGGCCCACGGCGTTATAGCGTGCGCTGATGTCAGGCCAGCCCAGGTGAAAGACCCAGAAGTTATCCTGACGGCCTGCGCGGTGCGACTCGGCATACATGCGCCGCAGCAGGTCGGCGTCGCCTTTGGGGTCGAACACGATAACCACCTCATGCTCACCGGCGGCGTTGCGCCGGCGGATATCCTGCGTAATCAGCAGCTCAGCCAGGCGGGTTTTGCCGACGCGGGTTGTACCCATGACCAGCATATGGCCCACGCGCTCGCCCAGATCAGACATGACGTTAACTTCATCGGGCTCAACACCGTGATAAACAGAGCTGCCGCCCACCGGGGGCAGCGGCCGGAACGGATTGAGGGCGGAATCCGCCAGGGTGAGCCGGCACAGCCACGGCAGGCTGTATTCCATCTTTTTTTCCAGCTCCCGGGCCATGCGGTACATTAATGAGGGCTGGACGTAGATTTCGCACTCAGGGCGGCGGGCCTCCATCAGCCGCTGCGTATGGCGGGGCGACCACTGAAAACCTTTTCCGAGGAAAAGGTGCCGGCGGCTGACGGGTATCTGGTCACTGGTCAGTGCATAGCGCGAAAGGCGGCGTATATTGCGCCGGTAGCGCAGTATTTTTACCCCCTGCGAGGTGCGCTTCAGGGCCAGCACACCAAATCCCGTAGCGGTTACCCAGCTCACCGAGGGGGCCAGCGCGACAGACCAGGGCGCTATCAGGCAGATGAAGGTGGCACTGCCGGCCACGGTTGCCGAATACAGCTCGACGGCGGGACGGAGCAGCGACTCCATAACGTAACGATTGCTCATGTCCGTCTCAGCGTCTCTGCTTATCTGTTAAATCACCACCGCGACCCGACCGCTCACCGGCCTGAATAATGCCCCGCCTGAATATACGATCACGTACCCCCGCAAACTCCCGGCTGTGTTCCCGATGTAAAAACAGCAGCATGTCGGCCGTTAAGCTCAGCAGTATCAATGCCAGCCACACAGAAGGTAACTGGTGGAACACCCTCATCATCCCGTGCGTCAAAACATCAGGCGTAAAAAGCGGATTTATCAGCGTGAGAACCGGAATGAGGATAATGATGACGGCTGTCGTGGCTGTGAAAAATATGAGAGGCCAGAGAAATACGATCCTGAGCAGGTAAAGAAAGAGGAAGGCCACTAAGATCAGCAGCCAGAGTACAGGGATCATGATGGCGGAAAATGCGTTATCCAACGACACTGACTCCAGAAAGTTACTGACAGCGGCCGGGATGGTTTTCAGGAACATGCGCATAACGGGTTACCTTATAAGTGAACGGGAGCGGGTAAGTGACGGCTGAGACAGCAGCTGGCATGCGTTGCTGTGAAAATCCAGCCACCGGCGGTCAGCGTTCAGCAGCTGAAGCAGGCGCTGACCACTTATGAGCGTGACGTCCGGATAACATCTGAAGGCCTCGCGACTGACTTCACCCGTACGGCCGGTGTGAATGAACAGCCCACGGCACGCTTCATCGCGGACCAGCTCTCCGAATGCAGCGATGTGGCGGGCGTTGATCGAGGCGCCGTAGCGCTTCGCCTGAATCAGCCAGCGCTGTCCGGCTATCCAGACCTGACCGTCCATGCCGCCGTCCCCGCTGTAGCGGGCATTTCGCTTAATCCGGAATCCCTGACGGGACAGTGCCGTGAGCAGCATCTCCTCAAAGACATACGGATTCATTTTGCGCAGCCAGACCATGCGGGCAGCGTCGTCGCGCAGCTGCGGCAGGCGGGCGAGTGCTGATGCCGCACGCTTCTGATAGCGGCGGTGGCGACGCCCGCTGGCGCTCCGGATACCTAAAAGAGAGAGCAGGCACACCAGAAAAAGAGCCAGCGCCAAAGCGACCGCAACCCTGACCGGATGCGCCCTTATCAGCTCTGCAATAACTGACACCGGCATCACTGTGACAGCCCCTTATCGGTGATCAGTACCGGGTAATGGGTCAGGTGCAGACGGCGGGCAAGGTCACCGCCGCTGACCGGCACCATGTCAGCAGACGGCGCAAGTGCACGAAGCGCGCTCAAAGCAGATGCGTCTTTCACGCTGACGACCATGCCTGTGGCACGCATCTGACTGAGCTCTGCTGCATGCCGTGAAAGCCACTGCGTTGAAAGGCTGTCGTCGCCCACAACAAATACCGGCGGCATGCCTGAGAGTTCAAGCGCCTGAGGCGATACCGGGCCCGGACTCATTTCCGGCGTGGTGACGGGCAGCATGTCGGATATGGACAGCGATTCTGGCGGCGCAGCCTGCACAGACGGTGTGCCGGCAACAGCATCTTTATCAGCATTGATGGCATCAAAGTACGGCGCAGTGGACTCGCCGCCAAGGTCACCCACGACAACCAGCGCAGCACTGGCTCCCGCGACGACCGGGAGCAGGCACACGCTGAAAAAAACGTTCCGGATAAGGCTGTTGCGTTTCATCATTTCGGTTCGATCCAGGTAAGGGTGTTACTGGCGAGTTCGGCCGGCGTGACAGACTGCGCACCGGATGTAACCGGGGCAATCTGGCCGAGTCTGCGACGGACGATGGCAATATAGGTCTGCGCCTCTTTACCGCCGGCAGGATGGTGATAACAGCCTGCCGCGTTTAACCAGCTGCCGGGGCGTACTTCGTAACAGGCCCGGAGAATGCGGGCGGCGGCGCGGAGGTTGAGATACGGGTCAAAGGCATCGCGGTAGGCCGGAAAAAAATGCCCGTTCCAGCCCAGGTTGACCTGAGCGACGCCCACATCGATGTTCTTCAGTGGCCAGCGCTGCACGAATCCCAGCAGTGCGGTGAAGGCCGCTTCACGCGTTTCATAGTGATAACCCCGGCCGGCGACGTTAATGGTCCACGGCCAGGGTTTTGTACCCCAGGCGGTTTTGCGGGTGCTCTCCGCCATGGCCAGTGAATAAAGCGACTCCGCCGGCACTCTTTCTGCAGCCGCTATCTGCCGGTAGGCATCCGGAATGACCTGCCGCCTATCGGCCGCCCCGCAGGCGCAGCTGACAAGGCAGGCCAGGAAAGCTGCCTGCTTCAGTACGCCGCGACCTGCCATCCGCTTTCCCCCTGCTGCAGAATGACCGGCATCTGACCCATGCCGTACCTGAACCACAGGCCATTGTCATGATTGAGCGTAATCTGACGGCTGCGGACTCTTTCCACCGGTATGTTGTGTCTGACGGCCCAGGCACGCAGGCCGTCATCGCTGTCGATGCCAACCAGGTAGAGGTCGACGGGGCGGTTGTCAGCCAGAACGGCGGCAAGACGCGCATCACAGCGTGAGCAGTTTTCTCTGAGGAACAGCGCCAGACGTCCCTGCGTGTCGTGCGCGATGCCGGCTGCGTTGGTGCCCATGTTGACCGCGAGCGTTTCCGGGTACAGGCGCAGCCAGGCGGCGTTGACGTCGCGCTGGAAGGCCAGCTCCTTTTCGGTCCGCTGGTATTCGTGTTTCACCCAGAGTTCGGCCAGGCGGCGGCGTTCCGCACTGTTATCGGTCTCAACGCCCAGTGCGGTCAGCGGATCCAGGCCGGGTGACATGATCCCGCGCCCGCCTTTCATCAGCGTCTGATACCGGCTCCAGTCGCTCGCAGACAGGCCCCACTGCTGTGCCTGCTGCTCTGTGTTCTGCTGCGATGAGCTCTTTTCCTGAAGTGGCGCAATGGTGCTGCGCATTTCATAATCCGGCGGCAATGCGGCCAGCGCCCGGAACGACAGTAATATTAACGCTGCAGTCAGTGTTTTTTTCATGAGTTGTCCTTTTACTGAACCTGAACACGAACGGCGCTGCCGCTGACGCTGAACAGTGCGGCGTTGCCCTCAAACGCACGCAGGGTCCAGCCCATAAAACCGTCACCGGGCGAAAGCAGGCGCATCGACGAAATGAGGTCAACGCCCCGGGGAATAACCACGGCGAACGTCTGGCCACCCCGGCGTTCAATGCCGGTCAGCACGAACGGTGCAGCCGGCATCGCCGCGTGCCTGACTGACCGTTTAGTCTTTTTTGGGACAGAGACCACCTTGCGGGACAGCTGCGGTGCTGCCTTCTCAGTCTCAGGGGCTTTGGGGGTCACCGCGGCCTGCTGTTTCAGCGATTCAAGTGCCGCAGCCGACGTCTGAACCGACTGGCTGAGCTGTTCCACCTGCTGCTGCAGCTGCTGTACAGACTGATGATCGCTGAGGCCGGCATCGCTGAGCTGATTCACACGGGTGCTGAGTTTCAGCTGATCAGAGGAGAGGGAGCTGATTTTGTCCTGCACCGGCTCCAGTGCAGTAACCTGTTTTTCCAGCGTTTTCAGCTTTTCCTGCATCGCGGTAACGTTCGAAGACAGCTGGCCTATCTGTCCGCTTCGGAAAGCGGCATCAAGCGTGTTAACCCGGATAGTCAGATTTGACACTTTATACAGAAGCACCGCTGAGGCAGTCAGGGTGCCAAGCAGTGCGGCAACCAGCACGCCGAGACTGACGTGACGGGCTACTCTGCGCAGATCAACCGGCGGTTTTCGGAGTAATGAGGGAACATCATCATGGGCTGGCTCATCCGGAGCATGACCAGTGCCGGTGACTTCCGGCACCAGTTCATCGGGTGAGGCGTGGGTAAGAGACATCGGTGAATTCCTTATGGCTGCTCAGCAGAACGGCCATAAGGTGCAAAATTCACGATACAATGACGATGATTAACTCATCAGCCGGTTCTGAAGATTTAATGGACTTTGCATGTTTTGTGTAAAGCCAGCAGTAATAAAAAATTAGCTATATGAATTGAGCCTTTCAGACTGTTGCTCGTGCTGATCAAGAAATGCCTTCGATAAAGCTGATGTCTTATTCACAAATGGCGTAGCTTGTTGATCGAATTACCTGGTTTTTCGTTGAATCACAGTATGCAAACCATGATGCATCACCTGACGGAATGGATGTGACCAGCCATACAGTTCCCTGATGGCTCAGACTTTCACAGTTCCCGCCACCTCCCACGACTTTTTTTGGAGCCGGACAGGTTGCCGTTGCTGCGGAAAAACGCATCACATCTGCAGATGCTGAAACAATAGTTTTGGTGGCAGACATCCGTCGCCAGACTCCGGACTGGCATGAAAGTATGGCTCCGCCTACCTGATGGCTAATCGCACCTTCAGGGCGACAGGTTGTGTATTCCGCATTAACACTGTCCTGATAGAGAATGCCTCCCGCCGAAATATCACCATCAGCCCTGACGTTGCCACCCCGTATCAGACCACCGGTATAAATATTTTTGTTATTAATAACACGGACCCAGTCATTGTCGGACATGTAAAAACCGCCGCCGTGAGACTCATCCAGCCAGCCTTTGCCGTCACGGGTGATAAACCAGCCACCGGTACTGCGGATATCTCCATTGGCGGTAATGCTGTTCCCCGCAGACATATTACCCCGCGCGTTGACGTCCTGCCCGGTCACGACGCCATTTGCCGAAACAGCGTTTCCGGCGCTGACGTTGCCCCGGCCATTCACGTCCTGACCTGTGACAGTGCCATTTGCCGTAACGTTACTGCTGAAGCTGCCGTTTGCCGCGTTGATGTTTCCGGTGTTGTTCAGGTCATTACCGCCCATGTTGATGCTGGTATGCATGGTGTTAAGGTCGGGTTTGCCGTTCACCGCAAACCGGTAAAGCCGGTCGCTTTCGGCGCGGGATGCACCCAGGTCATCCGTGGTCAGAAGCGCCGCAATATGGCCGGGCGTGGTGTTCGCATTAAAGGTCTGAAGGGGGGCGGACCAGCCCCCCCGGGCGCCGGTCACGGTGCCCGCTGTAATGATATATCCCCCCATTCCTGCGTTAATGCTGACGGAAATCTGATCCATGGCCATAAAGGGCAGCGGACTGCCGTTCTGCGTGTATACCAGCGCCTGCAGCTGGTTATTCTGCGACGCATTACGCACCACAGACGCAAGATACTGCTGGCCGTAGTCGTTGGTTTCTTTGAATCCCGGCTCCAGAAAGCCCGTATTTTTGAGCATGGCCGGGGTCACCGTGACCGGTGCGGTCGACAGCAGAGTATCGTAATACCGGCCCGCGTAGCGCTTCACGGCCTGCGTGAAGCGCGAGGCCTGCGTGGCGCTCCTGAGCCAGTTCTGCCGGGCATTCCAGTCCTGAATCAGTGAGCTGCCCCAGGCGGTTATAAAAACCAGAACAATGAGGGCAGCGCCGGTGCTGGCAAAGGCCCAGCCACGATCGGGATGTATGCGTGAGGACATAGTATTCACCAGATAATAAGGGGCTGATAGAGCTGAATTAATGTCACTATCACGGCGCCGGCGGCCAGCCAGGGTCCAAGCGGGCCACCTTCAGACGTGCGGCGCGCCTGTATTTGCCACAGAGTGAAAAGCAGGAACCCGGTCACCACGGCGTGAAAACCCTGGAATCCCAGCCAGGTGCAGACAGCCCCGGACAGCCAGACATCTCCGGTCGCGGGGTTTTCATAACCATGCACAGCGAGGCTGACAAGGCGAAATCCACTGGCTGTGAGCATCATGAAAATCGCATAAAACAGGTGCTTCAGTAGCGCTGCGCCCTCAGCCCTCATATCTGAATCATGATGCCAGAGTGACGCCGCCAGACCGGCCAGCAGACAGCTGACGGTCAGACTGCGGGGCAGCAGGCCTGTCAGCGCATCGGCCAGCGTCAGCCTGAACAGAAACATCAGAAAAAACAACGCCGGCAGGTTGACTGACACCGGAGCCAGAACGACGGCCGTGGCGGCACACGCATACAGCCAGACAATCCCTGACGTGGCCGTGTCGGCGCAGTCAGTGACCAAAGGATACGGCCGCAGACTGGTGCATACCTGATTAGCCAGCAGCCGGAACAGCAGTACGAATACAGGAAATATCAGGGCAGCAAACTGCCAGGGCATACTCAGGGTCAGCAGTGTCACAGTTTAATTCCCCGCTCTTTTAACAGCAGTTTTTTATAAATGGCATAAATGCGGTTGGCATAGGACTCGCGGGTTTCGTGCCGGTCTTTACGAAACCCGGCGTTGTACGAGCCCAGGCAGTTCCAGCTGATGCCGCACACCTGAAAATGCGTGGCCAGAACCCAGACGCCTATCTGCACGTTGAGGCAGGGTTTCGTCAGCAGATCCTGCGGGCTGCTGATAAAGCCCTTCGCGATGAGCGCCGGAATATGAGAGGAGTTCACCTGCATCAGGCCGTAATCGGTGCTGACGGGCCGCCCGGTTCCGGGCGCCCGGTTAATGTGAGTAATACCCGGCTGCAGGCTGCTCTCACCGATTGCAATCGCCTGAATCAGCAGCGGGTCTATATGATATTTTGCGCCCGCTGCGTCAAAGCAGAAGGCCCGGGCGCGGGCGCAGAACAGCAACAGTAAAACGCACAGCGTCAGCAGCGGACGGGACATGACATCAGCCGTTGTGGGTAAAGACGAGCGTGTTATTGCCCGACCGGCCACTGTCCGCCGTACACGCCTGACCGATGGCCTCAGAGCTGACCTGGCCGCTGCTGAAGTCGGTGCTGTTGATGGATACTGAGCTCGCGGAGCCGGCTGCCATCATGCGGGTGGTGATGTCGATGCAGCCGGCCTGCGGTATGCTCTGTGAAGTCACGGAAAAACCGTTGTTATAACCGTTGGTAGCCACCGGCGCGATAATCACCGATCCGCCATAACTGTTGGTCAGGGTCGCGGTGCCGGATGACGCCGTGCCGTGAACGGTAAACCCGGACGGAGCCCCGCCTTTCTGGATCAGGAAACCGGTCATGGCCGCGCCGCTGCTGAAGTCGTAACCGTTACCGGTTTTCAGCGCGGTACCGTTACTCATCATGGTCTGCAGGCTGGTCACCTCCGTCGCGGCGTCTTTGGCACTGAAGAGTTTCCAGATCCCCCCCACGACCAGTGCGACGACAATGACATAAGCCAGGCCGATGGCACCCTGCTCCATAAATCCCCAGCCCCGGTCCGGGTAGCCTTTTACGTTATCGTTTGGTACAGACATGGTGTGTCCTCAGTGAAGGTTAAGTGAACTGGTGTCCTGGATCTGCATGACCATCAGGATGATGAGTGCGAAGAACCCCAGAATCAGAAGCATGGATAAAAGACGGGTCACGCTGGCCCGGCGGGCAACGCGCTCAAGCGTCTGCTTCAGCCAGCGATCGGCATAATTGCTGATGAGCTCAGCGGAGCCGTCTCCGTCGTCAAGCAGTGACAGGTAGTTAACGGCCTCGCGGCTCGGGAAGTCATAGCCGCTTTTGCGCAGCGCCATGCCGGGAGAGTTGCCCTCACTCATCCCGTCCATCGCCGCCTCAAGGCGCTCCTGCAGCCAGGGCGGCGCAAAGCTGTGCAGCAGCTGCATGGCTTCCAGCCCGGGTACGCCCGCCCCCAGAAGGGCACCGGTGTTCATCAGGAACACCGCACCCTGCAGGTCTTTATATAAAGACCAGGGCAGAAAGTTGTCGGCAAAACGCCGCAGACTCCCGCGCCAGCGGGGAAGCGACCACAGGCTGAGCGCGATAAGTCCTGCACCGGCAACAGCTGACACTGCGCCCCAGCGTTCCGTCCAGTCAGCAAGCCCCTTCATGAATCCGAGCGCACCGCTCCAGCCTGCCGGGTCAGATATTCTGCTCAGCATCGGGATAAGTGAGAGGTTATTGACCCCGAGCAGCCCCCCGCCCAGAACGACCAGCACCAGTGGGTAAACCGACGCAAATACGACCTGACCCAGGATCTGCCCACGGGCGTTGATGAGTTTGTCCGTCTGCTTCAGTGCAACGGGTATATTGCCCGTCTTCATGCCCGCACTGATGAGGGCGGCCTCTTCATAGGGCACCCATGCCGCCAGCACATCCCCCAGAGTCCGCCCCGGCGAGTTATCCCGCAGCCCCTCCAGGCAGTCTTCGGTGAGTTCACGGAAGGGATGCCACTTCTCACCGAAACTGGTATGAACATCGCCAATCATTTTCAGCGATCCGTCCAGCGGCCTGCGGTTTTCCAGCAGAAAACGCATGTTTTCGTAAAACACCTGGCGATGTGCGCCGGTGAAGGTCAGCCTGACGGCGTGATAGCGGCACTTTTCAGGGAGGGACATGTCCCGCTCAGTGCGAAAGCGCAGATTACGCGACATGGGGCACCCCGCAGCGCATCAGCTCATCTTCGTCCAGCGGACAGACAAGGTCACCCTCAAGCGGGTCAACCCGGCCGTCAGCCAGATAGCGCAGCAGGTGCATCACGCGGGTGATCCCGCCTTTACTGACCCAGTACTGACGGGCCACGGCCGGTCCCTGATTCAGCCAGAACTGCATCATCATGGCGTCAGTGCGCACCGCTTCCACCACGGCAATACGCCCGGTGATGCCTTTGCTGACCACGCGCTTCGTGATCGGGATGACTTTGCGGCAGCAGTCACAGCCTTCCGGATTGCGGAAAAAAAGCTGTCCCGGGCGGCAGACGCCGTCCACGGTGCAGTACTTTTCCAGGCGCTCACGGGTATCGCTGTCAAGCTCAGGCGCTTTCTCAGCCCAGGGGATTTTGCAACTGTCACACAGCACCGGCACCAGACGCTGTCCAATCAGACCGGTGATAAGGGACGCATCAGCCAGCAGCTGTCGCTCTACGCCAAAATGCTCCATGCGTCGCAGGGCGCCGATGGCGCTGAGCGTATGCTGGGTAGACATAAAGATGTGTCCCGTTTCAGTGCCGTAAATGCCCGCCATAATGGAATAAAGGTCGCGCATCTCCCCGTTAAGGATGGCATCGGGATCGAGCCGCAGCGCGGAGGCGTTGGCGTTGTTCCAGGCCCGGCTGATGGCCTCAGGCGTATTGTTATCGGGCATGACCGGCGTCTGGATTGCCCCCGGGATGAGGCCCTCTGGCGGGTTTTCCAGCGTCAGCAGACGCTTTTTTCCGCCGGTGAGCGTCAGCCACATATTGCTGAAGACGCGCAGGGTGGCACTTTTTCCGGAGCCTGTCGGGCCGGTCACCAGCACCATGCCTGACGGAAGGCGAAGTATCTGCAGAACGATCCTTATCTGCTCAGACAGAAAACCCAGCTGAGTCAGGGAAGGAATATTTTTACTGTCATCGGGGATCATGCGCATGACCAGGATGAGGCCGTCTGGCGTCGGACGGTGCTCATACCGGGCCCCGAACAGGCCGGACTGACGCGCAAATTTCGCGTTAACGCGTCCCGATTGCTCCCGGCCCGCCACAAAAGACTGTTCGCGCACGTCACACATGGAAATATAAACGGTGGATGCCAGCGTCGTGCCTTCCTCGTCGGTCAGCTCGTCAATGACCTCCAGCTCGCCGTGGATGCGCAGCTGGATCACGGTGATTTTGCGATCGGCGCTGATTTCCATGTGAATATCAGATGCATTCAGTTCCTTAGCCAGGCGGAAATAGCTCAGCACTTTATCCTGTGAACGGCTGACGTCTTTTTTACTCAGTTCATCTTCCGTCACGCCAGGCCCCAGCGAGGCGGCACCCTCACGGCGCTGATTCAGCTCACTGAGCGACACAAATTCGGTTTTTGCGCCGGGATACTGTTTCGCCGAGTCCATCGCCCAGCGCTGAACGGCCGGATCCTGCCGGCGGTTTTTATCAATGAGCAGCGTGACACCCTGTACAGGGTGGTGCTCGGCAAACACAAAGTCCGCGATTTCCTTAGCCGGGATCATCTTCACCTCAGAATGAAAGTTCGGTGTCGTCACTGAGACGCACCACGGTTTCGGTAACGGCCGTCACGCGCTTTGACGTGCCCGGGATCGGGTCGCCTTTCACCACCTCTGCGATGCCGCCGCCGGGCAGCTGCAGGCGGGCGCGGAGCTTTCCGGGGCTTCCATAGATTTCGACCAGCCTGATACTGGCTGGCTGAGTCGCAGCCGGGCTGCCGCTGTCTTTAGCCTGTGCCTGTGAAGCGGGCATCTGACCGGCAGACGGGTAAGATGTGAGCGGTGGCACAACCGCCGCCTGGGACAGCGCAGACGTCACGGCTGTCTGGCTCTCGCGCAGCTGCTGCTGCAGCCGCGCCGTCTGCACCTTCTGCTCCAGCAGCAGGTTCTGCGCCTGCGCGGATTCAAGTTCGCCCAGGGTGACGTTAGGCGGCAGCGGAGCGCTGCCGGCCGCTGTCGCTGTGGCAGCGTTTACCAGCAGCCATGACAGCAGGCAGAGACCCGCAGGATTATTTCTGCGCATAAACGCTCCCCTTAATGGTGTAATTGAACTTCGCCTGCTCGTTCATAGAGATGGCCACGCTCGTCAGGCGAATGCCGGTCATATCCAGCCCCTGAAACAGCAGTTCAGGTTGCAGACGGGAGTTGATGATGAAAGTGAACATACGCCAGTCCTGCGGCGCGGTTTTCATGTCCTGTCCGGGGACCGGGACAGGCGGCTTAACTTCATCAAACTTCACATCAATGTTTCGCCGCTGCAGGTGAGAGATGAAGCGCATGAGCAGTTCATCCGCACCGGGCAGCTTTTCGTCTGCGAACTGCCCGGGGGCAACCCTGGCAGGGATAAACACATCCCCGTTTTTGCCGCCTTCCTGAAGGTTGAATACTGCATCGAGGCCAAATAACTCTTTGACGCGTCTGGCAAAGTCGCTCACCGTAGCGCCCGGCGTGGCGATATAGCGCAGGCGGATACCCTGCTGCACACATTCGGCATCGGTCACGCGCCAGCCGGCAACCGAAGCGTAAAGCGGCTCGCGGGTCAGCCAGCAGAAGCTGAGCATGTCCGGCACCGGCAGCTGATGTGCCCAGGGGTGAGGCGCTGATGCAGGCGCTGCAGGTTTTGCCGGCGTCATGGCCAGCCTTGCACGAAACGCAGCGTCGTCAGCTGCCTGTTTCGCCCGCTCACTGAGGGTGTCTCTGGCATACCAGCCAGCGCCCAGCAGGGAAATGAGCAGTAAAGAAGGAAGCGCAAGCGCGGCCGGGCTCACGCGACGGCTGAGCCGACAGCGTCTGAGCTGCGACCGGGTCAGGCGCGACGTGAAGACAAGCACATCAACACCGTCTTCAGCCCTGGCGGCACAGCGGAGTCCGCCCGATTCGGAATCATTAAAAAACAGAAAGTTCTCGGCGGCGGCCTGCACCTCTGTCCGGGTGCCGGTCACGTCGCCCATGACGGACAGGTGACCGTTACTGACGGCGAGAAACACCCAGCTGTCCCGTTCGCGGCTCAGCCGGTATATGCCCCAGACGTTGCCGCCTTCACAGAGCTGAAACGCCACGGCGAGCGAAAAAAGGCGGTTTCTGGTCCGGACGGGCGAGACATTGCCCACCAGGGCATGCGGGCGGTGTCCGATGAGGAGGTAGTGCGTGTCTGCGGCCCCATGCCGGAGCCACTGAATCCGTGCGTGGGGTTTCTCCCACTGCATACCGGCTACCCAGTCGAGCCGTTTTTTCCTGTCGCCGACCGTGACGCCGGGGCTGAGCTGAGGTGATGCTTTCTTTTGAATTTTCATCATTACTGCCCCAGTAAAACCGGCGTGACCATGATGACGAGCGTGGAGCGGCTTTTCGCACCGCTCTGGCCACCGCCCAGGATAAAGTTGTCAGGCGTGAAGGTTCCCTGCTTGTCTGAAGAGGCGTTCTGCTGTTCAGAGCCGGTCAGCACCAGCGTCTGGCCGGCACGCAGATTGACCTTGCGTGCCAGCCCTTCGGTTGCGGTGTCAGCCACGTCGTTGCGGGTATTGCCGTCCTTGCTGATGAACTGTTTAACATCCGGCGGGGTGGTATAGCTGAAGGCAAACTGCAGCTGAATGTCCCCGTTTTCCTGCACGAACGGGAGCATGGTCATAAACAGGCCGGTCGTGATGCTGGAGACGGTCTGACTCGACGTAACGCCCACGTTGGCAACGGCCGTCGAGCTGGAGCTGGTCAGCAGGCCGGTGCTTTTTGAGAGCTGGTAAGCAACAGGCGTCAGGTTAGCGGTCGGATCGGTCTGGTTCAGCGCCATGGTAACGCTGCCCTGCTGAGCCAGGGCCTTCAGCATCAGCTGTGAGCCGGAAAACTTCGCTGCGCCGCCGTCTGCCGTATCCAGGATAGAAATACCCGCGCTGCCGGCATTGTTCGGCGCACCGGCAAAGGTGCTGCCGAGTGTCGCACCAAAGCCGGTGACGCTTTTCACGATAAGGCCCCAGTCCAGGCCCCTGTCGACATTACTGGTCTGGGTAACCCGGACAATCTGCACGTTAAGCTGAACCTGCCGGCTCAGGACTTTATTCTGATAATCAATGTACCGACCGACCCGGTCCAGCACCTCCGGGGTGTCCGTCACGCTGAGCGTGCCGGTGGCATCGGACAGCCAGTAGCGGCCGCTTTTCGGCGTCAGGATCTGCTCAACGGTTTTGCGGATATCGTTATACAGGTCGCTGTTCATGCCATAGTCCGTTTTCTGATTCGAACTGACGTCGCCTCTGGTGCCGCCGGTGCCGCCTTCTGCGCCCAGCTGCGTCCCGGCACCGGACGTTATCGACGCGGTGCTGTTGACTTTGGTGTTGAGGATGGCGAGCTGAAATGTGCGCGTGTCCTGAATATAAAAATCCACGCGGCCCGCTGAGCGCCGGACGGAGAGGCCCAGCGTGCCGGCCGCGATGTTCAGGGCCTCCTGCGCGTCTCCCAGAAAGCGCGTTCCCTGGAAAAGGAGAGGCTCAGCGGAGACGGCGGTGAACTGCGACTGTTGCATGCCCATCTGCGCCAGCGGAACACGACCGTTGTCGTCCGGAGCCGGGAGACTGCCACTCATCCGGGAGGTGGTCACGCCACCGCCGGCGGACTGCATGAGTGCGGCAGCCACCTCCGGTGAAATGAAGACGCGGAAATCACAGATGGTGTTGATGCGGCTCGCTATCTGCGCCAGCGTCAGCCCTTCGGGGTTATTCAGGACGATCTGACAGGACGGCAGCTTTACGCCGTCCGGTGCCGATATCACGGGCTGTATCGGCCTGAGGTTGACCCAGGGCTTATCCGACCACACGACGGCAGGCTGCGACATATCCAGACGGCTTTTCAGCACGCGCCGGGTTGTGTCAGCCTGTGCGTTGTTTTCTTTTTCAATCGTCGAAACGTCTTTGACTGAGCACGCGGAAAGCAGTACAGCCATTGCCAGCAGCGTCAGTTTTAAAGGGTTGCGTGACATCCGCTGTTCCTCAGTTAAGGTAAACAATGCTCCCCTCCGTCACGCCGGACGGCAGGGAAAGATTCATGTCTGTACCGTCGTACATACGCAGGCGGCCGCCTGATACGGTCAGGACCAGCGCGGACGAGGCAGACTGACTGCGCAGCGCGGCATACACGCCGGGCGTATCGGCGAGCCAGACCCAGAGTCGGCCGCTCTGTATCACGCTTTTAATTCGCCTGTCAGGGAGCGGCACCATCCCGGTCTGTGAGGTTGACACCGGCCCGTCACCCACCGGACGGCCATGGCGCCAGTCGTTAACCGCATCGGCCGTTCTCAGCATGTCGCTGGCCAGAGAGTCCGGCGCGGCACGCGCGGCTGACTGAGAGACAACGTCAGCGGAGCGGCGCTGCGCATCCTCAGCCCTGAACAGGAAAAACAGGGCCAGCGCGATAATGGGCCAGGCAAACCCCATCTCAGCGTTCTCCCGGCGCCGGCGTATCGCTGACCGAAACCAGGCACTGAATGCGGCTGGCTTCGGCAAACAGGGGCTTCTCAGCGTGGCGATACAAATCGAAAACCTGCACCAGAGCCGACTCGAAGTTGCCATGGAACACCAAGGGGGCATCGATGCGGTAATCCAGCGCAACCGGCCATATCAGAACCCAGTTGCCGCCACTGGCGCAGGGCGCTTTTGCCGTCCAGGCGGTGAGCGCCTCTTTAAGCGTGGTACCCGCCTCAGCCCGCCAGGTCTGGCCCGTGGCAGGTGACGTCACCTGCGTACCGGTTGCGTAAGCTGACACGATGCGGCTGTCCGCAGCGGGCGCCGGCGTGACTGCCGCAGAGGGTTTCTGATGAACTGCTGCTGAGACTTCAGGGGCGGCATTCACTGTAGTCAGCGACGCGGCTCCGGAAGCCGCAGACCTGCTGCCGGTGTGCGATGAGCCTGATACCGGGTGCGAAGCAGATGAGGAGCCAGATGAAACTGATGCAGGCATGGGGGTTATAGAACCTGAGATTAACTGAGGGGCTGGCTTCACGGGTGCGGAGGTTATCCTTAAGGAAGTCACTGGCACCTGACCCTGCTGCAGTACCGGCGAGGGTACGCTGAGGCTCTGCGGTCTGAGCCCGGGCGGCGTGACCACGTCGCCGGTAAAGGGGTTTCGGGTAAGCCCGGATGCAGGTGCCTGAACAGATGCGGCTTTATCCTGCACGACCGGTGCCGTATACGGCCTGGTTACCGGTGTGCTGACAGCAGGGCGCGTCGCGGTCAGGCTGGCAACGGGCGCTGAAAAGCTCCGGTACTGGTCGCGTAACTCAAAGCAGACCTCACGGTTCACCTCGTCCACCTTCAGTCGCCAGGCGGGTCCCGCAACAACCTGAAGCGCCTCGCTGAGCTTCAGCGGGCCGATGGTGCGCTGAACGGCGGGCAGCGGACGGCTCAGGAGTTCAGAAAACGCAGCGGTGGTTGCAGAGCACAGTGAATAGCCTGACTCCAGCAGCAGATAGCGGAACCCTTCACCGACCGTGCTGACCAGCTGCGCCGGCATGGTGATATCGACCACCTGATTCAGCGGGTCCAGCTGCGCATCGGCAGGCCGGGTACTCACGAGGGTGTAGCGATCGTAGCGCACCACCTCAGGAGAGCGATTACGGTAGATATCATCAAACCGGGCCGGTATACGGCTGCGGGAATACCCCGACGCGGTGTCTGTCGCGGCTGTATTCATACAGCCTGTCAGCATGACAGTGCAGGCAATGATGCCGACGCATTTTGCGGTCGGTCCGGAAGGTACTGCCATCAGGTTCCACCCCAGGAATAGTCTTAATCAGGACTGCTATTCTGGCTGTGCCATAATCACGAGCAATGTGAAACTCTGTCTGGATATTAAAGAAAAAAAAGAAGATGGCCGATAAAGCATTAGCAATGCGACCGATTAATGTCTAACTCAAATTTAAGAGGGATTTTTTTATGAAGAAATTACTTGTCTCAGCACTGATTTTTGCTTCTCTCGCGTCAGGCCATGTCAATGCTGAGGGAAAAATGGTGGACGTAAGTGACCTAAAGCTTAATCAGAATTCAGGCGGTGTTTATGAGATTGATGGCATCGGAAAAAATATTTCCGGCAAGAGATTGGCAAATATTTTTGTTCACTTCAATCTTCTAAAAGATGGTGTAGTAATCGGTGAGGCTATCAGTGGAGCAAACAACATTGAGTCCGACCAAAAATTTACAATCAGCGCTCCATTCGTCAGTGACAAATTCAAGCCTGATAGCTTTAAAGTCACGCAAATCAACGCTCATTAAAAGAATTTTGCTTCGGGTTCTGATCTGACATCCCAAAGGCAGTTCCTGTCAGTTATAAAAAACGCCAGCTTTGAGCTGGCGTTTTAGTCTCTGAATCATCATGCAACATGGTGATGAGTATGAGTCACGTCTCCACGACCAGCCAGAAGGCCATCCACTGATATATCTTCATCGAGTACATCCCAGTGAATGCCCCGCTTACTCAGCTCAAAGTCGTTTCTGTCGTGCTCTGATGCGTTGAGAAGTTTTGGAAACCAAACCAGTGGCACTCCCACAGTTCTTCCATCGCTCAGCTCAACCCACATAGTGCTTTCGTCGAACTTTACCGTTTTAGCTGAAATAGTCATTCCAGGCCTCCACAAAAAGCGTCTGGTTATCTTTAACCAGCTTTGTTAACTCTCTGAGCGTTCTTGAATCAAATCCATCATTAGTACTCAGCCGGACTTCACTCTGCGTCCAGAATTTAGCTTCACCCTCAGCACTGCGAACATGAATATGCGCAGGCTCGAGGGGGTTACCTTCGTTTGAATAAAAGAAAAATTTGAATCCGCGTACTCTGAGTATAACGGGCATAAACGTTTTACCCTGTGCATGGCTCGATTATGGTGAATAAAAAAGCGCCAGTCAAACTGGCGCTCCTGAAGGTTTAACTTAATGAATCCTTTACGAAATTGCATAAATGGCTTTGCGGCAGACGCCATAACCGTGTCCGAGGAACGGTATATCATCGTCAAAGTCCATTGGCGGCTCGTTCGCCGGATTTCTGGGAGCCGACTGTTGTGGCTGAGAAGGCTGTGGCTGCTGTGGCTGGCCCCATCCACTCTGCTGGCCTGAAGGCTTATTGTTTCCACTGGTATTGGTGCTGTTTTTCGCCCCGCCCAGCATCTGCATCGTTCCGTTTACGCCCACAATTACTTCAGTCGTATAACGCGTAGTTCCCGCGTTATCTTCCCATTTGCGGGTTTTCAGCTGACCTTCAATATAGACCTGTGAACCCTTACGCAGGTATTCACCGGCAACTTCAGCCAGCTTCCCAAACAGCACGACGCGATGCCATTCGGTTATTTCCCGGTTTTCACCGGTCTGTTTGTCACGCCAGGTTTCGGAAGTGGCCAGCGAAAGACCGGTCACTGCTTTACCGCCAGGCATATAACGAACTTCGGGGTCCTGACCGAGATTACCGACCAGGATAACTTTGTTGACGCCGCGTGCGGACATAATGAATTCCTCTTAGAAATGGGGTTGAGAGGAACACACCCGTCGGGATGTGTTCCGACGGTGTGTCCGTGACGCTTTAGAAAGATTCCGGATCGTAAGCCTTCTGCGTGGCCGGACCGGTTTCTGGCGTCTGTGAAGCGTTAGGGGCCTTGTAAACGACATCCTGACCCTTTTTGATGAAGTCGACCTTTATCAGGCGCGCCTTCAGTGAGGGACGGGATTCACCGGCATGATCACCGCTTTGAAGGGTGAACACGTCGGCTTTCAGGCCGCTGAGGACAAACCCAATCAGGATTTTTTCCTCTTCATCGACCGCTTTGTGACAGCGGTTAATGAGCCTGGTTGCTTCTACACCCGCGACGGTGACGTCAAAACGCGTGTAGGAGGCATTGTCAGTCGGACCGGTCAGGGCATTGACCACGGCGCAGGTAAATTCGCCGTTAGCGCCCTGAACGCGGCGTATTGTACTGAGATAGCCGATGCCGCTGACGTTGAGGTTGAAATACTCTTTCTCTTTAGGGCTGTTACCTGATGTACCGGCAGCAGCTGAGGCATTATTTGAAGCAGGGGTATTTGCAGTTGCAGTCATGGTGTTATCTCCGGAGTAAAACGAAACAGGGTGCGGAGAAACATCAGTCCCGTGCGGGAGAGAGTTTCCCGCACGGGGTCAGCAGTGAATGCCGACAGGCTGTATTGGTGAAATGGACCTTAACCCGGATTACAGGTCCCTGTTTGCAAAGGTTAAACAGGTTTTAACCGCCCGAAAGCGCCATCTCTCAGGTTGTGATGGCATTGGCATGTGATTACCCGAAAGCGTTCCTCTCAAATCACCGGAACATTGGCAGTTGTCGGAAGGACAACGGTTAGCCTCTTTATCTTTCATCGGGACGCAGCGGTTGTCAATCTCGCTACGTGTGAAAATTCATCAGTGCGCGGATAATAAAAAGCGGCACCTCGCGGCACCGCCATGGGGGTCTGCACCATCGACCTTTAGTTAATCTGCCTTGGGCAGTGGCTCCGCTGGCGTGTTCAGCGCCCGGCACGGGCTTCACGGAGTTTTCGTGCCTTGTCGCCTCCCGCTCAGGTGTGGGCGGGGACGGCCAGACTGTATTCCGGCAACACATGCATTAGATGCTGACGGAGCCCGCAGTCGCGGGGTGCGGCTTCAGAGCCGGCGTCACAATAACAAAGGCGCAAACGGCCCGCAATCGGATAAAGTGGCTTAATTCTTTTTTGTTTTTGACGACTTAGTCCTGCCGACACTTTTACGCTTACCACTGTCCAGACTGATGATGCCTCTGCACTCGGGATAGCGCGTACAGCTGCGGAACTCTCCTTTAGGGCCCCTGCGCAGAGCAGTTTTGCTGCCGCAGAGCGGGCACGGTGGCGAAGGCGGCACCCGGATGCTGATGCGCTGCTGCATCCCCTGACTGACTAACGTCGTGGTCCAGACGGTCTGACGCTGCAGAAAGTCGTTTAGGTTCATCCGTCCGGCGGCCACCTCATCAAGCGCCTGCTCCCAGAGCGCGGTCATACCGGGGTCGGTCAGCTGCTTGGGCAGGGCATCAATGACGTCAGCCCCCAAGTATGTTGCCAGCAGTTTACTACCTTTGAGCGCGATAAAACGGCGGCTGAGCAGCTGCTCGATGATGCCGGCTCGCGTCGCCTCAGTGCCGAGCCCGGCGTTTTCTTTGAGGATTTTACGCAGCTGAAGGTCCGTAACGTACGCAGCCGCATTCGTCATGGCACCAATCAGCGTGTCAAAGCTGTAGTGTGCAGGCGGCTGGGTCATCAGCTGCTTAACCTCAGCGTCGGTAACGCCACACTGTGCCCCTTTGCTGAGCAGCGGCAGGGCACCTGCGCTGTCTTCCTCAGCTGCGTGCTTATCCTCTTCATCCTTTGCAAACAGCACCTTCCAGCCCTTTAAGACTTCAGTGCGGCCGGTCGTGCGGAACAGCTGGCCACCAATATCAAAGGAAACTCGCGTTGCGTCCGACTCGCAGAGCGGCAGGAACTGGGCCAGGTAGTTGCGGCGGATAAGCAGGTAGACCTGGCGCTCTGTCTCAGTCAGGGCCGAGAGCTGAACGGCGTTGCGTGTGGGGATAATGCCGTGGTGCGCCGTGATTTTTTTATCGTTCCAGATGCGGGAAGCAAACCCTCTGTCCAGCTGTGACAACAGGGATGCGAATTCAGGTGAAGGGTCAGTCCGCGCCATGGCATCAAACACGGCCGGTATTTCTTCCCGCATTGATTCCGGCAGCCAGCCGCAGTCGGTGCGGGGATAGGTTGTGGCCTTGTGCTTTTCATACAGGCTCTGGGCGGTGTCCAGCACCTGTTGCGGAGACATATTCCAGAGCTTTCCACAGGCCCGCTGCAGCGTACCCAGTGAAAAGGCCAGCGGGGCGGCCTCTTTCTCCCGTTTCGTTTCGTACTCGGTCACTGTGGCAACACCCGCCTGCCGACAGAGCTGCGCCACCTGCAGGGCGACGTTCTGTTGAATGCAGCGCTTTTCCTCATCCGTATAGACGGCGGCCGGCACCCACGATGCCTGAAAACTGATACCGGAAGCACTGAGCACGGCCTTAACCTGCCAGTAAGGCTTCGGCACGAATGCCGCTATCTCACGGTCCCGGCGGACAACGAGCGCCAGCGTGGGCGTCTGCACCCGGCCGACCGAGACCACACCCTCAAAACCTGCCTCGGCGGCCCGAAGCGTATAGAGCCGTGACAGGTTCATGCCGACCAGCCAGTCCGCACGGGAGCGTCCCAGCCCGGCATAATACATACCGAGTGTTGCCTGACCCGGGCGCAGATCTGCAAGTGCTGCTCTGACACTGAGCTCGTCAAGTGCTGAAAACCAGAGGCGCAGAACCCGGCCTTCCCAGTCACAATAGTCCAGCAGTTCGCGGGCAATGACTTCACCCTCGCGATCGGCGTCGGTTGCAATGACGACCTCATCAGCCTGCCTGAGCAGTTTCTCAATAACCTTAAACTGCTCCTGTGTCTCCTTTTTGACCACAACCTGCCACACAGAAGGGAGGATTGGCAGTGCAGACAGCGACCAGGGCTTGCCGTACTGCTGCCCGTATGCCTCTGGCGGTGCGGTCTCCAGCAGGTGCCCAATCGCCCAGGTGACCGTAACGCCGTTACCCGTCATAAAACCGTCACCGCGACGGGTTGCACCCAGCACGGCAGCAAGGTCGCGCCCCTGAGAGGGCTTTTCACACATGAATAAGCGCATGACCCGCCTCCGCTTACTGACCCGCTTTATAGCGCAGGCGCAGAAGGTTCACGCTGGCTTCATTAACCAGCGGGGAAAACGCCGATCGCTTTTCCCCGAGCAGAACGGCCCGGTCAGGTTCGCCGACTGCTTCACAGGCTTTTCGCCAGATTTCATTGTCCTCAGCGGCATCGATGCGTGTGGCGTCAACATGACGGTATGAGAGTACCGTTCCGTAAATCTGCCGCAGCAGGCGCCCACCCTCGCTCAGATACTGGTCTCTCTTAGAGCGAGTGACCAGACCATAGTGCGAAGCCTGCAGGACCTTTTTGGCAAACTGATCAAAACCCATGAGCAGGAACACACAGCGATAGCCCAGAGGCGTTCGGGTAAAGACATTAATATCAAGTGGCTCAGCTGATTCAACGTCGCTGACCTTCACACCTTTAGGCAGCATGCCCATGTCTTTTTCTATCTGCTCCAGCAAAGAAGTCATGGCGTCAGAAGCAGACCTGATTTTTTCTTCAAGCTGGAACATCGCCTGATCAGCCCAGGGGTTGTTCTTAAGAGAATCCTGGTTTATCTGGCCCGCTCTCTGAAAAAATTGAGGCATACCGATGATCCCGTGCCGCCCGGGCTTATCAGAATCATTTTTTTCAGGTTTGCGTCCCTGCCAGAGCCCGATTGCATAATTAGTATGAAGCGCTATCGTCATTTCGGACTGTAATGCACCTGTCCGTTTGTCTGTGTTGTCAGCCATTGTTGTCACCTGCAGTCAGTTAAGATGAAACGACATCTTCCTGAAATCTAAGGTTTTACGACAATGTGAAACTCATAATCAGCTGATTGCAATTTAATTTGCTTATTTTTTAACCTTGCTGCCACTGGCAGCAAGTATGTTTTTTAATCAAATTCAGTTGGTGTTTAACATTCCAAATAGTTGACAATTAATACGATTAAACTCGCTACTCAATTTTTAATCTTGTTGCCACTGGCAACAAGTGTGTTTTTTAATCAATCCTGATTTGGCGTATACAGTAGAGTGACTTAACCGGTAGCTTCATTTAGATGCTTTGCTTGATTTTCAATCATGTTGCCACTGGCAACAAACCAGACTTCTGAGCAGCGACACTTAATCCCTTATCTGAACTGCTGCCTGATAGCGGCAATAGCAGCGAAAACCTGTTCAGCCGTCGCCCGGTTTTCAGGCAGCACCGCAGCAGTGACGGACGAGGCGGCAGCCGGTGCTGGCCTGTTTGAGACAACGTTAGCAGGCTCCGTTCCACTCTGGACTGCGGGTGTGCCCGTAGCCTCAGACTGCCGGAATTCGCCCTGTCTGGCGCGTTTCAGCATGGCGAACATCCAGCCGGCTGGATTCGCCAGGCGACCTTTACGCAGCTGTCTCTGTAGCAAACTGCTCAACCCTTCAGCTACCGGCACCGGCAGCGCACCGAACTGCACGCTGACCATCTGGCGGTCTTCACTGCTCAGCATGGCCAGAAAGCTGTCAGGCAGAGTCGGCGCGTCAGCGACGTACGTTGTTTTAATCACACTCTGTGTGAAAGAACGTACGTTAAGGTTCGATTTTCGAACTCTGCTGTAAGTACCTGATTTCAGACTGAGTTCGGAATCCGTACTCAGTGTTCTGTCGTCTATATCCTGACTGAGTTCGGATTCCGAACTCAGTATTTCAGGTTTTTTTTCACGGGGTTCCTGACCGGGTTCGTTTTTCGGACCCGGTCGTACCGCGCCGCTTTTCCCCACCATGGCAAGCGGTGTCGACGGAGCATTAAGGCGACTTTCAATCAGCGCCAGGCGGCTGTGGCGGTGGCGCATACTTTTGTCCAGGAGAATGTCGTTAATGATGGCCAGCGCCGTCATGCGCACGGATTTGTTCTTACTCTGGCAGCTCTGCTCAACCAGCGTCAGCCAGCCCGGATCGAACGTCTCTGCATCACGGTAGCCAAGCGGCTCATCGTGCTGTGCATAGATGTTGCCGCGGACCCGGCCATTTTCGTCGCGGACCTTTTTGCACAGGCTTATCCAGCCCGTGAGCCGCAGCATCAGCAGCGTGCGGCTCACGGTTTCACGCGAGGCCTTGTCAGAGTGCGCCGAGGCAAGCTGCGCCTGCAGTTCGTCATAGGTCGGAAACACCGCTCCCTCATTCTGCTGCGCGTAAAGCCGTATCATCACCCAGGCCGTTTTATCAAGCGGCGACAGGCGCTTGTCGAGAAAGAGCCGGCGGGGAAACGCGTCGTGGACGTTACCCATAAACAGCAGGCCGCTCCGTTCCTGGCCGGCGTCGCCACTGACAGCCCTCCGCTCAAGGCTTTTTTCCATTCGTGACAGCGTGTGCGCCACGATGCTGTCGGCGGGTATGTTCATTTTTTGCTCCCCTTTTTTGCCTGAGACAGCACAGTGCCGGGATAATCCCGGCACTGTCTGGTCGTCGCTGGTCGTCCGTTACCGGCGTATTTCACGGTTATATGTCTCATGGTCCATCAGCCACCACTGCCGGCCTCCGTCCTTGCTGAGGATCCGCCAGAAGGGGCCGACATCAATCTTGAGGTAGCCGTTGCGGGCCAGCCGCCGGAACACCTTTTTACCGCTGCAGACTGCCAGAAACAGCTTCTGAGCCTGGCGGCGAACCGCCGGGGAGACCTGCTGACGCCGGGTGAAATCACTTAACCGCATCAGGCCTCCTTACGCAGCGCAGTTACGGACAGGGAATGTGATGCCTCCCGGCACCACTGGCAGACCTTTGTCCACACGGCGGTCAGCGACAGGCCGTGCAGCTCTGCCGCAAGCATCATCGCCTCCAGCGCCTGATGTGATTCCGGTGAGCTGAGACCGGCGCTTTTCCACTCCGCCCAGAGCTGCGCGTCCTGCTCCTCGGTCAGCGACTGTGTCCGGCCCTGACGGCTCTCGATGCCCATCAGCCGACGACGTGCGCTCACGTCAGAGGGTGACATGCCGAAGTATTTGTCCATCAGCTCCATGGAGCCGCCCAGTTCAAGGGCACGGTCGATCATCAGCATGCGGGCCTGCTCGTTACGGGCCTGGTTGAGTATCAGCCAGAAATTCTCGTGATTGACTGTGACGTCCAGAACAGACACCTTTGACTGACCGATGTAGTGCAGCTCGTCGAGGCTGAGGCCGCTGAGCGCCCGTATCTCCTCGACCGACATGCCCAGCGATTCGCAGCGCCGGATGTTGCCGCATTTGATGTCCATAAGCAGCGAGCTCAGAATGGCCGCCGTTGCGCTGGATAGATTCTGCTGGCTCACAGGCCACCTCCTGTAGCGACCTGACTGGCCACCATTACCGCATCACAGAGCCAGCCCGACAGGCAGGCACACCATAAAAGTGTGTTAATCATTGTGCGTTTCTCCCACCGTAAGCTGCTGAGTGGCCTGGGCACCCGCCAGGCCGTGACTGAGTTCGGCCTGGCGGCCAGCAAACCATCCTGCCGTGCGGGCCGACATGTCGCCGCGACAGCGTTTCCCCTCCCGCGTTTTGACGGCGGCCATGTTCTGCCCGGAATGCCGCTGCGTCAGCCAGCGCTGCAGCACCTGATTTTCACCATCGGAAGTACTGAACGACTGCAGCACCTGCCACACGCCGGAGACCCAGCCTTCACGGAACTGGTCGGCGCGGCTGCGCAGCGTACTCTTCTTAATGCGCTGCCTGCGGTAAGTCGACATATGGCTGTCTGTTGCCGTCCGCAGCTTGCGCTGCAGGACGGTATAGATGTAGAGGGCCAGCTCAGGACGCTCACCGAAGCCGTAAAAATGAAGCGACCTGCGGATCATGCGTAATCCTCCCGGAGTCACATAGCCGTACCAGCCAAACCAGCACCGGCACTGCGTAGCCATGCACACCACCGTGGCCAGAGAATTCATCCAGGCAGGAACTTTTTCCGCGTTGCTGGTCAGTTGCTCACAGACTGACTCGCTGATCCCGGTCATCGCCAGCTGGTCGTCAGTCAGGCCGTGACGGCGCATGAGGCGCTGGGCCAGGGCAACCGCACGGGCGGCCTCATGGGCATTACTGTTCTGCGTCCCTAGGGCCATCAGACGACGGATACGTCTGGCGAGTTTTGACTTATCCTGCATGACGCGCCCCTCTTTGACCGCCCGCGATGTGGCGACGCTTTATCTCATCAACTTCCTTGCAGCCTGCGCAGAGCTTCACACCGGGCATCGCACGCTGACGGGCCAGCGGAATGTCAGCTCGGCAACACTCACAGAACGCTTTTGACGGCTCATCAGAACGGAGTTGCGAGCGGATGGCGTCAATGCCGTGCTGAATAAATAAGGCTGTGCTGGCCTGGGCCATTTCGTCATTTAAGTCATCGGACATTTTCTCCCCCTTTTGCGGCAAGGCGCTGCAGCTCACGCAGGCGGCGAATGATGCGGATAAGGCGCATCATTTTGACCACCATGATGTCGTCTAAAACCGGCGTGTCAGCCGGGTCCTGCGAACCAAAAAAATTGAGGCAGAACATGAACATGTTGCACTGCTGATTAGGCAGGCAGCCGGACAGGCCCGCAAGGAACTGGCTGAACTCATCACTGCGGCCGGAGACGGAAAAGCCTGCAGACTCGGGGGTTTTGTCCTCGTTAATGCCACTTTCACAGCCCATCGCTTCGGCAATTTCATAGACCAGCCGGTAGGCCATGTCCTGAAGGTGCTCAACATCATCCTGCATAGCCGGGATCAGCCAGATGTCGCTGACAGGCTCAAGGCCGGTTTCGGCAAAGCTTACGGACCCGGCTGATACCGGCACCGCGTCATCCCGCTCACCAAACGCCGATGCAAGGGAAAGACTGCCCGGAGAAACCAGCCCCGCGCCCTGTTCACCGTTAATGTCAACGTCGTTACCGGTAATAACGGGACGGCCTCCAAAGAGATCATTCTGGATTTCACTGCGTGAGAGGCTGCCGGGGCTGATGCCGTGACTTTCAGGCAATACGATGTTGCCCGCTGGTTCAGGGGCCGGCTCGGGACTGGTTGAACTGGTAAGAGTGCCTGAGCGAAGGCCGGTAACGGGCGTGACGCCGGTGCTATCATCCGGCAGAACGGTGACAGGCCCAGACTTACCGCCCGGACGCTCCGGCGAATGACTGAGCGTAAGCGGCGGCATGGCCGGCGGCTGACCAAACTGCTCGCGGCGCTTTTGCTCCTTAGGGTCAAGCTCAATCAGCCAGCGGTCATAGTTGAGGCTGGGATGCGGCAGAGCCTTCACCAACTGTCCGATAAACTCATCCCTGAAGGTCTCAAAAGCATAACTGTCAGGGTGATCAAATGGGTGGCAACTGGCAGAGAAAACTTCATCAAAAGTGATGGCAGGGACTGACTCATGAACATACTGCGCCCAGACTTTACTGGCCTGGGAGCGTATACGGAGTAAAGAAAGAACCTGCAGGCGGGGAAAGCCACTGTTCAGTAATGTTGGCAGGCAGGGCCACAGGTACTTTATGGTGTCTTCCATTCTGCTGATAGTAGAGTTATCAACCGGAAGTCCCTCTTTATTCAGCAGTTCCGAGAGTTCACGTAATGTCACCGCACGGCCCAGGATCTCCTCCTGAATACACCGCGCATTATGAACGCCAAATGCTTTATCTATATACGTCAGGTCTCCCCTGACTTCATTCTCAGCAAGGTGGCCAACAAGGCATTTGAGACGGCCCGGCCAGGGCTTAGAGACGGTTAAAATTCGATAGAAACGCTCGTCACCCGTTTCCTGCCAGAGCTCACTGAGGATTTGGTAGCGTGTGTTTCCGCCGTCACTGAAAATGTAAACGTCTTCTCCGTCCGGATCGCGGGTGACTTTAGGAACCGTGTTAAGCCCGCTGGCAAGCACTGATGCCTTGATTTCGTCATAGCGCGGATTTTTACTTTTGCGTGGGTTGTCAGGATTGGGCCTGAGCTGATCCAGCGTCAGCACCATCGCCATTTCACTGACCGGTAACGGAGCAACAGGCGTTTCAGCCAGCTGAACAGGGCTTTTGCCCCTCTGCAGCATGGCTTTTCCCAGATCGAGGTTACGTATGTTGCTCATGCGAATCTCCCCGAGTTGGCCAGAAGATTTTCAAAGCGAGTGTATCGTCCCTCAAACCGCAAACGCAGGGTGCCGGTAGGCCCCTGACGCTGTTTGCCGATGATAAGTTCAGCCAGACCCTTATCTGGTGAATTTTCGTTGTAGACCTCATCACGGTAAACAAAGATGATAACGTCAGCATCCTGCTCAAGCGCACCGGAGTCACGCAGGTCACCGTTGTTGGGCCGTTTATCAGCACGGCTTTCCAGAGAACGGTTGAGCTGAGAAAGAGCCACCACAGGGCACGCCATCTCTTTCGCCAGCGCTTTGAGTGAACGTGATATCTCGGCGATTTCCTGGGTACGATTCTCCTGATCCGGGCAACGCATAAGCTGCAGGTAGTCGAGGCCGATTATAGAGGGATTACCGTAGCGTCGGGCATTACGCCGCGCACGGACGCGAAGCATGGCCGGTGTCAGCCCGCTGGTATCATCAATGAGCAGGCGACCTTTTATATCTCCTGTCAGCAACGCGAAGGCACCCGACGCGCGTGCCCAGTCCTCTTCGTCCATTATTCCGCTTTTCATACGGGTCAGGTCAACGTTACCGAGCGACGATACCACGCGCATCAGAATCTGTTCAGTTGGCTGTTCAAGACTGTAAAACTGGCCGTTGGATTCTGTTTTTTTCATCAAAGAATTCATGATGATATTGATAAGGAGTGCAGTTTTTCCCATGGAGGGGCGTGCTGCGACGAGAATGAGGTCACCCGGCTGAAAACCGCTTGTGAAGGTGTCCAGTTCGTCAAACCCCGTCGGCGTGCCGGTGATACCGTCGGGCGTCTGGCAACGACGTTCAAGCTCGGCCACCAGTTTTTCCAGACCATCCACAATGGTCACGCCCTGTTGCGGTTCGGCCCGCTCTGCCAGTTGCGTGATTTTTTGTTCGGCCATTTCCATCGCAGCGGCGATATTCGCGCCAGGTGCAACAGCAGATTCATGTATCTCATTACCGATTGCTGCCAGCTGGCGACCGCGACTGTAGCGGGCCACGATATCGCAGTAATGCGTGAGGTTGGCCACGCTCGGGGTATTTTTGGCAAGCTCGGCCAGGTAAGCAAATCCACCCAGTTGTTCAAGCGAGTCTTTGCCACGATTTTCAATACTTTCAGCCAGCGTAAGAAGATCGATCGGCTTGCCTGCTGCTACGAGGTGAGACATTGCCTTAAAGATTTCGCGATGAATCTTGTGGAAAAAGTCGTCGGTGTTGATGCGCAGAATAACTTCATCCCAGCAATCATTATCCAGCATCAATCCGCCAATGACGCTCTGTTCAGCGTCCTGGGAGTAAAGGCCAGGTATATTTCTGCGGTTGTCAGACATTCACACCTCCGCTAACGGCGAAGGCATCAAATCGCGCCCGATGCTCCGGGAATAGTTCGCCCGCCAGCTTAAGCATGGAATCGAATGCGGAATCGCTAACGCGGGACGTTTTGTTTTCCAGCCGGTGCACGGGTTTTCCGCTGGCATGCCCCTGTTCATATACGGCCAGGTCATAGATACGGGTCTGCAGCATTGATACGACTATCTCATCAGTATGTGCACTGTATTCTTTGCTGTTAATGATGCTTTCTGCATGCCCGATAGTCGCTTTTGCCAGAGAGTTATACTTCATGCAGTTAACGAGCATCCGAATGGCCGGTAGTTTTATCCCGAAGGCAGAATAGGGCAGCAGGTCCTCCATAAGCGCGACCGTTCCCCTCAAAAACTCCCTGACGTCCGGCAATACAGGTTTAACCATGCCAATCATTTCACCGGTCGAGGCCAGTATAATCAGCTCAAGCATCACTGATTTGGCGCCCTGTGAGTCTATCAGGATGACGTCATAGCTTTTGAATAAGGGAGCAGAGAGCGCATTACGCAGACGAACGCGTCCGTCTGGCACATTAAGCATGTGAGTGGGCAGGAGATTACGGGGATCGTTTGAAGCAATAAGATGAAGATTATCTATGTCAGTGCGGGAGATGATGTTATCAGCCTCTGACAGGTCTGCGCTCTGCATAAGCAGTTCATACAGCCCGCATGGGGCTTCATAAGTCAGGGGAAATATACTGCTGGTTGTTGGCTGGGCATGGTCGCCATCAATAAGGAGAACCTTCAGGCCTGTATCGGCCAAAAACCCACCAAGATTAGCGGTTTGAGTTGATTTACCCTCTCCGCCTTTGGTAGAAATAACAGGTATGACTTTAGTTTTTGAATGCATTTGATCACCTGAACAACTGAACTGTTATCCAGGTACGAGCAAATGTGCGCTCAACTGCAATTCAGAAACACGGGGATTGAAAATCCCCGTGTCCCTGGTTCGATTCCGGGTTCGGGCACCATATTTAAAGAACCCGCCTCTGGCGGGTTTTTGCGTTCTGAGGCGGACCCGCTATCGACGGTTCGATTCACTCGCCACATCCTGTGGCTCGCCCTGTGGGTCGCGCAGACGCGCGATGCAAAAATGCCCGGCATTTTTGTCCGGGTTCGGGCACCATATTTAAAGAACCCGCCTCTGGCGGGTTTTTGCGTTTTGAGGCCAGCCCGCTATCGGCGGTTCGATTCACTCGCCACGTCCTGTGGGTCGCGCTGACGCGCGATGCAAAAATGCCCGGCATTTTTGTCCGGGTGCGGGCACCAGATCCAAAGAACCCGCCTCTGGCGGGTTTTTGCGTTCTGAGGCGGACCCGCTATCGACGGTTCGATCAACCCGCCGCCTGTGGCTCGCCCTCCATTCCCATCCCCCCCTCTTTCTCCCTGCCTGTTCTGCGGGCGGTACTACCACAGCCGGGACGATGCCCTTCTCTTTCCCGACGTTTCATTTCTCACTGCGATATTCGCCTCCCGGACTTTTCTGCTTTAGCCATCATGCTCTGCAAACGCCCGATGAACTCAGACAGCGCGCCTGCTGAGTGCGCCTTTTCTCTCCGCTTTGCCTTTTCTTTCGTGCGACCGTATGGCCGCCCCTGTAAACGCGCGCGCCTGAACGTGATCTTCAGCTGTCCGCCAGGCAGGTGGGCAATTCTTCTTTTTAAATAAAAAATAAAGAGAAATAAAAATAATTCTCAAATAGATAGTGCATTCCTATTTAATAACTCAAATTAATAAAACGCCGATAAAAACGATTCATTCACAAAAAAATATATAAATTATTAACATCAACAATAAATATGCAATGGTTATCCCGTATCACTTACCACATAAAACAGAAAGCAGGGGTACTTTTTTCTTTGAAAGAATTATAATGTTTTCGACTTATTACTAAGAGGAGAAACCCACTCTGCGTATAACGCAACGTCACCCTGAATAATAAAAAGATCAAAAAAGATATATCCGCCTTTCGGTGAAAATCGTTACGCACATTTACAGTAATAATAAGAAATCTATTTATTTCTGGCTGTTATTTACAAAACACAATAAAGCGACCCCAACAATAAAGGTAATCACATGAAAATGAAATTTAACAAGAAACTCTTTCTGGCATTAAGCGTGTCCGCGCTGTTTCCGGTAGGTTCTGCCCTGGCCGCAACCGCCAGCGGTGGCACGGTCAATTTTAACGGAAGCGTTGTGACCTCAGCCTGTGCCATCAGCGCCAACAGCGCCAACATCGATGTAAACATGGGCGAAGTCCGCACGGCGACGCTGGCCACCGCAGGCAGCGAAGCCAGCGTTGGAAAAGCCTTTTCAATCACGCTGGAAGACTGCGCCATCGCGGATACCTCAAAAGGCACGGAAGAGAACCCTGTCGCCGCCACCAGCGTCGCTGTGACCTTCTCGGGTACGCCAGACCTTAATGACAGCGGCAGCCTGGCCGCCGGTGTCAACGGGGGTCCGAATTCTGCGCAGAACGTGGCCATCCGTCTCTACGACGATCAGGGCAAAGTCGTGAAGCTGGGCGAAGCCACAACCGCTATGCCGGTGCGTGAGGGTTCTAACACCATGAATTTCAGCGCGAAATATTATTCACCTAAGGGTGGCGCAACCGCGGGTGATGCCAGCGCCGTGGCCACCTACACCGTGACCTACTCGTAATCGCGATGCCCGGCTTAACCGTCGGGCATAAACCCGAAGTCAGGAGGAAAAAATGCGTTATTTAAGCTGGATTTTTCTGGCAGCTGCACTCTGCTCTTCAGCCGCTCAGGCGGGGGGTGAAGGGTTAGGTGCGACACGCCTGGTCTACTCCTCCGCGGCGAAACAGTCCACCCTTCAGGTCCGGAATACCCACGAGACCGCCTCATTTTTAATTCAGTCCTGGATGGAAACCGCCAGCGGTGAGCGTACACAGGATTTTGTTATTACACCGCCGCTGTATCTTCTTAAACCGGCAACCGAAAGCGTTGTAAAAATTATTTTTAACGGTAAGGCACTGCCGCAGGATCGTGAAACCCTTTACTGGATGACGATTAAAGCTATTCCGCAGCAATCGGATAATAGCGCGGGGAATTCTCTGCAGTTCGCCTCTGCTAATCGCATTAAGTTATTTTACCGCCCTGCTTCACTGCCGGGTAATGCGACTGAAGCGTGGAAAAGTGTGACCGCGAATTATAGCGCGGGCAAAGTGGTATTAAACAACCCCACTCCCTATTTTATTACCACGATTAACCTGAAGGTGGATGGTAAAGCCGTTAAGCCGGTTATGTTACCGCCGCAGTCCGGAACGGCGCTGGCGGATAAATTCAGCCAGGCCACATCGCTGAGTTTCCAGACGATTAACGACTACGGTGCATGGACACCGGTTACCCGCGTCTCGTTAAACCAGAACTAGTTGCTTTAAGGGGTAAACGCGTGAAGATAAAAATCGTTTGTGCGGTGGTGGCTTTCCATACCCTGGGGTATACCGCAGCCGCGGAGAGTGATTTACGCTTTAACCCTGCCTTTCTGAATGGCGAAGGTGCTCCCGCGGCCGATCTCTCCTGGGTTAATACGGGCAGCGCGCTGCCGCCGGGTGAATATAATATCAATGTCTACATCAACAAGACTTACGCCTTCACCGGTAACGTCAGTTTTGCAGTCAATAAATCCAGCGGGCAGGACGCCACCACCGCCTGTCTGACATCCGGCCAGCTTGAGGCACTGGGCGTCGATATGGCGCAGGCCAGAGGCGTCAGCCTGCCGCTGGCAAAGCAGTGCTACTTTCTTAATACGCTGTTTCCCGACAGCAGCACCGACTATGAGCCGCAAACGCTCACGCTCAATATCACCCTGCCCCAGAGCCAGATGCGTAATCTGCCGCGCGGCTTCGTTAGCCCGGAAAGCTGGGAGCAGGGCATCCGCGCCGGGTGGCTGAACTATGTGATCAACGGCTCAGATAACACCTATAAATCGGGGAGTAAAACCCGCGATGAGCAGCTGTTTGCCAGCCTGAACAGCGGCGTAAACCTGGGTGCCTGGCGGCTGCGCGACTACACCACCTGGACCCGGGATACGCATAAATTTAACCATGTACAGACGTGGCTGCAGCGGGATGTTCCGGCGCTGGAGGCCCAGTTTTACGCCGGGGAGACCTACACCTCCTCGCAGGTGTTTGACACGGTGGGTGTGCGCGGGCTGACGCTGAAAACGGATGAGAATATGCTGCCTGCCAGCCTGAGCGGCTACGCGCCCGAAGTGCGGGGAATTGCGCGCAGCAACGCCGTGGTGACGGTCCGGCAGACCGGCAATATCATCTATCAGACCAGCGTTTCGCCCGGTCCCTTTGTGCTCAGCGACCTCTATCCCACCTCATCGGGCGGCGACCTCGACGTGACGATCAGGGAGAGCGACGGTTATGAGAGCCGGTTCACCGTGCCTTTCGCCAGCGTGCCTAATCTGGTCCGCAGCGGCCAGGTCAGATATGCGCTCAGTGCGGGCAGATTTCAGCCGGTTAATAATCAGACTGCGCCAGCCTTTGCCCAGGGTGAACTCTTTTATGGCTGGCAATATGGGCTGACTTTTTATGGGGGGATGCAGCTCTCGGAACGGTATCGCGGCGTGGCCGCCGGGATCGGCCAGAACCTGGGTCATCTGGGTGCCTATTCGCTGGATATTACCCATGCCCAGAGTCAGCTGGCCGATGATCGGCACTACACCGGCGACTCTCTCCGTCTGCGCTACAGCAAGCTGCTGAACAACATCGGCACGCGCGTTAACTTCTATTCGCTGCGTTACTCCACGCAGGGGTTCTATAGCCTCAGCGATACAACCTATAAAAGAATGAGCGGCGGCAGACCGGAGCAGGTCGTGGACGCGCAGGGTGCCGTCACGACCCGCTATGAAAAGGTCTATGATCTCCGGTTATCGCGCAAGGCCCGCAACCAGCTTCAGCTCTCTCAGCCGCTGAATGAGTATGGTTCGCTGTCACTCTCCTGGGATCAGCAAACCTACTGGCACACCCCGAAAACCACCCAGGGGATCCAGTTTGCGTGGAATACCACCTTCCGGAGGGCCTCGCTGGGCGTCAGCTTTCAGCGCACTACCACGCTCTATGATGATCGCAAGGATAATATCGTGGCGTTCTCGCTCTCGATCCCCTTTGGCGATCCCGCCAGTTCGACGCGCGCGCGTTTCTCCACTACGCAGGGAAATTCATCGGGAACGACCTACAGCGGCGGCGTCAGCGGCTATGTGCCCGGCACAGAGGAGCTCTACTACAGCGTCAGCCAGCGCTACAACGCACAACAGCACTATGGCGGCGATGCGGCCCTGCAATACAAAGATCAGCGCGGCCAGTACAACCTGGGGTACAGCTATGGGCAGGATGGCCGCACTCTCAGCTACGGCATCAGCGGAGGCGCAGTCGTGCACAAAGATGGGCTGACGCTGAGCCAGCCGCTGGGCAATACCAATATTCTGATCAAAGCACCTGGCGCCAGTGATGTGACGGTGCTCAACCATCGGAGTATCAAAACCGACAGCCGCGGTTATGCCGTTATCCCCTATGCCACACCTTATCGGGTTAATCAGGTCGGACTCGATGCCACCACCGCTGGCAGTGATGTCGAACTGGATAACACCCTGATCAGTGCCATCCCAACCGATGGCGCCCTGGTCAGAGCCACCATCGCCACGCGGCATGGTGCAAAAGCGATGTTTATTTTGCGGCATCACGGCACCGAACTGCCTTTTGGCACGGTGGTCGCGTTAGCCGAGAGCGAGAGCAGCAGCATTGTCGGTGACGGCGGCAGCGTCTACTTATCCGGTCTGCCCCTGACGGGCACGCTTAACGCGGTCTGGGGCAAAAACAATGCGTCACGCTGTTCTGTGCGCTATCAGCTCACACAGCCCGATTTCAACGCCCACACGGGCCTCTACACAGTGGAGGGAACATGTCAGTAATTATCCGCCTGGTGTGTATCGTCCTGCTGTTCGCCTGCACGCTGCCGGTCCGCGCCTACGATGTCCTGGTGTCGGTGAAGGGCAATCTGATCGCCAATACCTGCGTTGTCTCGGCAGACTCACTGCTAAAAGAGGTGCCGCTGGGCGATATCGGCACCCGCCAGTTAAGCAAAACGGGGGCAGTAAGTAACATTAAAGCACCCTTTACTCTCACGCTGGAAGCGTGCGGGTCCACCTTTTCGGGTGTGAAGATCCGCTTCAGCGGTACGCCGGATGAGGTCGATTCGCGCCTGCTCAAGGTGGCAGACGGTGGCGCGACCGGCGTGGCCGTGCAGATCCTCGATAACGACGGCAAGCTTATCCCCCTCAATACCCAGACAGCAACGTATGGCGTGGCGGGGAGTGACAGCGTTCAGATGAACTTTTATGCCCGATTAACCGCGACAGGTCCTGACGTGACTGCGGGCGACGTTACCGCTATCGCCACCTGGACAACGGAGTATCAATAATGCGTATTTTACTGCTGCTTGCCTGCTGCCTTCTCTCTGCTCACGCGCTGGCGCTGGAGAAGAAATCTGACATCACGCTCTCGCCTAAGCCGATGAACTATTCCGGACCGGCGGACTCCGTGATGCCCGGTAATATCATTGGTTCCACCTGGAGCACCACCGTCGATGTCGGTGAAGTTTTCTGGTGCGGAGTGGTCGTGGCCTGCACAAAGGGCACCCTTCAGCCCTCTGCTTCGGCAATCACCAGCGGGGCAACCGTCACCGTTGATGGCGTAAATTACACGGTGTTTGAAACGGGGGTACCCGGCGTGGGCTATATCATTGGCCTGAAAGATTCGAACGCAACCGAATATGTTCCGTTACAGAACGGCATCACGCAGAGCTACCCGGCTAAGGGTACGGCGGGCTTTGCTCAGAGCCTGGGCTGGTCAGCCAAAGTGACCTTCGTTAAAACGGCTTCCGCATTGAAATCGGGGACGTATACCACCCCCACGATCAATGCTGCCACACTGACGGCTTACAACAATGAAACTAAAACCGCGCAGGTTATCATCAACCCCACGACCATTACGGTGGTTGCCAGCGGCTGTACGGTCAATACCAAAAGTGCCAGCGTCGATCTGGGCACGCTGGATGTCCGTACCCTTTCCGCCGTGGGCAGCACCTCACCTTCCGGTTCCTTCAACGTGACGCTGACCTGTGACCAGAATATCGCCGTGAATGCGGTGATGACCGACCAGACGACGCCCGCTAATCGCTCATCGGTGGTGACGCTGACGGGCGACTCCACCGCGTCGGGCGTGGGCGTTCAGTTCTTCTACAACGGGACCGGCCCGCTGATGATGGGACCCGACAGCTCGGGCGCTGACACGCTCAACCAGTTTTTTATTCAGACCACCTCCTCCGCCAGACAGGTCCTGACGCTGCCTTTCCAGACGCAGTACATTCGTACGGGGGATCTGGCGCCCGGCTCCGCCAACGCCCTGGCGAGCATCACGTTCTCCTATCAGTAGGGGCCGGAGAAGCGTGACTGGACACACCCTTTTTAAAATGCTGCGCGATACCGGCCTGGCCATCCGGTCGCACAAAGCAGGCGGCGAATCGATCGCCGCGCCGCTGTCTGGCTATCCGGAAACGATGCATCTTCAGGCTATCGAAATCCGCGAACGGATTGAGCGGGAGCGGCTGTAATCCTCTCGGCCCTGCCGTGCGCGCCTGCGGCACGGCAGGGCCCGGTCAGATCATCCGACGCCCCGCCTGACACACTTTTATGCACTTTTCTCCGACGCCGCAGCCCGCCTGACCTCTGCGCGTAGCGGCACGCCTTCGCGCAGCCAGCAGAGTTAAACCGCCTCTGCAGCACCTGCTACACTCCAGACGAACATCACATCACAAGGCGAACTTTCATTATGTCGGAAAATGCATATCAGCCCGCAAAAGTCTGGACCTGGGATCCTGAAGCCAAAGGCAACGGTGCGAAGACAAACCGTCCGTTCGCGGGTCCTACCCATGAAAAAGCGCTGCCGGTCGGCAAACACCCCCTGCAGCTCTACTCCCTGGGCACGCCTAACGGCCAGAAAGTGACTATCCTGCTGGAAGAGCTGCTGGCGCTGAACGTTAACGATGCGGAATATGATGCCTGGCTGATTCGTATCGGCGACGGCGATCAGTTCTCCAGCGGGTTTGTGGACGTGAACCCGAACTCGAAAATCCCGGCGCTGAGCGACCACTCGGCCACGCCGCCGATCCGGGTGTTTGAATCGGGCAATATCCTGCTCTATCTGGCAGAAAAATATGGCTACTTCCTGCCAAAAGATATCGCCGCCCGCACCGAAACCCTGAACTGGCTGTTCTGGCTGCAGGGCTCCGCGCCTTATCTGGGCGGCGGTTTCGGCCATTTCTATCACTACGCGCCGGAAAAAATCGAGTACGCCATCAACCGCTTCACGCTGGAAGCGAAGCGTCAGTTCGACGTGCTGGATCGCCAGCTGGCCGATAACCGCTACCTGGCCGGTGACGATTACACCATCGCCGACATCGCCACCTGGCCGTGGTACGGCAACATGGTGCTGAACGATCAGTATGGCGCTGCCGACTTCCTGGATGTGCAGTCCTATAAAAATGTGGTGCGCTGGGCGAAAGAGATCGCGCAGCGTCCTGCCGTTATTCGTGGCCGCAAGGTCAACCGTGTCATGGGTGACCCGGCCGATCAGCTGCATGAGCGTCATGATGCCGCTGACTTCGATACCCAGACTCAGGATAAAAAAGCCTAAGGAGAAACCTGTGAGTGCATACGTTGTTTTTATTCGTGATAACACCCTGAACCAGGATGAAATGGCGATCTACGCCGAGAAAGCGGGCCAGGCGCGCGGCGATCATCAGATCAATCCGCTGGCCTTTTATGGTGAGCTAGAGACGCTGGAAGGTCAGGAAGCGGAAGGCGTAGTGATTCTGGAGTTTGCGAGCCGCGAAGCCGCACACGCCTGGTATGACAGCCCGGAATATCAGGCGGCCAAAGCGCACCGTCTGAAAGGCGCCAACTACCGCGTGGTGCTGGTTGAGGGTGTCAGCAAGTAAGTCTCAGGGCGGCAGCCATGCCGCCTTTCTTTACTGCAGATTGATTCGCGCCACGCCATCCTGCGGCTGGCCGCTGCTATCCTCACCGATCTCCTGCTTCAGGGTGACAAACAGCGTCTGCCCATCCGGCGTGACCAGCAGATTTTCAGGATGCCCGCCGAATGACCAGCTGTTTTTAACCTCATAGGTTGTGCCATCCAGCTGCAGCACCTTCTTCGACGCGCGCTGGCTGATATAGATTTCATTGCGCTTGCCGTTAAATTTAATCCCCAGCGAATCGCCCTGCATCAGGCTCTGGATCACCCGGCCGCTCCGCTCGTCAAACACCCGCGCCTGTCCCGCCTGGGAACGCGCCGTGACAAACAGCCGGCCCGTCGCCGGATCTTCCGCCATGTTCAGGAACGGATCGGCTTGCCCGTCACCCGCCGTCAGACGCTGCTCAATCCTGTGATTACGCGGATTGATGACCAGGATTTCCCCGCTGCCATTCGTTGCATAAATCCGGTCGCTGACCGGCGAGAACAGGAGGCCGGCGATCGCCTTTCCGGCTCCGGTAATCCGGGCCTTCAGCTTCAGGGTTTTCGCCTGCACGACCCAGATCGTTCCCGACTCGCCGGCATCGCCGATATAAAGCAGGCCATCATGCAGCAGGATTTCATGCGGATGACAGGGCTGACCACGCTGATCCTTTTCATTCAGGATCAGGCGTTTCAGCACCCTGCCGTTTTCCGGATCGATCGCGGTGATCGCGCCGTCAGAGGTGTTGGTGGCATAGAGCGTGCTGCCGTCCGGCTCGCCGATCAGCCCTACGTTTTTGAGATCGAAGTGCCCCGCCCCGCGGCTCTGCAGCGTGGTGGCATCAAGCCGCTGGATCATACCGCCGCTGATCGTCTCTGCCGCCTGCGCGCGGGCGATATAGAGCGTATTGGTTGCAGCCAGATAGACGATCTGCTGCACGCCCTCTTCCAGCTCACGCTGGATCAGATTGTCCGGGCTGGAGGGCTGCATCACCACCGCACCGCTGCCATCCACTTTCCGGGGGGTGCTCTGACACGCGGTCAGGCAGAAGGCGCTGACCATCGCCAGGGCGAGTGCCGTATTACGCGGGCTGAACAACGCTTTCATGCTTAACTCCCTTATCGATCTGCCACGGCAGGCCGGGATGAAAAGAATGAGAATCATACGCATCAGTGAAAATCGTGTAAACGTAGCGACTCCGCCGGACGCGTAAATCAGCATTATGCGGTACACAAAGTGCTCAGCTCCGCCATAAAGAATCTGAAAAAACAGATTAATCGATCGACTGCAGATGCTGCTGCAGAAACGCGACAAAGGCGGAAATCCGCGCCGGAAGCTGGCGCTGCGCCTGCCAGACCGCAAAAATATCCCCATCCGGCGCCTGCCAGTCGGGCAACACCGGCAGCAGTTCACCCGACGCCAGGCTGTGCTGCGCATCCCACCAGGAACGCAGCAGGATGCCATGCCCGTCCATCGCCAGCCGCATCGCCACTTCGCCATCGTTGGTGATCAGGCTGCCGCGCACCTTCTGCGTGATGCTCTGTTCGCCGCGGGTCAGCCGCCACAGGGTAAAATCGCTGTCGTGCTGACGCAGTAAAATGCAGTTGTGCTGCCCCAGATCGCGCACGGTGGCGGGCAGCCCGTGCCGGGCCGCATAGGTGGGCGAGCAGCAGAGAATACGCGGATTGGTCCGCAGCCGGCGCGCCACCAGCCGCGAGTCGGGTGGCTCGCCGACGCGAATATCAATGTCCATATTCGCATCCGGAAAATTGAGTGACTGACTGCTGAGCGACAGCGACAGCGAGAGCTGCGGATGCAGCGCGGCAAAGGCCGATACGCAGGGCGCGATATGGCGACGACCAAAGCCGAATGAGGCGTTGATGTTCAGTGTGCCGCGCAGCTGAGCGGTTTCGCCGCTGACCGCTTCCTCCAGCGCCGCCAGCTGATCCAGCAGCGGCCGGGCGCCCGCCAGATAGCGACGGCCCTCCGCCGTCAGCTCCAGTCGTCGCGTGGTGCGGCGCAGCAGCTGCACGCCGAGGCGCTGCTCCAGCTGGCTCAGACGTTTGCTGACTGCCGCCAGCGACAGACCGAGTTCATGGGCCGCCGCCGTCAGACTCTCCACCCCGGCCAGGCGGACAAAGAAGGCCAGGTCATCTGTCGAGGTACGGGATTCTCTACTTTTATTCAACACTGGATTGCGTTTCAGACTCATTATCTTCCCGGAACCGACAGTTATACTGCGTACACAATTCGAACATCAACCGGAAAGGTGCCCTGTGACTGACAAAATACACCGCATTGCCGTGATCCCTGGCGACGGCATCGGCAAAGAGGTGATGCCGGAAGGCGTCCGCGTAATGAATGCCGCCGCAGAAAAATTCAATATTCCGCTGCGCTGGGAGTGGTTTGACTATGCCAGCGCCGACTACTGGCAGCAGCACGGCAAAATGCTGCCTGACGACTGGTTCCCGCAGCTGAAAGCCTTCGATGCGATCTATTTTGGCGCGGTCGGCTGGCCTGAGGTGGTGCCCGACCACGTATCACTGTGGGGTTCGCTGCTGCAGTTCCGGCGCGAGTTCGATCAGTATGTCAATCTGCGTCCGGTCCGGCTGATGCCCGGCGTGAAAGCGCCGCTGGCGAACCGCCAGCCCGGCGACATCGACTTCTATGTGGTGCGTGAAAACACCGAAGGCGAATACTCCAGCGTCGGCGGCACGATGTTCCCCGGCACCGATCGCGAAGTGGTCATTCAGGAGACGGTGATGACGCGCACCGGTGTCGATCGCATCCTGAAGTTTGCGTATCAGCTGGCGCAGAGCCGGCCGAAGAAACACCTGACCTCTGCCACCAAGTCCAACGGCATCGCCATCACCATGCCCTGGTGGGACAGCCGCGTGGAGGCAATGGCCAGCCAGTTCCCGGCGGTTCGCGTCGATAAGTATCATATTGATATTCTCACCGCCAACTTCGTGCTGCATCCGGACTGGTTTGATGTGGTGGTCGCCAGCAACCTGTTCGGCGATATCCTCTCGGACCTCGGCCCGGCCTGCACCGGCACCATCGGCATTGCGCCTTCTGCCAACATCAACCCGGAAGGTCTGTTCCCCAGCCTGTTTGAGCCGGTGCACGGCTCGGCGCCCGATATCGCCGGTAAAGGTATCGCCAATCCGGTCGGGCAGATCTGGTGCGGGGCGATGATGCTGGAGCATCTCGGCTACAAAGCGGCGGGCGACGCCGTGCTGAACGCGATCGAGCGCACGCTGGCGGCGGGGCAGCATCTCACGCGCGATCTCGGCGGCAGCGCCACCACAGAAGCGCTGGGGGCCGCCATCGCCGCCGCGCTGTAAGTCACGCCGGTAACTGCACCACCGGATCAGGATGCCAGCCTGCCGGTAACGGCGCGGGCCTGTGGATCGTCAGGTGGTGCAGTTGCAGATTCGCCACGCCCCGCGCGAACAGGCCCGGTAACCCGCCGGGATAGGGTTCCACGCCAAAGGCTTCGCCGGTATTCGGATCCAGCTTATAGGCGTTATCCAGCCCCATGCCGGTCGGGGCATCCGGATTACAGGGCGGGCGAATGTCATACTGGCCCTGGGCCATCGGCGACACCGTCTGCCGCATCTGAAGCTGGCTGATCACCACATCGCGTATCCAGCCAGGCTCTGCCGCATGCAGGTTAATTGCGCCTTCCGCCACGCCGGTCAGGTTACTGAACTGCACCAGCTCGACGATGCCGGGCCGGATCGCCGGATCGCGGCTGCGAACGGAAATATGCAGCGGGTCGGCTTTGCCCCAGTGGCAGGGCGGCGCATGGTGACAGGCAAAGGTCAGATTGCTGAACAGCAGACGCCGCATCGCCCCGCCGTCGCGCGACAGAATGCCGATGCCACGGTTGGAATCGAACAGCGTGCAGCCGGTCACCGTGACATCTTCGATATCGTCCCAGGTCTCCGTGCCGATTTTAAACGCGCAGCTGTAGCTGCGCAGCAGGCAGTTGGTGATCATAATCTGCCGGGCCGGACGCCGCAGCGCCGTAGGTTTGCAGGTGGTTTTAATGCAGATCGCGTCATCGGCGGCGCTGAAGTAGCTGTTACTGACAAACACCGCTTCACAGCTGTCGATATCCAGTGCATCGGTATTGGGCATGGTCATGCTGTTGTCGATCGTGAGATGGTCGATATGCACATGGCGACAGCTCACCAGATGCACCGTCCACATCGGGGCCTGCACAAGGGTAAAAGCCGTCAGCGTTACCTGCTCGCAATCTTCAAACACAATCATTCGGGGCCGATCGACGCGCGGCAGGCGGTAGCCCTGCTCATCGCGCCCGGCGGCAAACCAGGCTTCGCCTTCGCCATTGATGCGCCCGCTGCCGCTGATGGTGATATTGCGCTGGCCCAGCGCATAGAGCAGCACGTTGTGGGACCTCTCCGCACAGCTCAGCGTCTGCACGGCCTGATAGTCCGTCAGCCGGTGACTGGCGATCAGCTCCGCGCCCGCCTCCAGGTGCAGCTCAAAATCAGAGGGCAGCGTCAGGCAGCCGGTGCGATAGCGTCCGGCTGGCAGGGTCAGACGCCCGCCGCCCGCCGCGGCAATCTGATCCAGCGCGCGCTGCAGCACGCCGGTGTCGGCAGTTTCGCCATCGGCGACCGGATGAAAATCAGCAAGGGAAAGGTGCATCATGCGTCTCCCGCAGGTTGAGGAGGAGGAATTGCAGCACACTGCGGCGCGGCAAACCTTCGTCTGGCCGCCAGTGCGCCGTTTTGTGCAGGTTGTCACAGATTACTTCACGGCACCTTCGGTAACGCCGCTGATAAACTTGCGCTGGAAAATCAGGAACACCGCGATCAGCGGCATAATCACAATCATCGCACCGGCCATCAGCACCGGAATATCGATGGTGTTTTTGTTCTGGAAAAACATCATGCCTATCGGCAGCGTGCGCAGCTCATCTTTGTTGACCAGAATCAGCGGGATCAGGAACTCATTCCAGGTCCAGATAAACAGCAGCAGCCCCAGCGTCGACAGGGTCGGCCAGATGGCGGGCACCAGAATGCCCCACAGGATTTTGACCCGCGACGCCCCGTCCATCACCGCCGCTTCCACCAGCTCTTTGGGCACCTGCTGAAACGCACTGGCGATCATCAGCGTGGTAAAGGGCAGCGACAGCGCAATCTGCGGCAGGATCAGCGCCAGATAGGTGTTGGTCAGCCCCATCCAGCGCAGTTCATGATAGAGCGGAATGATAAAGGCTTCGCTCGGCAGCACCATCCCCAGCGCCAGCATCGCGGCAATCACCTTTTTGCCGGGGATCTTCAGCCAGGCGAAGCCAAATCCGGCCAGGATCCCCAGCAGCACGCTGAACAGCACCACCGGGATTACCACCAGCACCGAATTGAGGAAGTAGACGTTAAAATGTCCCTGCTGCCACGCGGTCAGATAGTTTTTAAAATTCAGCGAGGCGGGCAGCGTGAAGACCCCCTGAAACAGCTCCATCTGGGTTTTAAACGAGGTCATCAGCGCCATTAGAAACGGCAGAATCGTCATCAGCGCCACAATCCAGATCAGCGCGCGTGAAATGACCGGCGTGCTTCGCATCAGTAACGCTCCTTTAAGGCCAGATGGATCAGAAAGTTAATGCCTAAAACAATGACCATGCTGAACACCGCCACCGACGAGGCGTAGCCAAAGTAGTGCAGGTCAAAGCCCTGCTTATACATAAAGATGTTGGTCACCATGGTCGAGGTGCCCGGCCCGCCCTGCGTCATCACATAGACCAGGTCAAAGGCTTTCAGGCTGGCGATCACCGTCAGCAGCAGCGCAATCCGCAGTTCAGGCCGCAGACCGGGCAGCGTAATCCGCATAAATTTCTGGCGACGCGATGAGCCATCCAGGTCGGCGGCTTCCAGCAGCGAGGGATCCATGCGCTGCAGGCCCGCCATAAACAGCACCAGACAGAAGCCGAAGAAGTACCAGGTGGCGACCAGCCCTACGGCGGGCAGCGCCCAGGTAAAATCCCCCAGCCAGGAGAGCGCCAGCTGCGGCACGCCTATCGCGCGGAGGATCTGGTCGATCGGCCCGAACGCCGGGTTGTAGAGCCAGCGCCAGACCACGCCCAGCACCGCCATCGGCATGATGTAGGGCAGGAAAAAGAGAATGCGCAGCACGCTGCGTTCGCTGTTGTTGCGCGTTTCATACAGAAAGCTGCAGAGCAGCAGGCCGACGCCAATCGGCAGCAGCGTGTAGAACAACATCAGGATGGCGTTGTTCCCCAGCGCGATCCAGAACACCGGGTCGCTGAACATCCGCAGATAGTTGCTGATGCCGCTGAACACCGGCAGCGAGGTGCCATCCCATTCGGTGAAACTGATGCCCAGCGACGCCAGCAGCGGGAACAGCAGAAACACCGCATACACCAGCACCGCAGGCAGAACATAGAGGAAATTACGCCAGCCGCTTAAATTCAACATAACCTTACCCGTGGTTCGGAACGATGCTCAGGCCCGGCGGTTCGCCGGGCCGCCGGCTTAATGCTTCAGGGTTTTCAGGTAACGCTGATAGTTGTTATCAAAGTTGGCCACCATCTGATCGGCGGTCAGACGGCCCGCCAGCAGCAGCTGGACGTTCTGGTTCAGTTCGGCGTTCATGGTCGGCGTCGCCCAGTCGACGTAGTGGCCCAGACCGTCGTAGTCGTTGAGCGTCAGCCAGACCTGATAGGCCTCCGCCAGCAGCGGGTTATCCGCTGGCATTCTGGCCGCTTTGTTGGTGCTGGCCGGCAGAAAGCCCACCTTCAGCCAGCGATCCGCCATCTCATCGGAGACCATATAGTTGATGAACTTCGCCGCGCCATCCTGCTGATCCTTGCCTTTGGCGGTGCTGGTGATGGAGAACGCCAGATCGGTTCCGCCCACCATTAGCGGCTGTTTCACACCCTCACCGGCAGGCATCGCGGCGAAGTGAATATCTTTGTTGTCTTTAAACTGGCCGAGATACCAGGTGCCGCTGACCAGGAAGGCCGCCTGGCCGTTCTGGAACAGGGTGGCGGCATCGTCATGGCCGATGCCCTGGAAGCCCGGGAAGAAGTAGCCGTTGTCGGTCCAGCTCTTCATCATGGTGGCGGCCTTCACCAGTTTGCTGTCTTTGAAGGTGCCGCCCACATCGTAAATCAGGTTATCCAGCGTCTTGCGGTCGTGGCTCTCAATCTGCGCCTGCCACAGCGTACTGAGCAGCTGCTGGCCCATGTTGCCATCCAGCAGACCCAGCATCATCGGGGCGGTGCCCTGCTGTTTCAGCTTCGCCATGGCGCTCTCCAGCTCGGCCAGGGTTTTCGGCACCGCGATGCCTGCTTTGTCCAGCAGCGCTTTGTTGTAATAGAGCCCGACCATTTCGCCCAGACTGGCGATGCCATAGAGCTTACCGCTGCCAAATTCGCCGCTGTCTGACCAGCGGTTGCGTTTCAGAATCGAGTCCGGGAAGCGGGTGGTCCAGCCGTTGCTGGTGGCGTAACTGTCGAGCGGCAGCAGCAGCTTATCTTTCACCAGCGAGCCCATATCGCCCCCGCCCTGGTTCACCTGGGCGATCTGCGGGCCATCTCCGGCGGTCAGCGCCAGCTTGAGCGGAATACGGGTATCTTCGAAGGAGTGGACCGAGCGGTTTATCACGATGCCGGGATTCTGCTGCGAAAACGCCTTAATCCCTTCATCTACCGCGGCCGTCTGCTGCGGGTAGTTATAGATATCCCACTCATTCAGGGTGACGGCGGCGTGGGCGACATGCGAGACGCTGCCCGCCAGCAGGCTCGCTGCCAGCAGCCGACCCACATTACGAATTCGGAACGAACGAACGGAGGAAACAGACATTATGCTCACCTTCTTCAGACCAGGATCGGCATCCCTTCATCTCACCGCCTGACATCCTGCAGGCTGCAGCCGCACACAAACGCACTCACTCATACTTACTTTAACGGAAAAATAAAGTCAAACAGCCCGGGCGGGGAATTGCAACGCTGTGAGCACGCGCAAATAAACAACAAAAGAGTGGAAAATTCAGCACGCCGCGCTGCGTCTGCGCCCATCGGCCGGTGCGGCATGCCGCCGCCTGACGGTTATCCGGCAGAAGATGCCTGAGCGATAATCGCAAAATAACATCCTGATAAAACATATGAAAATCCTATCACGCTCACACTTTTCTCTTTTCGCTGGCGGGGAAACTGCCGCCAGACGCCCTGTCACGGGCGTGCTGGCGATCACAGTTGTGCATCCCGCTGCCGGTAAATATTGCTGAACCGGCCAGGTTAGTGCGATAAGGTAATTATTCTATCTTGAAAACTAAGTCCGCTTTTATTAACGTAACTTTCACCTGCGAAGCGGTTCACTCTCTGACCCCTTCACTCACTCACGAGAATTCACCATGGCGAATCAAGGTGTCATCCGTCCGGCCACCCCGGCGGACTTTCCGGCGCTCTACCGCATCTGCCTGGAAACAGCCGATGCGGGCGGCGATGCCCGTGCGCTCTACTCCGATCCCGAGTACCCCGGCCAGCGTTTTGCCGTGCCCTACGCGCGATTTGCGCCGGACTTTGCCTTTGTGCTGGCGCGGGAGGGTGAGGTGCAGGGCTATGTGGTCGCGGCACCCGATACCCGCGCGTTTGAAGCCCGGCTGGCGGCCGAATGGTGGCCTGAGCTGCAGGCGAGCTATCGCGATCGCCACGCCAGCGCCCCGCTCGACAGCAAAATTCTCGACGCCATCCGCCATCCCGATCAGGCCGCAGAAAGCCTGGTGACGCAGTGGCCCGCGCATCTGCATATCAACCTGCTGCCCGCGGCCCAGAAAGGGGGCTGGGGGCGGCGGATGATTGAGCATGAGCTGGCGGCACTGCGTGCTGCCGGCGTCACCGGCGTTCATCTGGGGGTCAGCCTGCAGAATGAGCAGGTGTGTGCCTTCTATCAGCGCATGGGGTTTACCCCGATCCTGCGCAGCAATGCCATCTACATGGGCCAGTTACTCTGAGTGAGGTAGCCGATGACCAGCCTGCGCCTGCAGAATGTGAAGAAGTCCTATGAACATGTGAATGTCATTCACGGCATCGATCTGACGATAAACAGCGGTGAATTTGTGGTGTTTGTCGGGCCATCCGGCTGCGGCAAATCCACGCTGCTGCGGATGATCGCCGGGCTGGAGGAGATCAGCAGCGGGCAATTGCTGATTGATGAACAGGATATGACGCAGCAGCCCGCCACCGAACGCGGCATCGCCATGGTGTTCCAGTCCTATGCGCTCTACCCCAACATGACGGTGCGCGGAAACCTGGCCTATCCGCTGGAGGTGATGAAAAAGCCGAAAGCGGAGATCAACCGCGCGATTGAGCAGACCGCCGCCCGCCTGCACCTTACCGAACTGCTCGATCGCCTGCCGCGCGCGCTGTCAGGCGGACAGCGACAGCGTGTGGCGATTGGCCGGGCGATCATCCGTCACCCCCGGATTTTCCTGTTCGATGAACCGCTCTCTAACCTGGATGCCGAGCTGCGTTTGCAGATGCGGATTGAGATCGCCCGCCTGCACGCCTCGCTCGGCAACACCATGATCTATGTGACGCACGATCAGCTGGAGGCGATGACGCTGGCTGACCGCATCGTGGTGCTGCGCCAGGGCCGCATTGAGCAGGTTGGCGCACCGCTGACGCTCTATCACGACCCCGATAATCTGTTTGTCGCCGGTTTTATCGGCTCGCCAAAGATGAACTTTCTGCAGGCGGAAATCAGCGCCACGGGCGCGGGTAAGGTGCAGCTGCGGGTGCCGGCGCTGAAGATTGAGGCGCTGACCCTGAACATCGCCGCCGGTTGCCGCGAAGGGCAGACCGTAACGCTGGGCATTCGTCCCGAGCACTTCCACTCTGCCGCCCGGACGCCGGACGCCGTGCACTTCAGCGGTGAGCTGGCCTATGGCGAGATGCTGGGCCACACCAACTATCTCTATCTGGATATCGGACGTGAGCAGATGCTGGTGGTGGAGGAGCGCGAGGCGACACCGCGCGATCTGGGCACCCGGGTGGAACTGGGCTTTTCCGCCGCGCACTGCCTGCTGTTTGATGAGCAGGGAATGCGCCTGCGCTAGGGAACGTGCAGAAACAGAAAACGGGCGCCGCGGCGCCCGTTTTTATTGCGGGGTGATTCAGGTAACCGGTTCTTCATCGGCCTGCGCCGCCAGCAGATCCAGCAGCCGGTTAACCGCAAAGCCTGCCGCACCCAGCGCCCACATCCGGTTCGATTCTGTCAGGAACTGCAACGGCGTCATGTGCGGTGTCAGTTTCAGCCGATAGGCCTGGAAACTCTGGGTGATGTGGTCGAGCAGGATACGCGACGCCATGTGCGGCTCCATCGCCAGATAAACCACATCCGGATCGTAAGCCACCGACAGGTTCGCCAGCGAAATACCCAGCTCGCGTCCGGCCTCTTCCAGCACCGCCAGCACCTCAGGGGTGGGCCGCTGGTCCAGCGCCTGTAGCGTGACGCCCTCATCCGGCTCCGGCTCCGCAAGCCGTTGCAGAATGGCGCGCGACGAGGCGACATCCTCCAGCAGCCGCAGCGAACCGTCCGCGACCAGCCCGTTGCCAATCTCCCCCGCCTTGCCGTGACGCCCGCGGTAGAGCTGACGGTTAAGAATGATCCCTGCCCCGATCCCTTTGCCGTAGGTGGCGATCACCGCCGACTGGGCGTTGCCGAGCTGACCAAAGACCATCGCGGCCATCGCCATCGCGTTGGCATCATTTTCGATAAAGACCGGCAGAGAGAAGCGCGCTTCCAGCAGGCGCGCAATCGGCACGTTGTCCCAGTCGAGCACCTTGGAACGGATGCAGTAGCCATTGTCGGCGTCAACCAGGCCCGACAGGGCAAGGCCAATCGCACCGACCCGCTTCTCCTCCACACCGCGCAGGAATTTTGCCAGCGCATCGCCGAGCTGACGCGGCGTCAGCGTACCTTTCGGCATCTGCTGCTCGCCCAGCAGGTTGCCGCTGAGGTCGGTCATCACGATGAGGTTACGTTCGGCATTGAGCTGAATACCAATCACGCTGGCGCGATCGGCATTGAGTCCCAGCAGCGTTTTTGGCCGTCCCATCGAGACGCGGCGTAACCCCAGCTCCTGCACAATCTCCTGCGCCAGCAGGCGATTCGTCGCCTGTGACACGGTCGACATGCTCAGTCCGCTGCGAACTTTCAGGTCCGACTGGCTGATCGGCGCATTTTCAACAATCAACCGCAGAATGCGCGCGGTTACGTTGGGAGCGGTCATAAATTCCTCGGGTTAGCGGGCTGACAGGGATAAGCCCGCGTCAGGTCGGTAATCGGACAGGCATCTGCTGCCGGGCCAGGTTCAGCGCGCCGCTCAGGGCATCGCCCTGCGGCGTCACCAGCCGGGCCTGAACGGCCTCATCCAGCCAGGGCTGGATCGGGGTGGCGAGTCCGCCCATCAGTGCCACCGATCCGCTGCTCAGGGCGGTCAGACGGCGAACCATCAGGCCGATATCGGCAGCGGTCTGCTGCAGCAGATCCCGGGCATGACGATCGCCCGCATCGGCGGCCGCAAAGATCTGCGGCACCACGCGCGCCCAGTCCGCAGGCGTGGCGGAGCGCGTCCAGAGCAGCATGGTTTCCGGGCTGTCGTCAAACTGCGCCATCAGCTGTCGGGTCAGCGCGCCGGGCGGAACAATAGACTCATGGGCCAGCAGCGCCAGACGCAGCGCACGACGGCCCAGCTCTGCCCCCGATCCCTGATCCGACAGGGCAAAACCCCAGCCGCCAAGCAGCGTAAAGCGTTCGCCATCCCAGGCGGCACCCTGGCTGCCGGTGCCGATGATAAAGACGGCGCCGGGCGCGCCCGCGTGGGCGCCTGCACAGGCGATCTCCACATCGCTGACCACCTGTAACGCCGCGCAGGCGGGCTGCCAGCTGGCGAGCCGTGCCTGCACCGAAGCGACGTTGGCACCGGCTAAGCCGGCGACCAGCGCGGTCTGCGCCAGCGCCTCCGGGGTTAATCCCGCCTGTAAGAAAACGCGGTCGATCAGCTGATCGACGCTGGTCAGCGCCGCATCATAGGCTGACCAGACGTTGGCAGGGCCGCCCGTGGCTTCGGCCAGCAGACGTCCCTGCAGATCGGTTAACCGCGCGCGACACTGTGTACCGCCGCCATCAATGCCAAGAAGATAGTGTGGTTGCACGCGATTCCTTCCCTGAGCAGGGGTTATAGCCATAATGAGCGAACGATAGGATAAAAAAACTTAAATCGCAATCACAAATAAATATGGCAAAAAGATATTGTCAATTTTCCCTTATTTTACATAACTATAACAAAAAACACTCTCGCAAAACGCGCAGCACGTTATTGACATTACTTTTTCTGTCGTAATAAGTTGATGGTCAGATTATCAACAGCCACGCCGCGTAATGGCGGGCCAGGCATCATCCGATTTCAGAAGCAGGGGTTTAACATGAAAGTAGGCATTATCGGTCTCGGCTTTCGTCTGTCCCACGTGATTAAAGAGTTCAGCAAGGCCGACGACGCCTTCTCGGTGGTGGGGTATTACGATCCAGCCCCCGCCGGACTGCCTAATCTGCACAGTTTTGGTATCGCGCCGGGTCAGGCCTTTGACTCCATTGATGCCCTGCTAAAACAGGGTGGAATGGATGTGGTGCTGGTGGGTTCACCCAACTTTCTGCATCTGGAGCATGTGGGTCAGGCGCTGGCGGCCGGTTACACGGTCTTTACCGAAAAGCCGGTGGTAATCAATGAAGAGCAGACCATGGCGATGGCGAAGCTGGTGCGCGAGTATGGCGAAGCACGCATCCTGGTCGGGCTGGTGCTGCGCTATTCACCGCTCTATCACGATCTGCTGGCGGCGCACGACGCCGGGCAGCTGGGCGAGATCACCTCCATTGAGGCGACAGAGCACATCAAGCCTTATCACGGTGCCTTTTTCCAGCGCGACTGGCGGCGACTGGAGAAGTATGCCGGTCCCTATATTCTGGAGAAGTGCTGCCACGATATCGATCTCTATCAGGGCCTGCTGCAGCAGCGTCCGAGCCGCGTCGCCAGCTTCGGTGGCCGCAAATCCTTTACGCCCGCTCATGCGCCGCAGGGAACGGTGACGCCTGATTCCGCGATCTATCATGAGAAGCCCAGCGGCTGGTCCAGTACCGATGCGGTGTTCGACAGCGATGCCGACATCGTGGATTACCAGACTGCCCTGATCGAATATGAAGGCGGCGCGACGCTCGCCTTCCACGCCAATCTGAACGTGCCGGATGAGTTCCGCCGTTTTTGCGTGATGGGCACCGACGGCATGGCGGAGGGTGACTTTGTCCGCAACTACTTCCGCGTACACAATGCCCGCAGCGGCGCAAAAGAGGTGGATACCGCCTACAGCGGCAACGCCTATGATGGCCATTACGGCGCGGATGCGCTGATGGCCACAGAGATTGTTAAACATATTAAACAGGGAACACCGCTGAAAGTGTCAGTGGTGGACGCGCTGGAAGCAGGCCTCACCGCCATCAAAATCGATGAGGCACGCAAAACCCGCAGCGTAGTGGACATGCGTGAAAGCTGGCTAACATTTGACGCCAACCTGGGAAAAACCGGGGCCTGACGGCCTCCCGCCTGCGGGTCAGACTCCCCCTCTGACCCCGGCATGAACTGGCAGTGTGACTGGTCCCCTACTCAACTGGCCCCCGGGCCAGTTACCTCTTGTGCTGTTCGCCCCGTCATCTGCGCCTGCATCGGGTCACTATCCGCCCGCCTGCCCTGCTAAACCGGACCCGCCTCGTTCTCCAGCTTCTGACGCCGCCGCAGGTGCGGGAACAGCCTCATCCAGAGCGCCACCACAATCAGTGTTCCGATGCCGCCGAGTGCCGCCGCCGGGGCCGCGCCCATCCAGGCCGCCAGCAGGCCTGATTCGAACTCGCCCAGCTGATTCGACGTATTGATAAAGATGGCGTTGACCGCATTCACCCGCCCGCGCATCGTGTCCGGCGTATCGAGCTGCACCAGTGCGCCCCGGATCACCATACTCACCATATCAAAACCGCCCAGCGCACAGAGCGCCAGCAGCGAAAGCCACAACTGCGTGGAGAGCGCGAACACCAGCGTGGCAAGGCCAAACCCCGCCACCGATCCGAACATGATCATCCCGACATGCTTTTCCAGCTTGTGGCGGCTCAGCCAGAGGCCGACCAGCAGCGCGCCCACCGATGGCGCGCCGCGTAACATCCCCAGCCCCCAGGGGCCGGTGTGCAGAATATCTTTGGCAAAAATCGGCAGCAGCGCCGTCGCGCCACCCAGCAACACCGCAAACAGATCGAGCGAAATCACGCCCAGCACATCCTTGCGCGCGCGGATAAAGTGAATTCCGGCGAACAGGTTCTTCATATTCATCGGCAGGCGGCTCTGCGCCGGGCGCGTATAACGCAGCAGGCTCACCAGAATCAGCGAGATCAGATAAAACAGCCCGGAAACCCCATACACCACCTGGGGGCCGGCGACATAGAGCAGACCGCCGATCGTCGGCCCGACGATAACCGCCGCCTGGCCGCCGACGGAGTTCATCGCCATCGCCCGCGTCAGAATCGAAGGCGGCACCAGCGACGGCAGCATCGAAGACATCGCAGGCCACTCCAGCGCCTTCGCCACCGCAATCATAAACACCAGTCCCCATAACGTGGTCCTGTCAGCGTGATGGAATAAGGTAAGCACCACTAATGCCAGCAGCGCAGCAAATTCCACCAGCTGTCCCAGCAGGACGATGCGCCGCCGGTCATACTGGTCCGCCAGGTGACCCGCAGGCAGTGCCAGCAACACCGACGGCAGAAACTGCATCAAACCAATCATTCCCAGCGCCATCGCGCTGTTGGTCAGCGCATAGATCTGCCAGCTAATCGCCACCGAGAACATCTGGAATCCAAAGGAGGAGCAGGTCCGCGCGGTCCAGAAAGCGACGAATGTCCGATGTCGCCACAGCGACTCTTCGGTCGCCGATGCCATAAATTTCATCTCTTATCCCAAATCAGGTGAGGAAGCCGCCTCATAGCGCGGTGTTATTGGTGTGATGACTGAGGTCGTACTTTCAGATGCACGGCGGCCTGCTGCGCCGCTAACGGCCTGGCTCCCGACGCAGACCGCCCGGTCCACCGCTGATTATTACCAGCCTACTGGTCCCGACTCATGAATATATTCCAGCACATCATCAGATGCCAAAGGAATTATCGTCGCCTGATTAATGGATTAATTTACTTTTTCACGCAACAAAGAGGTGATTTGGATTAAGGAGTTGATCTATATTTATTCACGCGTTTAGAAAAATGCGACTTTTTATATGCCTGATTATCAACACTTCCTTTTTTATTGCATTTCATAGAGATAATGAGAAACAGTTTATATAACCCTTATGTTACTGAACCTATCCACCATGTTAAGCGCAATGTCACCGGCATTTGCTATAGCGTGCCTTATCTTCAGCAAAACCAGGACAGCCGCAATATACTTAATACAAACAACATTATTTCACTGCACAATCAAATTGCTACTGAAGAATCATTAATGATTATTCCGGTCGAAGATCTTCGGCTGCGGGGAATTATCGCGGTGCCGGACGCCTGGTCGCATTTACAGAATGGCCGCGTCCGGATCGGCATCAATTATTCCAGCCTGGCCGCGCACAATGCGTCACTGCTTGAATTAACTGATAAATTTGATTTCTGGCTTTATGATTTCGCGCCGCCGGGCGCAGACTGGCGACTGCTGGAATCCTTTCCTTTTTCAGGGATTGTTTTAACCGAAGCGTTCTTTAAAGACAATTATGAAAAATTTACCTTTCCCTTTTTTATGGCGACATTCCGGGATAAAGGGGCAGAGGTCATCGTGCGGAGTCAGACTCCCCCATTAACTGCTGAGCAGTTTGCTGAGATAAATATCAGTGGCTGGCAACAGCAACGTTCGGACGGCGATCTTATTAGCAGCTGATTCACAAATCCTGCCTTCCGGCGTTAAGGGCACACGGCGGTGCGCTTAACGTCCTTTAATCCCTCATAAAATGTCGTATTACTCCATTTGTTAAGCGCTTTGAGCTAAAAAAATCAAACCTCGATCTAATTTTGCTATAACATTTAACACAAAGGGATCAGCTGTCTTAACGGAAGAGATACTCAAGAACACCCTTAATCATTTGTACTTGATAACTGGAAACAGCCTATCTGGTTGTTTTCGTGTGTTTTATGGCAACAAAACGAGGTCGATATTATGGGGAAAAACTCCTCATCTTTTGGCGTAGTTCGTTTCCTGACCGTACTGTTCGCAGTGCTGACGGGCGCGTTTATGCTGATTGGCGGTGGCTGGTTAGCCGCCATTGGTGGTTCCTGGTATTACGTTTTCGGCGGTGTGGTTATGCTTATCACCGCTTACCTGCTTTCCCGTCGTAAAAGCACCGCGCTGGTTCTCTATGCGCTGCTGCTGATCGGTACCCTGATCTGGGGTGTCTGGGAAGTGGGAACTGACTTCTGGGCACTGGCACCGCGCACCGATGTGCTGGTGATCTTCGGTGTCTGGCTGATCCTGCCGTTTGTTTATCGCAGCTTCAACGCAGGCAGCAAGGCCGCGCTGGGCACCATGGCCGTAGCGCTGCTTGCCAGCGCCATCGTTCTGGCCTATGCCGTCTTCAACGATCCGCAGGTCATCAACGGTTCAGTACCGGAAACGGCCGACAACGCCCCGCAGGCGACGCCACTGAGCACCATCCCGGATGCTGACTGGCCCGCTTACGCGCGCGACCAGCAGGGAACCCGTTTCTCTCCGCTGAAGCAGATTAACCACGAGAACGTGAAAGAGTTGCAGGTTGCCTGGCAGTTCCAGACCGGCGACATGAAAACCCCTAACGATCCGGGTGAAATCACCGACGAAGTCACGCCGATTAAAATCCGCGACACGCTCTACCTCTGCTCGCCACACCAGATCCTGTTCGCACTGGACGCGGCGACCGGTAAGCAGAAGTGGAAGTTTGATCCGGGCATGAAGGTGAACCCTACCTTCCAGCACGTGACCTGCCGTGGTGTCTCTTATCACGAAGTGCCGGCTGCCGCTGATGCTGCAAACAGCCAGCCTGCGCTCTGCTCACGCCGCATCTACCTGCCTGTCAACGATGGTCGTCTGTTTGCGCTGGACGCTGAAACCGGCGAACGCTGCCCGGCATTCGGTATCAATGGCGAGCTGGATCTGCAGCACAAACAGCCTGTGACCACCGCAGGTATGTATGAGCCGACCTCACCGCCAGTGATCACCAACACCACAATTGTGATGGCGGGTGCCGTTACCGATAACTACTCAACCCGCGAGCCGTCAGGCGTTATCCGTGGCTTTGACGTAAACACCGGTAAACTGCTGTGGGTATTCGATCCCGGCGCGAAAGATCCTAACGCGATTCCGGCGGATGAACACACCTTCACCATGAACTCTCCGAACTCATGGGCACCGGCGGTGTACGATCCAAAACTGGATACCGTTTACCTGCCAATGGGCGTGACCACGCCAGATATCTGGGGCGGTAACCGTACACCAGAGCAGGAGCGTTATGCGAGCAGCGTGCTGGCACTGAACGCTACCACCGGTAAGCTGGTCTGGTCTTATCAGACCGTCCATCACGACCTGTGGGATATGGACCTGCCGTCGCAGCCGACGCTGGCCGATATCACAGACAAAGAGGGCAATACCGTGCCGGTGGTTTATGCCCCTGCGAAAACCGGTAACATCTTTGTACTGGACCGTCGTACCGGTAAGCCTGTTGTTCCTGCGCCAGAAACGCCAGTGCCACAGGGTGCGGCGAAAGGCGATCACGTTGCCGCCACTCAGCCCTACTCTGAGCTGACCTTCCGTCCGAAACAGAATCTGACGGATAAGGACATGTGGGGCGCGACGATGTTTGACCAGTTGGTGTGCCGCGTGATCTTTAAGCGCCTGCGCTATGAAGGTCCGTTCACCCCGCCATCTGAGCAGGGCACCCTGGTCTTCCCGGGTAACCTCGGTATGTTCGAATGGGGCGGCATCGCTGTCGATCCTAACCGTCAGATCGCGATTGCTAACCCGATGGCGCTGCCGTTTGTCTCTAAACTGGTTCCACGCGGTCCGGGCAACCCGATTGAGCCGCCGAAAGGCGCGGAAGGCGGTTCAGGCACCGAAACCGGTATTCAGCCGCAGTATGGCGTGCCTTATGGCGTCGAGCTGAATCCGTTCCTGTCTCCGTTTGGTCTGCCGTGTAAACAGCCTTCGTGGGGTTACATCTCTGCGGTGGATCTGAAGACCAACGACGTGGTGTGGAAACAGCGTATCGGTACCGTTCGCGACAGCGCACCGGTTCCGCTGCCGTTCAAAATGGGGATGCCAATGCTGGGTGGTCCTATCACCACCGCAGGTAAGGTCTTCTTCATCGGTGCCACCGCGGATAACTACCTGCGTGCGTTCAGCACCGATACCGGCGAACTGTTATGGCAGGCACGTCTGCCAGCAGGCGGCCAGGCGACACCAATGACCTATGAAGCGAATGGCAAGCAGTACGTTGTCATCGCGGCAGGCGGTCACGGTTCGTTCGGGACCAAGCTGGGCGACTATGTGATTGCCTACGCGCTGCCAGACCAGAAGTAACTCACCAGACGGTGAATAAATTCAGGCGGACTCCGGTCCGCCTTTTTTGATCGCGCTAGCGACGCATTGCGCGCCAGTTGAGCCAGCCACAGAACAGCATCACCACGCAGGTGGCCAGAAACACTGGCCGCATCCCGAATGCCCCGCCCACCAGCCCGCCGAACAGCGGACCGCTGACCTGACCGATATACTGCGCCGATGTCGAATAGCCCAGCATTCGTCCGACCTGCGAACCCGGCACGTTGTGACGAATGATCGCCGTGATGCAGGGCATCAGGCCGCCCAGCGCCATTCCCATCAGAAAACGCAGCAGCACCAGTTGCCAGGCCGCGGTAATAAACGCCTGCGGGATCAGCAGCACTCCGCTCACCACCAGTCCGCCGGTCAGTACCCGCCAGTGGCCCACGCGATCGGCCAGCCTTCCCAGCCGGTGAGCCGCCAGCACCGTACCCAGCGCCGCAGCGGACATCACCAGTCCGGCGGTCAGCGTGATCTGATGATCACCCTGCACAAATTCACCCACGTAGAGCGTAATGATCGGCTCTATCGACATGCTGGCGAAGATCAGCAACATGCCGGAGAGCCACATCAGCCGGACCAGACGACGATTTACCGGCTGCTCATCAGACGAAGCTGGCTGACCGGCGCGCGCAGCCGCAGCAGACCGTGGCTGCTCTTTAAGTAAAAAGGTGGTGGCGAGAAAGGCCAGAAAGATTACCGCGCCGGTCAGCCAGAACGTCTGACGGATACCGATCAACGGCGGCAACAGGCCGCCCAGCAGCGGCCCGACCACGTTACCGGCCATGATGCCGGACGCAAGTATCCCCAGCGCCCAGCCGGTGTGTGCTTTTGGCGTCCGGGCCGCCACCAGAATGGTCGATCCCGACGCGTAGCCGCCCAGTAACCCTGCCAGCAGGCGCAGCGCCACCAGCTGCCACGGTGCCGTCGCCATACCTGTCAGCGACATGGCAATCGCCATCCCGAGGCTCGCCCGGATCAGCATCAGCTTACGGCCATAACGATCGGCCAGCCTGCCCCACAGCGGCGCGGTCAGGGCCGCGCTGAAAAACGTCGCGCCATAGGCGAGACCAGACCAGCGGGCGATAGCGGCAGGCTGCTCCACGCCCAGTTGCTGCACATAGAGCGGCAGAAACGGCAGCAGCAGCGTCATCGCCACGATGGTGGTAAACGAGCCGACGACGCAGACCGCGAGGTTGCGTCTCCAGTGCTGAAACTCTGCCGCTTCAGGTGACTGTTGCATGGTAATGTCCGTTGAATGATCAGGGAGACAGGCTAACCAGGCGCAACGGATAACAACAGTCCTGGCGCGATAGTTACTCTGTGGCGCTGATTGTTGTCAGCAGGCAACAATCAGCGCGGATTCAGCGCCGCAACCAGGGCATCGCAGAGCAGCGTGACCGGCGATGCCAGTTCACAGGCATCGTGCAGCAACAGATAGCTCTGCAGCCGGTCCATCTGCCACTCCGGCAGCAGTTGCTGGATCTCGCCGCGCGCGACCGCCTCCTGCGCCATGTATGACGGCAGATAGGCGATGCCGCTGCCCGCCAGCGCCGCATTCAGCAGCGCCATGCTGTTGTTAGCGCGAAACCGGCTGCGCACATCCAGCGCCAGCCGCTGCTTATCGCGGCGAAACGGCAACGCCGCGGTGTGCGCCGGGCCATGAAACAGCAGCAGGTCGTGGCGCGGCAGCATCTCCGGATGCGTGATGGCGGGACGCTGCGACAGATAAGCGGGCGCGGCATAGAGCCCCCACTCGATCTCACTCAGCACCCGGAAATGGCCCTGCTGCGGCGATCGGGATCGGATCACAATCGCCAGATCGGTCTGATCGTCGAGCCGATCGTGATTGCGATCGGTCAGATCGAGATCGACGTTGATATGCAGATGGCGGCGCAGAAAGCGATTCAGCACCGGAACCACGCACTGGCAGCCGAAGGTTACGGGTGCCTGCAGCCGGAGATGACCCGCAGGCTGCTGATGCAACTGCTGTACAAAAGTTTCGGCGCGCTGAACTTCGGCCAGCATCCGTACACAGTAGGGATAGTACGCCTGACCCAGCTCGGTCAGCGCCAGCCGTCGGGTAGTGCGCTGCAGCAGCCGGATACCGAGCCGCAGCTCCAGTCGGGCTATCTCGCGGCTGACATGGGATTTGGACCAGCCCAGCGCGCGGGCCGCCTCACTGAAACTCTGTAATTCCACAACACGCGCAAAGACCAGCATGGCGGTTAAATTCGCGCCGTTTTCCATGTTTCCTGACTCCGATCGGAAAGAGATGCTGGCAATACGCTAACACGTCCGGATGGTGGCACGGCGGCTGAAGGGTAAAAAAGGCGAGAGGCGGAGCAAGGCGCGGAGAAAGCGGGCCGACCTTCCCGTCTGCAGAGGGTGACGGGAAGGTCTGAGGGACCTCAACTGGCCATCGCCAGGGGGAACAGCAGCCGGTCAGGCTCAACCCGACGCTGACGGCGCAACTGGCCCGGCGTCATCATAAAGTAGTTTTTAAAGGTGCGGGTGTAGGCCTGCTGAGTGTCAAAGCCGTAGTTCATCGCCACCTGCAGTATCGCTTCGTTGCTGCTGAGCAGCGTCAGCGCGGACTCGGTCAGGCGGCGCTGACGGATATATTCTGCCAGTGAAAAGCCGGTATGCTGGCGAAACAGGCGTTGCAGATGCCAGCGCGAATAGCCTGAGCGGCGCGCCACCTCATCCAGATGCAGATCGTGTCCTAAGTTGTTCTCAATCCAGTCCAGCAGACTCCGAATAAACTCGCGCTGATTCATGGTTCCTCCCGTTGATGCTGATGTGCAGTGGAACCACTCTACCCGCTAAAATTTATCCCTTAATTAGCAGAAAATTAGCGCAGAATTAGCAACGGCGGAAACGGGAGGCAGGCGGGGAACGGATGGCAGGCGGGAGAGGCGGACAGAGACAGATGAAAATAAAGAGTATTCGCGCGTGGAGAGCGGTTTTTTTTATTTCCGGGGCGAAGGGCACCTGCGGATGTTATGTTTAAGAAAAATATTGCATAACAGCTTGCTGCTATCACCCCTATTAACATTACTGTCTTATCTTCCGGGTGATATTTATTATCGGTTTAGCGTCGTTGCAAACGCACAGGAAGGGGCCAGTGGCCCCGGACGCAATGAATATTGTTTAAACTTCCTTGCAGCTTTTCGGTTTTTTACAAAGCTTTGAGGATAAAAAAATAGCGATTTTGACAAACGCCGCCAGCGTTGCGATTGTCACCACCATTTTTGATATGTTGACCGGCATCGCATACCAGTTCTCATAGGAAACACCGGCACCATTTAAAAACGCTGCGCCGACTAATGTGCTGATAAGAATTAATATCGCTCTGACTATTTTTTGCATAAGGACCTCAGCGCGGGTGACCGGCATGGCCTGCTTTACCAGGTACACTGACCACCAAAATTGTTTCCGGCATGACTGTTTCCCGAATTATTAAAACATGAACCAATACCGCCCCCAATGGCGCCTGCTACCGCTGCGCCAGGGCCGCCGAACGAACCGCCAACCATCCCGCCCAGGATTCCGTTGAGGCAGCCCGCAATCTCAGGGTGAGCCGCGACCACCTGAATGACGCCATTACTGGGTCCAAAAGGGTTACCGGAACGACCTGAATGATGACCGTGCTGACTGACATGAGAAGAGGCACCAGCATAGGCGGGATCATAGGCACCGCTGGCACCCGGTACTAAAATTAACTGACGCTGACTTAATAATTTCATCTGTAAATTCCCTCTATTGAATCCTTTTACTATCAGTACACCCAGTGATGAGTTCGTTTATATCAATCCGACCGCCTCTTTTCAAAAAGATATATCGCCATTAAAATTTAGAGAAAAGTGATGAATATCAGTCAGATTGACGAAAAAGAGCGTCCTTTACGTACTTCTCTTCTCTCTTTCGCATTTCGGTAACGTTTGGCATTGACGTAATTATGTGACGCAATGCACACTTTTTCTGCAGAGTTAATTTTTATTAATTACTTTTAACATCTCCCCGCATCCGATTAAATCAGCCTGTTCCGGGGACCCTATCAGGTTAAAGGTTCCTCTGGTGCTGATAACGCAGATAAAGATGGGTAACATTAATGCAGAATCAGCGCCGTGTTTGCTTCGGCTCTTAACCATCAAAATCTTTATCAGCCCGCCAGTGGTCTGCCCCTCATTAAATGTGGAAAATGTGGGAAGAGTGCAGATAAATCGCGGCACCGTAAAGCTAACGGCGGCGATCTGCCAGAACCGTTTCGGCTCAAGCCGGGCGGCAAATCTGCACGGTCTCCGTCAGTGCCTGCGGTCAGCAAATGCAGCCAGTGTCGCGGCAGCGCAGAGGAAAACGGCGGATAATTCTGACCTAACAATTGATGAGTACACTCTCTTCCATCTTTGCAGAGGAGATCAGCCATGCGCGTATTACTGGTTGAAGATGATGAAATGATCGGCGCAAACCTTCAGCAGGCGCTGGAGGGCGCGGGCTGGTCGGTGGACTGGGTGCGCGATGGCGTCTATGCCCAGAATGCGTGGAGCGAAGGCGGCTACAGCTGTGTGCTGCTGGATCTGGGCTTACCCCGCGATGATGGTTTGCAGGTGCTGCGCCGGGCGCGCGGGCGCGGCGATGCCACGCCGGTGCTGATCCTGACCGCACGCGACACGGTGGCGCAGCGGATACAGGGGCTCGACAGCGGCGCTGACGACTACCTGCTCAAACCCTTCGATTTACAGGAAGTAATGGCCCGGATGCGCGCCATCACCCGACGCAGCCACGGCGCAGCGGACTCGGTGCTGGGCAGCGGCGATGTCCAGCTCGATATGATGACCCGCGAAGTGCTCTACAAAGGCCAGCGCGAACAGCTTACCGCACGGGAATATGCCCTGCTCTACGCGCTGCTGGAACGGCCGGGCGCGATTCTGTCGCGAGAGCAGCTGGAAAACCGCATCTACGGCTGGGGTGATGAGGTCAGCAGCAACGCCGTGGATGTGCTGATCCACGGCATGCGGCGCAAGCTCGATAACGATGTGATCCGCAATGTGCGCGGACTGGGCTGGCGGGTGCCGGCAATATGAAACCCTTCGCGTTTATGCGCTCACTGCGCAACAAATTACTCTCTACGCTGCTGATAATTCATCTGCTGATGATCGGCGGCGTGACCTGGTATTTCTTCAGCTGCTACGGCGATATGGTTGGCACCATGAAGGATGATCAGCTGGCGAAAATCGCCGATGCCTGGTCCACCAATAAACAGATGCCCGCCCTGATGCCGATGCTTATCGCGCCCGATAAGGCGAAAAGCGCCTTCGTGGTGCAGCTGTGGGACGAAAAAGGCCAGCTGCGGGCCAGCTCCTGGCCGGAACTGGCGGCGCCGCTGCAGAATCAGCGCGGCTATCGTGATGTCTATGTGGGCCACTGCGGCGACTGCGAGTGGCGTATCTACACCCGGCCGGGCATGCCAGGCAGTGAGATCAGGACCATACAGGTCATGCACAACCTCAGCTACATGAAGGCCTCAATGGTCAAGCGCGCGCTGTCGGCGATCGTGCCGATGATCCTGATGATGCCGCTTTCGCTGCTGGTGATCTGGCTGGTGGTCCGGAAGATCACGCGGGATCTGCAGGTGGCGTCGCGGCAGATCGCGGCGCAGGAGACCCATCATCCGCATATCGTCTCACCGGAAGGCTTACCGGATGAGATCCTGCCGCTGGTGGCAGCCTATAACTCGCTGCTGAGCAAGCTGCGCGACGCCTGGTCGTCCCAGCGCCAGTTCCTGGAGGATGCCGCCCATGAGCTGCGCACACCGGTGACCGCCGTGACGCTGCAGCTGGAAAACCTGCGCCAGCATATTCAGCCCGGTGAAGCGAGCCGGCAGTTCAGCCAGCTGGAAGCTGGCGTGACGCGCACCCGTCATCTGGTTACGCAGCTGCTTAACGTCTCCCGTCAGGATGACCAGAGCGTGGTCGCCAGCGTGGAACATATCGAACTGGAAGATCTGCTGAAGGAGAGCATTGAGCAGCTGATGGTGGTGGCGGATAAACGCGGCATTGATATCGGCTTTAACGGCTCCACGCAGTACCGCCTGCAGGCCAGCCGCTCCGAACTGCGCAGCCTGTTCGACAACCTGATCGGTAACGCCATGCTGCACACCCCGGAAGGCAGCCTGGTGGATGTTCTGCTGCATCGGGTCGCGGGCAGAACGGTGGTCGATATCGTCGATAACGGCACGGGGATGCCGGACGCTTTCATCGATCGCGCATTCGATCGTTTTACCCGTTCGCCTGACGTCAAAGCGCAGGGCAGCGGGCTGGGATTATCGATCGTGCGCAACGTCGCGCAGAAGTATCAGATGCAGGTCGCCCTTTCCAACTGCCTGTCGCCACAGGGTACCGTTTGTGGATTGCAGGTTCGTGTCACCCTTCCCTGATCCCGCCCGTTTGATCACGAACCAGACAACGTAAACGGTTGCCTGGTTCCGTTCGATCCTGGTCATTATTGTGAAGCACATCACAATTTAGCTGAATTGTAATGCAACACTTTTTGACAAACGTGAGCAAAATCTATTTTCTATCGAACTGTTACAGGCACGCTACGCGGGCTGAAAACGGCTGTTTTTGCTGAACCTCTTATTCCCCTCCAGGGGACCGATATCTCTCTGACTGCCTCTGCTGGGCGGCGGTCAAAAGCATGTGGCTGATGATAATGAAATTTAAAACGTTGATAGCAGGTGCCGCGCTGGCATGTTCACTGACCGGTGCTGCGCAGGCCGCTGAAAGCGATCCGCAGTATGTTTCAGACTGGTGGCATCAGAGCGTTAACGTGGTAGGCAGTTACCACACCCGCTTCGGACCGCAGTTCAATAACGACGTTTATCTGGAATATGAAGCGTTTGCGAAGAAAGAGTGGTTCGATTTTTACGGCTACCTCGACGTGCCTAACTTCTTTGGCGTGGGCAACAGCAACGCCAACGGCGTGTTCGACCACGGTTCACCGATGTTCATGGAAATCGAACCGCGCTTCTCTATCGATAAGCTGACCGGCACCAGCCTGGCCTTTGGCCCGTTCAAAGAGTGGTACTTCGCGAACAACTACATCTACGACATGGGCCGCAACAGCGATAATCGGCAGAATACCTGGTACATGGGCCTGGGCACCGATATTGATACGCACAGCGATGTTGGCCTGTCGCTGAACGTTTACGCTAAATACCAGTGGGAAAACTACGGTGCGGCGAACGAAAACAGCTGGGATGGCTATCGCTTCAAGGTGAAATACTTCGTGCCAATCACCACGCTGTGGGGCGGTAACCTGGGCTATGTCGGCTTCACCAACTTCGACTGGGGTTCCGATCTCCGCGATAAAGCAGGCCCATCACGCACCAGCAACTCCATCGCCTCCAGCCACATTCTGTCACTGGGTTACGATCACTGGCATATCTCTGCGGTGGCACGTTATTTCCACAACGGCGGCCAGTGGGCAGATGGTCAGGAGCTGAACTTCGGCAGAGGGCCATTTGAAGTGAAATCAACCGGCTGGGGTTACTACCTGGTGGCGGGTTACAACTTCTGATGAGGGCGGGCGGCGCAGCGTGCCGTCCGATATACCGGCACGCTGGCCGGGAATTGAGCTTCCCGGTCAGCGTGCCGGTTTTCAGGCCTTGCCGTTAGCGCGACCCGTTCACGGCAATCAGTCCTGCGACTTCTCGACGTTGATACGCCATGGAATGTTGAACTTGTCGATAAACATGGCGAAGCCGTCTGACCAGAAGGTCTCCTGCCACGGCGTCGTTACTTTGCCGCCTGCTGACAGTTTTTCAAACCAGGCTTTACCCTCTTCGACATCATCGGTGGAAAGGCTGACCGCATAACCGGCATGCTCAGACGCGGGTGGCTTCGCGGTGTCGCCATCGCTCAGCATCAGCTCACCATCACCAATGCGCAGCTGCGCATGCATGATCTTTTCTGGCGGCTGTGGCGCGGCAGACTGGTCACCGACCTGCTCACCCTGGTCCGGCATATCTCCGAACGTCATTTTGCCGAGCAGCTCACCCCCGGTTGCCTGCAGGTAAAAGTCGATAGCCTCTTCGCAACGGCCATAGAGAAACAGATAAGGACTGACTTGCATCTTCACCTCTATTTATCGGTTGGATTTTTACAGTACCTTAAGAGTGTAGACGATCGCCTTTACGCACTGATTTCACTGACAATACCGGCGGAAGAGTTGCGCCATGTAACTGCTCATCGGGGTCAGCGTCGTGTCTTTCCGCTGAATCAGATAGAAGGTCGCTTTCGGCAGGGGATCGTCGAGCGTCAGCGCCACCAGTGACTGGCCCAGAATCGGATCGTCAATGACGTCAACTGAGAGGATGCTGACGAAATCGCTCTGCGCGACCAGGCTGGTGCAGGCCATAAACGTTTCACAGGTCACCACGATTTTGGGTGCCATGCCGCGCTCACCAAAGAGATCGTGCAGCAGGCGATAATAACTGCCTTTCGGCGTGGGCATCGTCCAGTCCGCCTGCTGTAACGCCGCCAGCGAGCGGGCCTTTTCCAGCGGATGGCCCTTACGGACCACCACTCTGTATTCGCGTTCCATGACCCGCTCATACATCAGCTCCTGATCGAGATGGCTCTGGTCGTAGGTATTGATCGTGAAATCAAGCGCGCCCTGACGCAGTTCATGCACCATCGACACCAGCTGGCCTTCGACGATGCGCACCTTCACCAGCGGATATTCACGATGAAACTGATTTATCACCTGCGGCATGATGGTGCGCGCCACGCTGCCGCCAACGCCGATGTTCACCTGACCGCCACCCAGCCCCAGCCGCTGCTGGATATCCTCTTCCGCGACCCGCAGCTCTGCCAGCACCAGGCTGGCATGACGAAAAAAGTTATCACCGATATCGGTTAACACGACGCCCTGCTGACGGCGGTTAAACAGCTTCGCCCCCAGCTCACGCTCCAGCTCCTGAATCGCTTTGGTTAACGCCGGCTGCGACAGCCCGGAAAGACGGCTCGCGGCCCGGATACTGCCCTGTCGCGCCACGTCAACGAAGGCGCGCAACTGATGAAGTTTGATGTTGGCCGGCATAGTTTCTCGATAACCGTTGTTTATCAGTCACAAGATATTCGCATCTTATGCCCGCCAGCACCATTGTGTAGATTCGACGCAGTGCATAAAAAATCAACAACGAGGAAAAAGCCGATGAAACCCCTTTCAGAGCACGTCAGCGCCCTGCTGCCCAGGCTGCAACAGTGGCGACGCGACTTCCATCACTATGCCGAATCGGGCTGGCTGGAGTTCCGTACTGCCACCTTAGTGGCGGAAGAACTGCACAGGCTCGGTTATCAGCTGAAGCTGGGTCGTGACGTCATCGACGCCGATGCGCGGATGGGTTTACCGGACGACGCGACGCTCAGGCAGCAGGAGGCGCGGGCGTTACAACAGGGGGCGCTGCCGCAGTGGATCAGCCACTTCTCCGGGGGATTCTGCGGCATCGTGGCGACGCTGGAAACCGGTCGTCCCGGCCCGGTGATGGGCTTTCGTGTCGATATGGATGCACTGGATCTCAACGAAAGTCAGGCTGCGGATCACCTGCCGCAGCGCGAAGGGTTCGCCTCCTGCAACCCTGGCATGATGCACGCCTGCGCGCACGATGGTCACACCACCATCGGACTGGGTCTCGCGACGGTGCTGATGGCGATGAAAGAGCAGCTCAGCGGCACGATTAAACTGATCTTCCAGCCCGCCGAAGAGGGCGTGCGCGGGGCGAAAGCGATGGTCACCAGAGGCGTGGTCGATGACGTTGAGCGCTTCACGGCGATTCACATCGGCACCGGCGTTCCGGCAGGCGAACTGGTGTGCGGCAGCGACAGCTTCCTTGCTACCACCAAACTGGATGTCCATTTCACCGGCGTCGGTGCCCATGCGGGCGGCCGCCCTGAAGAGGGTCGCAATGCCCTGCTGGCCGCGGCTCAGGCGACGCTGGCGCTGCATGGATTAACCCAGCACAGCGGCGGCGTGGCGCGGGTCAACGTCGGCGTGCTGCAGGCGGGAACCGGTCGTAACGTGGTCGCCGACTGCGCCCTGCTGAAAATTGAAACCCGCGGTGTGACCAATAAGGTCAACGACGAGGTTTATCAGCAGGCGCTGCGGGTGATTGCGGGCGCAGCCGCGATGTATGGCGTTGAGCAGCAGGTTTCGCTGATGGGTGCGGCACGCAGCTGCACCCCGACGCAGCCGTGGGTCGACTTCATCCACCAGCAGGCGGACGCCCTCGGCATCTTCAGCTCGGTGGTCGATCGTAAAGCGCAGGCGGCAGGTTCGGAAGATGCGACCTGCATGATGGAGCGCGTCATAGCGCGTGGCGGTCAGGCCTCTTACGTTATTTTCGGCTGTGCGCTGGCGGCGGGTCATCACAATGCGAAATTTGACTTTGATGAGCGGGTGATGCCGGATGCCATCACGCTGCTGGCGACCCTCGCCCTGAATCAGACACAGTTCGGGGGCGCATGATAATGGAAGCCTTTATTGCTGAATATATCGATCGCCATCAGCTCCGCTTCAGCACGCTGAGCGACGCGATCTGGGACACGCCCGAAACCCGCTTCGCTGAAACCCGCTCTTCCGCGCTTCTGGCCGATGCGCTGGAACAGGAGGGGTTTGTTGTGGAACGGGGCGTGGGCGGTATCGACACAGCATTTATCGCCAGCGCGGGTAGCGGCAAACCGGTGATTGCCATTCTCGGTGAATTCGATGCGCTGGCCGGGCTGAGCCAGCAGTCGGGCTGCGCCCGGCCACAACCGCTGGAGGCGAACGGAAACGGACATGGCTGTGGGCATAACCTGCTCGGCACGGCGGGTGTCGCGGCGGCCTGCGCTGTGAAAGCCTGGATGGCGCAGCATCACACCGGCGGCACGGTACGCCTCTATGGCTGCCCCGGCGAAGAAGGGGGATCGGGCAAAACCTTTATGGTGCGTGAAGGGCTGTTTGATGACGTGGATGCCGCCGTCACCTGGCATCCCGAAGGTTTCAGCGGCATGTTCAATCTGCGCACGCTGGCCAATATTCAGGCGGCGTTCAGCTTCAAAGGCGTCGCCGCTCACGCCGCCAACTCACCCCATCTGGGCCGCAGCGCCCTGGATGCCGTCACGCTGATGAATACCGGCGCCAACTTTCTGCGCGAGCATATCGTTCAGGAGGCGCGCGTGCACTACGCCATCACCAACAGCGGCGGCGTTTCACCGAATGTGGTGCAGGCCGACGCGGAGGTGCTCTACCTGATCCGCGCCCCGGAACTGCCGCAGGCCCAGGCGATTTATGAACGGGTGATCAACATCGCCAGGGGTGCCGCACTGATGACCGACACCACCCTGACGGTGCGTTTTGACAAAGCCTGCTCGGACTACGTGCCTAATCGTGCGCTGGAAGCGGTCATGGAGCGCTATTTGCATGTGTTTGGTTTGCCCGACTACAGCGACGAAGAGCGCGCGTTTGCGGCCGAACTCCGTGCCACCCTGAGCGATGACGATCTGCGCAATGCCCGGCTCAATGCGGCCCGCACCGGCGGTGAAGCCGGTTATGCCTGGGCTGAGCAGCTGGGCGATAAGCTCTTTATGGATGAGGTGGCGCCCTATACGGTCACCCGCGAGCTGCTTTATGGCTCCACCGATGTCGGCGATGTCAGCTGGGTGACCCCCACTGCACAGTGTTTTGCACCCTGCTTTACGTTTGGCACACCGCTGCACACCTGGCAACTGGTGGCGCAGGGCCGCACCAGCATCGGGCATAAAGGGATGTTTCTGGCGGGCAAAGTGATGGCGGCCACGGTGCTGACCCTGCTGACGGATCCGCAGGCGCTGGCTGACTGCCGGACCGAGTTCAGGCGTCTGCGCGCCGCGCAGCCTTATCAGTGTCCGATCCCGGCAGGGATCACCCCAACAAAACTGGCCGGATGAGCCAATGGCCGCGTCTCTGACGCGGACCCCTATAAAAAATTATTGCAAACACTTCCCTGACTCAGCGGAGCCGTGTCTGAACTCACCGCCTGTCGCCTCTCCGGACCGGCGCCAGACCGGGCCTCTGCGGATAAAGGGAATACAAGATGAGAATCAATACCATGGAAGCAACATCCGAGAATCGCGGTCCTGGCCGGCTCTTCAGCTGGATAGAGCGTATAGGTAACAAAGTCCCCAACCCGTTTTTACTGTTTGTTTATCTGATCGTGGTGCTGATGGTGGCCACCGCCATTATCAGCGCGCTGGATTGGGCGGTGACGAACCCCGCTAACGGTGAGGTCGTCCGGGTAAACAACCTGCTGAGCGTTGCAGGCCTGCAGTGGATCCTGCCCAATATCATCAAAAACTTCAGCAGTTTTACCCCGCTGGGATCGATTCTGGCGCTGGTGATTGGCGCCGGACTGGCCGAAAAAGTGGGTCTGCTGCAGTCGCTGATGGTGAAGATGGCGTCACGCGTCAGCCGTCGTTACGCCAGCTATATGGTGCTGTTTATCGCCTTTTTCAGCCATATCTCCTCGGATGCCGCGCTGGTCGTCATGCCACCGCTGGGCGCGCTGATTTTTCTGGCGGTGGGACGGCATCCGGTCGCGGGTTTGCTGGCCGCGATCGCTGGCGTCGCCTCAGGTTTTACCGCTAACCTGTTGATTGTCACCACCGATGTGCTGCTCTCCGGCATCAGCACCGAAGCGGCCAAAGCGGTCAGCGACACGGTACACGTCAGCGTCATCGACAACTGGTTTTTTATGGCTACGTCGGTGATTGTCCTGACAATTGCGGGTGCGCTGCTGACCGACAAATTTGTTGAGCCGCGCCTGCCAGCGTGGCAGGGCAACGGTGAGAAGCTGGCGGCGCTGACGCCGCTGGAGAACCGCGGTCTGCGCGCCGCCGGGATCGCCGCCCTGCTGTTTATGGCGCTGATGGCGCTGCTGGTCGTGCCGGAACATGCGCCGCTTCGCAATCCCGCGACCGGTGCCATCATTCCCTCGCCGTTTATTCAGGGCATCGTGCCGATCATCATCCTGTTCTTCTTTGTGGTCGCGATTGCGTACGGCGTGGTTACCCGGCAGATTCGCCGTCCGGATGATATTCCGCAGCTGCTGGTCGATCCGATGAAAGGTATGGCGGGTTTTATCGTGATGGTGTTTCCGCTGTCGCAGTTCGTGGCGTTCTTTAACTGGAGCAACATGGGCAAATTCATGGCGATCGGGCTGACCGACGTGCTGGAGAGCGCAGGCGTCAGTGGCGCACCCGCCTTTCTCGGGCTGATGTTCCTGTCCGCGTTTCTCTGCATGTTTATCGCCAGCGGCTCCGCGATCTGGTCGATTCTGGCCCCGGTCTTTGTCCCCATGTTTATGCTGCTTGGCTTTCATCCCGCCTTTGCCCAGATGATTTTCCGCATCGCCGACTCTGCCGTCCTGCCCCTGGCCCCGATGTCGCCTTTCCTGCCGCTCTTCCTGGCCTTTTTACAGCGTTACCAGAAGGATGCACAGCTCGGCACCTATTACGTGCTGATCTTCCCCTATCCGCTGGTCTTCTTTATCAGCTGGATAGCCCTGCTGTTGGTGTGGTATCTGCTGGGTCTGCCGATCGGACCGGGCGTCTGGCCGCATCTGCCGTAATGCACGGTGCCACGGATGGCAGAACCTGCAACGTGCATTGCTAAATCGTCAGCAACGCCCCTCTCGGCAACCGCAGAGGAATTGACTATTCTGCGTATTCTTCGCTTGCTAACGGTTAACGCATTTACGGCGCCGCTGACCGGCTGCGAGTCGTCTCCACACTGCCTGAGGTTCACGCTGATATGACCACACTCTCCACCAGGCTATCGCCGGGGCACGCTTCATCGTCGGCCCGCAACAGCTTAGCGGCGCGCATCGATGCGCTGCCCTCCTCCGCCGGATTGTGGCGATTTATTACCCTGCTGGCGCTGGGCGGCTTTTTTGAGCTTTATGACCTGTTCGAGACCGGCTACATCAGCACCGGGCTGCTGTCGGCGGGCGTGTTTCACACCGGTGACGCGGGCGTGCTGGGCTTCTCCGATCAGGCAGCTTTCGCGTCGGCGACTTTTCTCGGTCTGTTTTTCGGGGCCAGCCTGCTCGCTCCCTATGCGGACCGCTTTGGTCGCCGTCTGACCTTTATGTGCGCCCTGCTGTGGTATGGACTCTTTTCGCTGCTGATGGCTTTCCAGCAGAGTGCAGAGATGATTATCCTGTTCCGCTTCCTGGTCGGTATCGGGCTGGGCGTCGAGCTGGTGACCATCGATACGTATCTGTCGGAATGGGTGCCGAGTCATCTGCGCAGTCGCGCCTTTGCCTTCTCCTTTTTCGTGCAGTTTTTGTCGGTGCCCGCGGTGGCCCTGATGTCCTGGTGGCTGATCCCGCAGACGCTGCTCAGCCTGGAGGGCTGGCGCTGGGTCGTCATTGCGGGCGCGGTCTGCTCGCTGGTGATCTGGCTGGTGCGCCGGAACCTGCCGGAGTCGGCGCGCTGGCTGGCGCAGCAGGGACGTCATCAGGCGGCACATGAGGTGCTGTGCACAATGGAGCGGCGCTGTGGCATTCCGGCCGGCCCTGCGGTTCTGCCCGACGACGCCGCCGCACAGTTACCGGCGCGGGGGCGATTCAGCGAGATCTGGTCCCCCGCCTATCGTCAGCGCACCCTGATGCTGGTCGTGATGAACTTTTTCCAGGCGATCGGCTTTTTCGGTTTTGGTAACTGGCTGCCCGCGCTGCTGTCGGGTCGCGGCGCGACGGTCACGCACAGCCTGCTCTACGCCTTTTTCATCACGCTGGCCTATCCGCTGGGATCGCTGATCTGTAGCCGCTACGCCGACAGGCTGGAGAATAAGTGGCAGATCGTTCTGTCCTCGCTGATGACGGTGGTGTTCGGAACGCTTTTCGCCTTTCAGACGCAGCCGGTGCTGCTGATCCTCTGCGGCTTCCTGATCACCTGGTCCAACGCCTGGCTGACCTTCAGCTTCCACGCCTATCAGACAGAGATTTTCCCGACCCACATCCGGGCGCGGGCGGTTGGCTTCTGCTACTCCTTCAGCCGCCTCTCTACGGTTTTCAGCAGTATTCTGATCGGGGTGATATTGCAGTACGCCGGGACGCCGGGCGTGATCACCTTTATCGTGCTGAGCATGGTGATGGTGATGCTGTCGGTGGGGATTTACGGGCCGAAGACGCGGGGACGCGATCTGGAAAACATCTGAAAAAAGGCCGTCACCCTGAGGGTGACGGCCGCATTAATTGCCGTTTACTTGCCTTCCAGTACCCGGATATCGGCACTGCCCAGCCGGTCTTTCTCATCTTTCCGCAGCGCTGCTACCTGCTTCGCGCTGACCGGCTCTGACGCCGTGTTGCCCCAGCTGTTACGCACGAAGTTCACCACGTCCGCCACCTGCTGGTCGTTAAGGCGCCAGCCAAATGCCGGCATGGTAATCGTCGACGGTGCGCCATTGACGCCAGGCAACTGCCCGCCCACCAGCACGATATGGATCAGCGAGGTCGGATCGTCCGCCAGCACCACCGGATTGCCACGCAGCGCCGGATAGAAGCGCTTATAGCCGCTGCCGTCGGTTTTGTGACAGGCCGCGCAGCTATCGACATAGGTTGCGGCTCCTGTCTGGCTGTCGTCGCCCTTCCACAGCGCTTTTGCGGTCGCATCATCCACGCTGAACGCCGCCTGATGCGGATCTTTCGCGCCCAGGGATTTCAGGTAGCGCGCAATCGCCGTGATATCCTCGTCGCTCAGGTGTTGCAGGCTGTGCTCCACCACATCGGTCATGCCACCGAATGCGGCGGTCTGATCGTTGCGGCCATAACGCAGGAACTGACGCAGATCCTCTTCGCTCCAGCGTCCCAGTCCGTCACGGTTGTCGCCGCGCAGATTGCTGGCGGTCCAGCCATCAATCGGTGCGCTGCTGCCTGACAGATAGTCGCTTCCCTCTTCGTTGTTCAGCGCCTTCTCCTGCATGGTGATGCTGCGAGGCGTGTGGCAGGCGCCGCAGTGGCCCAGGCCCTCAACCAGATAGCGACCACGCGCCAGCACCGGATCTTCCTGCGGTGCAGGCTGGAAGGCTTTCACATCGGGCGCAAAGATTCCGCGCCAGATCGCCAGCGGCCAGCGCATCGACAGCGGCCACGGAATGTCGCTTTCCCGATTCGCCTGCTTAACCGGGGCGACACCATGCATGAACCAGGCGTAGAGCGCCTTCATATCCTCGTCGCTGACCACCGCATAAGAGGGGAAAGGCATCGCCGGATAGAGCGTATCGCCATTTTTTGCCACGCCGTGACGCACCGCTTTCTGGAAGTCGTCATAGCTGTAGTCGCCGATACCGGTCTCAGGATCGGGCGTGATGTTGGTGGAGTAGATGGTGCCAATCGGGGTTGCCATCGGCAGCCCGCCGGCAAACGGTGCGCCGCCTTTGCTGGTGTGGCAGGCCACACAGTCACCGGCGCGCGCCAGATATTCACCCCGCTTAAGCAGATCGTCCTGACCGCTTTCCGCCAGTGCAGAGAACGACAGCGCGCCCAGAATCAGAGCCAGAATGCCATTTTTCATCGCCATCTCCTTATGCCTGTACCAGTGGGCCGGGGTTTTTCAGGTAGTGTTCGCGAATCGCTTTGGCTGACCAGTAGGTCAGCGCCGCTACCATGCCGGTTGGGTTATAGCCCAGACCCTGCGGGAAGGCGGACGCGCCCGGTACAAACACATTCGGGACATCCCAGCTTTGCAGATAACGGTTAACCGCGCTGGTTTTCGGATCGTCGCCCATGATCGCGCCGCCACTGATGTGGGTGGTCTGATAGACCGTGGAGTCAAAATGCGTGCCCGGCTTTTTCGCACCGCCGATGATCATCTTCGGATTCATCGCTTCCGCGATTTTGTGCATTTTGCCGACCATGAACTGCGCCATCCTGATGTCGTTCTCCTGCCAGTCAAAGGTCATACGCAGCAGAGGCTGTCCGTAGGCATCTTTGTAGTTGGGGTCGAGATCGAGATAGTTAGCGCGGTAGGACTGATGCGCACCGTGCGCGTCCATCGACAGATGATGGGTGTAGGTATCCGCGACCGCCGCCTTCCATTTGCTGCCCCAGTTTGGCGTGCCCGCCGGTACCGGCAGGCCGGAGATGGGTTTGGTGCCCGCCTGGTTGACCCAGAATGGCGAGCCGCCGACGAAGCCCAGTGGCCCGTGGTCGAAGTTATCCGCGTTGAAATCATCCACGCCAACGCCCGCGCCACCCGCGCCGATAAACGGGTTGGTGGTGGTGTTTTTGTCGAACAGCGCCTTCAGCGTCGAGAGGTTCTGATAGGCGAAGTTGCGCCCCACCGTGCCTTCATTGGTGATGGGGTTGTAGGGCTTGCCGATGCCGGAGAGCAGCATCAGATGCACGTTGTGGAACTGGAAAGCGGAGAGGATCACCAGATCGGCAGGCTGAACCAGCTCACGTCCCTGACCATCCACATAGGTTACGCCGGTGGCGCGTTTTTTGTCGTCGCTGAGATTCACCCGCAGGACATAGGCGTTGTTACGCAGCTCAAACTTCGGTTCCTGGCGCAGGGCGGGCAGGATATTGACGTTCGGCGAAGCCTTGGAATACATGTAGCAGGCGTAGCCGCTGCAGTAGCCACAGAAGTTACACGGCCCCATCTGCGCGCCATAGGTATTGGTATAGGGGCCAGAGGTATTGGCGGACGGCAGATCGTAGGGGTGATAGCCGACCGATTCGGCAGCCTGAGCAAAGAGCTGCGCCGAGTAGGTGCGCTTCTGCGCGGGCAGCGGGAAGTTATCTGAACGATCGGGCGCAAACGGGTTGCCGCCCTTCTCTTTGCCGACCACTTTGCCCTTGATGCTCCAGGCGCTGCCCGAGGTGCCAAAGACTTTTTCCGCTTTGTCGAAGAACGGCTCCAGCTCATCGTAGGTGACGCCAAAGTCCTGAATCGTCATGCCTTCCGGGATGAAATGCTTGCCGTAGCGCTCTTCGTAGTGGCTGCGCATCCGCAGCTCAATCGGATCGACACGGAAATGGACGCCAGACCAGTGCAGGCCCGCGCCGCCGGTGCCGGTGCCGGGTAAGAAGGCGGCCAGCTGGCGATAAGGCACCGCCGTCTGTGACGCATCGTGACGAATGGTGACGGTGCTTTTGGAGAGATCCTGGAACAGTTTTTTGCGGACGTTGTAGGTCAGCTCATCAATCGACTGCGGATAGGCACCATCGGGATAGGTATCGCGATGCGGTCCGCGTTCCAGCGCCACGACGTTCAGGCCCGCTTCGGTCAGCTCTTTCGCCATGATGGCGCCTGCCCAGCCAAAACCGACAATGACCGCATCCACTTTTTTCATTTCGTTTGCCATGCTTAACTTCTCTCTCCGCGAATCGACACTGACGGGAACGGATAGTGTTCACCGCGCTCTACCCAGTCCATAAAGTCGGCGCGTGCGCCAGGGAAGTTGATGAGCCGCCAGCCCACCATGCCCTGATTTCCGCCGTGGATGGGATCGCTGAAGAAGCCTTCGCGGGTGTTCTGCAGCAGGAAACTAAAGAAAACGTTTGCCGGCAGCTGGCTGAATTCAGCGCTGCCGCTCTCCATTGCCTGCAGCAGGGCATCCTGCTGCTCGCCGCTGAGCTGGGCGAACACCTTGCCGTGCTGCTGTTTGCTGTAGCGATCGGCATCGGCCAGCCCCAGACGGTAGATCTGCTGCGGCACCAGCGGCAGCTGGTAACCCAGCTCTTTCGGCAGGTCAGGGTTAAACGGCCCCTGCATATACCAGTTCGATCCCGTGGCGTACGGCGTATTCATCTGACGATCGATAAACTCCGGCACGCCCGCTTCCAGCGCGCCCGGCCCGCGTTCGTCGCGGGGAATGAGCCGTGCGACGGCGGCGGTGATAAAGGCATACTCTTCCGGTGTAAACCAGGCGGGCTGGTAATCACGCGCCTGCTGGGGTGCCGCAGGCGTCTCAGCCGCCTGCGCGGCCAGCGGCAGGGAGAGCGCTCCCATCGCGGTGGACCCGACCGCCATTGCAGGCGCCAGGGTAATTGTCTTCAGCAAAAAATCCCTGCGTGAATGACCCTTTTTTTGTTCTGACATGACATTGCCTCATTCCCGCGCTGACTGGCGGTATGAAAAAAGTGGTGGTTGCGTTGTAATGATTTAATCCGCAGATACCGGCCCGGCGCGGGCTTGTTACCGGTAACAAACCGCCATATTGTAACACTGCCGTTCACAAAGATTTAGTTCCAGGAAACAAAATCGCACAATTTCATTAACATCTATCCTCGTCCTGTCATGAGCAGAAACAACAGACTACAGACAGCGACAGGTCAAAAACGTTATAACAGGCAACACACAACAGCGGAGTGCCTATGTTTAAGTCTTTTTTTCCGCGGCCAGCGCTGTTTTTCAGCTCTGCGGCTGTCTGGAGCTTAATTGCGATTTTTGCCTGGTTTGGCTTTGCCAGCGATTTGCCCGGCATCTGGCCCACGTTTGAAGCCGCGATCAAAGCGCCGCTGCCGACCACGGCCGCACGCTTTATCGCCGCCAGCCAGCTCTGGTTCTATCTCTATTACTGGATTATGGTCACGCTATTCGCCGTGGCCTGGCGGATTATCGATCCGCATCCGTGGCAGCGCTGGTCGGTGTGGGGCTCCGCGCTGATTATCTTTGTCACCTGGTTTGGTGTGCAGGTCGGGGTGGCGATTAACGCCTGGTATGGCCCCTTCTACGATCTCATTCAGAAAGCGCTGACCAAAGCGGGATCGGTCGAGATTTCAGCCTTTTATCATGAGGTGTTCGCCTTCCTGGGCATCGCACTGATCGCCGTGGTGATTGGCGTCCTTAACTCATTCTTTATCAGTCACTGGGTCTTCCGCTGGCGTAGCGCCATGAATAACTACTATATGCACAACTGGCAGCGTCTGCGTCATGTGGAAGGGGCCGCGCAGCGTGTGCAGGAAGACACCATGCGGTTTGCGACCACGCTGGAAAACTGGGGGGTCAGTTTTATTCAGGCGATTATGACGCTGGTGGCGTTTTTACCGGTGCTGGTGGCGCTCTCTCATCACGTTAAAGATATCCCCATTCTGGGCAACATTCCTTATGCGCTGGTGATTGCCGCGGTGCTCTGGTCGGTGTTTGGCACCGGGTTGCTGGCGCTGGTGGGGATCAAGCTGCCGGGACTGGAGTTCCGCAATCAGCGGGTGGAGGCGGCTTACCGTAAAGAGCTGGTCTACGGCGAAGATCATGCCGATCGCGCCAGGCCGCAGACGGTGCAGGAGCTGTTCAGCCAGGTGCGGGTGAACTACTTCCGCCTCTACTTCCACTATCTCTACTTCAACATCACCCGCATTCTCTATCTGCAGGTCGATAACGTGTTTGGTCTGTTCCTGCTGTTCCCGTCGATTGTGGCAGGCACCATCACGCTGGGCTTACTCAACCAGATCACCAACGTGTTTGATCAGGTGCGCGGCTCATTCCAGTATCTGATCTCCTCCTGGTCCACGCTGATTGAGCTGATGTCGATCTACAAACGTCTGCGCAGCTTTGAGCAGATTCTGGATGATGTGCCGCACGATGAGATGATGCGCGAAGCGTCGGAAGAGGTGTAACCACGGAAAGAAAACGGCCGGGCCGCTGTCTGGCGCGCCCGCTCCTGTCGCAGGACGCTTTCCGTACGGAACATACCGGCAGAAAAACCGTGCTATCCAGGCCCGCGAACGCGGGCTTTTTTGCGGCCAGCGGCCAGGAGCACGGTCATCGTCTGCCCCTTATAATCTTTTACGCGGGATGGAAAAGTTGCCGTGAGTGCGCTGCGCGCAGGTGAGATGGCGGTTGCAACGCCACGTTAAAATCGGGAGGGAAACGCCGCATGAAGGGGGAACGGCGCGCCGGAAGAAGGGTGGCCTTCCCGGCCTGAAGCGGCGGCACGGTGAACGCGGTTTTGCCGGTTAAGCCCCTCGTCCGCGTTAATTTCGGGTGAGCCGGGCCGCTTTGACGCTGCAGAACAACGCAGCCAGGACGCCCGGAGGCGTCCTGTCAGCATAGAGGGTATGCGTGGCTTATTTCAGCAGCTCAGCGGTCATGTGAACGCCGTTGTTGGTGTAAGCTTCGGTGATTTTATATGAAGCACCAGCATCCTGAGCCTGGGCAGCGATTTTCGCTTCTGCACCATCCAGCGTAGAGTCGACGGCGGTCACAGATTGCGCAAAGCTGGCGAATGGCAGAACAGAGAGCGCGATAACAGCTGCAAAAGTTTTGATAGATTTCATGGTCAATTCCTCGGTTAATTTTTATCAGGTAAGGCGTGCTGCCTTGTTGATAGATATATTAGCCCCGAAGTTGGTCAGTAAAAAGCGGAGTGATTTGCTTAACTCATTCAGTAAAACTGAATATAAAAAGCACATTTCGCACAGTTTTCGCTCAAAAGGTTAATAATCCAGATGCAATAAAAAAGGCAGCATATCCTGCTGCCTTTGCGCGATTAGCCGTGGTGTCTGACCCGGCTGAAGAGGGTCAGCGCGGCCAGCAGCATCAGCACCCCGCTGGCGACAAAGACGCCGCCCGCACCGCGCAGATCAAACATCCAGCCGCCCGCCGCCGCCCCGACGGTAATCGCCAGCTGAATAGTGGCGACCAGCAGCCCGCCGCCCGATTCCGCATCGTCCGGTACCGCACGCGAAATCCAGGTTGACCAGCCGGTCGGCATCGAACCAAACGCCATTCCCCAGATCGCCACGCCCGCGCCGACCAGCCAGCCGACATGGCCAAACGTGACCAGCAGCAGCGCGGTAACGCTCATCAGCAGCGCCATCCCGCACAGCGTCAGCGACACGCTGCGGGTGACCAGGAAACCGGCCAGCGAGGTGCCCAAGAAGTTGGCCACGCCAAAGGCCAGCAGCGCCAGCGACAGCTGATTGAGGCTGAACTGCGCCACCCCCTCCAGGAACGGACGCAGGTAGGTAAAGAAGGCAAAGTGACCGGTAAACATCATGATTACCGCCAGCATCCCCCAGCGCATGACGCCTATCCGAAGCAGCGCCAGCACCCCGCCGTTGCGATCCCTGTTCTCTGCGGGCATGTCGGGCAGCGTAAAGAACTGCCACAGCAGCGCCACGCTGCCCAGTCCGGCGGTCAGCATAAAGATGTTACGCCAGCCCACCAGCCCGCCCAGATAGCTGCCCAGCGGGGTAGCGATAATCGTCGCCAGCGAGATACCGCTGAAGACAATCGAGAGCGCACGCGGCACCTGGTCGGTGGGCACCAGCCGCATGGTGATAGCGGTCGAGAGCGTCCAGAATCCCCCGATGGCCATCCCCAGCAGCACCCGCGCCAGCAGGATCACCGTCAGGTCAGCCGCAAAGGCCACCATCAGCGCCGAAGCGATCAGCAGCAGCGAGAAGACCAGCATCACGATGCGGCGATCGATACGGCGTGTGACGCTGCCGATGACCAGGCTGGTAAACAGCGCCACCAGCGCCGTGACGGTCACGGTCTGTCCCGCCTGCCCTTCTGAGACGCCCAGACTGTGGGCCATCGGCGTCAGCAGACTGACGGGTAAAAATTCGGCGGTAATCAGGCTGAACACCCCAAACGCCATCGCAAAGACCGCGCCCCACGCGGGACGGGTAGGCGAGGAAACCTCATCAGCCACTTCGGTTGTCAGACTCATGCTGCTTCTCCGGAAGATAAAAAAAGTGAGTCTGAGGATAGAGTGTCGCATCAGGACGATCTATGATGCTTACACCTTCATTTTTGATAATTCGTCTGGAATGCTATGAGCCATTATGGAGATCTGACCAGCGAACTGCTGATGGGCATGCGTCTGTATGGCGTCAACTACCAGCGTATCGCGGTCAGTGCGCCGTTCGGACTGCATTACGACTCTGCGCCGGGCCGGGCGCAGTTTCACTTTGTCGGACGCGGTTCGCTGCTGGTGCGCAGTGCCTCCGGTGAGCTGATCCAGCTCAACAGTGGCGATGCGCTGCTGGTGCCGCACGGTAAGCCGCACAGCCTGATTTCAGGCGAAGAGGCCGCCTGCCAGTGTATTAAGAACATGGCGAGCAAGCCGCTCTGCGACAGCGTCTGCACCATCGCCGCGCCGGAAGGCGCCTGTGATGACGAGCACAGCGTGCTGCTGTTCAGCGCCTGCATGGCGTTTGAGCTGGGCGGGATGCAGCCGCTGATCAACACCATGCCGGATGTGATGCTGGTGAGCACCCTGCTGTCGCAGTATCCGGAAATACAGCCGATTCTGGCGGCGATGGAGCGGGAGTCCCGCACCCGCCAGGCCGGGTTCGCCGGGATTCTGTCGCGTCTGGCCGATGTGGTCGCCGCCCTGATCGTGCGCGGCTGGGTGGAGAACGGCTGCGGAGAGTCCAGCGGACTGGTGCAGGCGATGCGCGATCCCCGCCTCAGCCAGGCGATAGCCGCCATGCATCGCGAGCCGGGCGAAAACTGGACGGTCGCGCGGCTGGCCAGCGTGGCGGGCTGTTCACGCTCGGTGTTTGCCGGACGGTTTCTCAACGCCACCGGCATGACGCCCTTGCGCTACCTGACGGAATTGCGGATGCGTCTGGCGGTGCAGCGGATTGTGAACCACGGTGAAGCGGTGGAAGCCGTAGCGTTTCATCTCGGCTACGGCTCGATTGCGGCGTTCAGTCGCGCCTTTAAGCGGATTGTCGGCCAGTCACCGGGGGCGCTGCGGGCCGGACGCGACGGCCCGCAGGCGCTGGCGTCTTAATCCGGCGCCTCAGGCTTTTCGCTTAACGGAAGACGCTGATCGCCTCCACCAGACGGTTAGCCTGATGGGTCATACGATCGGACGCCTCGGCGCTTTCGGTCACGCGGGCGGCATTCTGATGAGTGATGTCATCAAGATCTTCCACCGCAGTGCTGACCTCGCTGAGCGCCGTCGCCTGTTCCGCGGTCGCGGCGCTGATCTGGGCAATCAGCGCGGTCACGTTCTGCACCTGTGAGACGATATCCTGCATGGTCATGCCCGCCGCGCTGGCGTGACTATTGCCCGACTGAACGCGGCTGGCGCTGGTTTCCACCAGCGTTTTGATTTCGCTGGCGGCTTTGGCGCTGCGCTGCGCGAGGCTGCGTACTTCCCCTGCCACCACCGCAAAACCTTTGCCCTGCTCGCCTGCCCGCGCCGCTTCGACAGCGGCGTTGAGCGCCAGAATATTGGTCTGGAAAGCAATGCCGTCGATCACGCTGGTAATATTAGCGATCCGCTTTGAACTGTCGGCAATTTCGCCCATGATGCCCATCATCTCGTTCATCACGTTACCGCCTTTGATGGCGGCGTTGCTGGTGTCGGCCGACAGCATATTCACTTCGCTGGCCGTTTCGGTGTTGCTCTTCACCGTGGCGGTCATTTCGTTCATGGTGGCGGCCGTCTGCTGCACGTTGGCGGCGGCCTGCTCGGTCCGGCGGCTCAGCTCACTGTTACTGCGGGCGATGGCGTCGCTGGCGCTTAAGACATTGATCGCCTGACCGCTGACATCATCCACCAGCCAGCGAAACATCAGACCGAGCTGGCCGATAGCGCGCAGGGTCACGCCGATCTCATCCACCCGATCCATCGGGTCTACTTTGTGATTCGCTCCGGTCGCGACGCTCAGCGCCTGCTGACACATCCGTTCGACAGGACGCGACACCTGCTGCTCCAGCCACAGAGTGGCGAGCAGAAGCAGACCTGCCATGCCCGCGCTGAAGCCCGCCAGCGCCGCCGGCGTCATGCCCAGCGCCCAGACGCCGGCGAGGGAGAGCGGCAGCAGCAGCAGCAGGGTGCTGCGGATCCGCCAGCGCAGGGGCAGCGTCTTCAGAAGAGAAAACGGACGACGCCAGCCGCTGTGGATCAGCAGGCCTTTGTAAAAGCGTCGTCCTCTGGCACGTCCCTCGCGAAAATCCTGATAGCGCGCTTCGCTCTGCCGCACCTCTTCTGCCGTCGGTTTGGTCCGCACTGACATGTAGCCCTGCACTTTGCCGTCACGCACGACCGGAATGGCGTTCGCTCTTACCCAGTAGTGATCGCCATTTTTACGGCGGTTTTTGACCAGCGCGGTCCAGGGTTCGCCCTGTTTTAACGTCGCCCACATGTCGGCAAAGGCTTCTGGCGGCATATCGGGATGACGGACGAGGTTATGCGGCTGTCCATTGATCTCGTCGGCAGTGAATCCACTCACGTCGATAAAGGCATCATTTGCGTAGGTGATATAGCTATTGAGATCGGTGGTCGACATCAGGGTCGCATGATCGTCAAACAGATATTCATGCTGAGAGACAGGTTGATTGTTACGCATTACGGGTCCTTAAAAACCCGGCGTTTGCACGCGACAGCCGGAGAGCCTGCGTGTAAACGGCGGGCTGAGAGATAACGATTACCATTTTTTATGTTTTCGGCATCATTTGGGACTCTCTTTAGTGTTTTTGTTAAATTTCCGCCGCGAAAAAAGCCACTTTGCAGCGGCTTTCACACTTTTACCGATATTTTATCTGTTAGCCCGGCTGGAGGGTTCGGCCCATCCGTCAGCTCAGATCGACACCCCGGCAGCCAAACCACCAGGTCAGCAGGAAGCCGCCGGTCCAGGCCACAATCAGCCCCGCCAGATAAACGGCCATACCGGCAAAGATCCCCTGGCTGGAGGTCATCAGCGGCAGCGTGACCAGCCCGGACGGCCCGAAGACGGTGTTCATCCCGACCGGCAGCCCCAGCCACGCCACCAGGCCGATGAAGAAGCCGCCCAGCGCCCCGCCGCCACAGGCGGTGATAAAGGGCTTGAGGCGCGGCAGCGTCACCCCGTAAATCAGCGGTTCACCGACGCCCAGCAGACCCGGCACAATCGCCCCTTTGATCTGCGCCCGCAGCAGCGCGTCCTTTTCGGCTTTACACCACAGGGCCAGCGAGGCGCCGACCTGCCCTGCACCAGCCATCGCCAGAATCGGGAACAGTGAGTTGAAGCCCTGCGTCTCCATCAGCGCAAAGTAGACCGGGATAAAGCCCTGATGGATGCCGAACATCACCGCGATCAGGAACAGACCCGCCAGCACCGCACAGCCAAAGGGGTTGTTGTTGAGATGGATAAACAGCCACGACATCCCTTTAAACAGTTCGCCACCCAGCGGCATGATCAGCAGATAGGTGATAGCGCCCGTGATCAGCAGGGTAAACAGCGAAGTGAGGATCATATCGAGATTGTCGGGAATGATTCTGCGCAGCTGTTTCTCAATCCATGCGCCGATCATCGCCGCCATCAGCACGCCGATAATGTTACCGCGCGGGTCGATCGTCAGGCCGAAAAAGCTCTCCATGCCGCTGTAGTAGCCGGTCGTGGCGGTCGGCACATAGCCGAGCACAAACAGCGAGGCGATAATCGCGCCGTTCACGCCGCTGCCGCCAAACGCCTTCTGTGCGTTGTAGCCAATCAGGATGCTGAGAAAGGTGAACAGCCCTTTGCCAAAGACCTTCATGTAGGCCACGGTGTGCAGCAGCCAGGGCGCATGATCGCCGGGTGCATTGAGATGGAGACTCTGTTCTATCAATGTTGCAAAGCCCAGCAGCAGCCCGGCACCGATGAAGCCGGGGATCAGCGGCGTGAAGATGGTCGCGAAGCGTGACAGAAACTGATGCACGCCGCTGGTCTGTTTCGCCCTGAGCTGCTGCTTTTTCTGCGCCGCCAGCTGGCTGAGTGCCACCGCGTCATCCTGCGGTGGCCGGGCGGTGTCATCCTGCGCCAGCAGCTCCTGCATTCCCTCAGCGGCGGTCTGCGCTTTACCGGGGCCGACAACGATCTGTAACTGGGCGTCGCTGTCGATAACGCCCAGCACGCCGGACAGGCTTTTTAACCGCTTCACATCCGCCTGCTCCGGCTGATTAAGCGTAAGCCGGAGCCGCGTCATACAGTGACCACAGGCCGCGATATTCTGCGCGCCACCGACCGCCTGCAGGATCTCACGCAACAGTGCTTCGGTGATTCTGGCCATCAGCGTGCTCCCGCTGCCTGCAGCGCCTGACGGATAAAGCCCTGATGCTGGCTCAGCAGCGTTTTCGCGGTATCGGCATCCAGATCGGCCAGCACCATCAGGATGGCGGTTTTGCAGTGACCGCCGCAGGCGGAGAGCGCGGCGCGGGCGGTGGCGTCATCGCACGCCGTCGCCTGCATGACGATGTTGACCTGGCGCTGCACCAGCTTCTGGTTGGTCGCCTCCACATCCACCATCAGGTTGCCATACACTTTGCCGCTGCGGATCATCGATCCGGTGGTGAGCATGTTGAGCACCAGTTTCTGCGCCGTGCCCGCTTTCATGCGTGAGGAGCCGGTGACCACTTCCGGGCCGACGACCGGCGTGAGCGCAATGGCGGCAACCTGTGACATTGCGCTGCCCGGATTGCAGGTGAGCGCCACGGTGGTTGCGCCAAGCGCGTTCGCGTATGCCAGCGCCCCCAGCACGTAAGGGGTACGGCCGCTGGCGGCGATCCCCACCAGCACATCGTGGCGGCTGAAGTGAATCGCTTTCAGATCCTGCGCGCCCTGCTCCCGGTTATCCTCGGCATTTTCGACCGCCTGCAGGATGGCGGTGTGGCCGCCCGCAATCAGGCCGATCACCTGATCGCGCGGGGTGCCAAAGGTGGGCGGGCATTCGCTGGCATCCAGTATGCCCAGTCGTCCGGAGGTGCCCGCACCGGCGTAGATCAGTCGTCCCCCGGCCTGAAACGCCGCGCAGATGGCGTCAACGGCTTCCGCAATCTGCGGCACAATCGCCTCAACCGCCAGCGCCACCTTTTTGTCTTCGTCATTAATGACGCGCAGCATCGCCTCCGTAGAGAGTTCGTCAATGTTCTGGCTGGCCGGGTTGCGGCCTTCGGTGATCATCTGGCTCAGGTCGAGTTTCATGGCGGGCTCCATAAAGGAATAAATTATTCAAACTTAGCGCTATCATAGCGAATGATTAATTCATTGAGTGAGATCTTTTTTCAATGGATGCGGGGTAAGTCATGTTACAGCGGTCGGGCTGACCCGCGGTGCGTTTACGCAGGCTGCCTGACATGCGTAAACGGAGGCTGTGATTTGCCAGGCGGCGGCGTGGCCGGGCAATCGGAACCGGTCCGAAACGGTTCACCCGATCGTCAGGCTGCATACGTCATCCATGCTGCCCGGCCTGCGTGGGACGCTTTCCTTTTCAGGTGACCCGTTTGGCTGCAGGTTGCTCTGTGGCGGCTGACAGGGTCTCTGGCAGGGATTACCCAGGCGCCTTTCGATCAGACGCCCACAAATGCCCGGCAAACAAAAAGGGCCCAACTTTCGTTGAGCCCTTTTCTGCATCGGAACCGCGATCAGCCTGCGGTCTGTGTCCGCAACTGCAGTTCATACTGTTTTGCCTGTTCGGCGTCGAACTGGTTTTCCCAGCGGGCAATCACCAGCACCGCCAGCGCGTTACCGACCACGTTCAGCGCGGTACGCGCCATATCCATGATACGGTCAACACCGGCGATAAACGCCAGGCCTTCCAGCGGAATGCCGACGCTGCCCAGCGTCGCCAGCAGCACCACGAACGAGACACCCGGCACGCCAGCGATCCCTTTTGAGGTCACCATCAGCGTCAGTACCAGCACGATCTCGTCGGTCAGCGACAGGTCGATGCCATAGAGCTGGGCAATAAAGATTGCCGCGATACTCTGATAGAGCGTCGATCCATCCAGGTTGAACGAGTAACCGGTCGGCACCACGAAGCTGGTAATCGCTTTCGGCGCGCCGTAGGCTTCCATCTTCTCCATGATACGCGGTAACACGGTTTCTGAGCTGGAGGTCGAGTAAGAGAGGATCAGCTCATCTTTCAGGATACGCATCAGCGTGGTGATCCGCAGCTTACAGAAGCGCGCCACCCCACCCAGCACCACAAAGGCGAAGAAGAGGATCGCCGCGTAAACCAGCAGCACCAGCTTCGCCAGTGGCCACAGTGAGGCGAAGCCGAAGTTCGCAATGGTCACCGCAATCAGCGCAAATACCCCTACCGGCGCATAACGCATGATCATGTGGGTCACTTTAAACATCGCTTCAGAAACGCCACGGAACAGGTTCACCAGCGGATCGCGCTGCGCTGACGGCAGTGACGACAGGCCTAAGCCAAACAGCACCGAGAAAAAGATAATCGGCAGCATGTCGCCCTTCGCCATGGAAGCGAAGATGTTCTGCGGGATCAGCGACAGAATCGTGGTCACCAGGCTGTGCGGGCCACCCTGGACTTCTGCCGTTGTCGCTTCATATTTAGAGATGTCCACCGTTGCCAGCGTTGACATATCGATGCCGGTGCCGGGTTGAAATACGTTGGCCAGCGTAATACCGACCACAATGGCAATGGTGGTGATCACTTCAAAGTAGAGAATCGTTTTGACGCCGATGCGTCCCAGCTTCTTTGCATCACCGACGCCAGCGATGCCGACAATCAGGGATGAAATCACAATCGGTACCACAATCATCTTGATAAGATGAATAAAGATATCGCCCGCAGGACTGAGAATGTTGGTGACTAACCATTCACGATTGTCTGGCTGATTATGCAACACAGCACCCACGATGATACCAAGCACCAGGGCTGTCAGAATCTGCCAGGCCAGGCTGATTTTAAAACCTTTCATAACGCGTAATTTCCTCAGTCAAAACCCGTTTTTCTCTACTGCGAAGGTGCAGAAGACAATACACACAGGGAGTGAGCAAAAAGCCCGGTAAATTAGAGGGTGTCTTGAAACAGCGCCCCGTATGAAAATCTGATGATTCTCATACCCATATTCAGACGCTGTCTGAGTTGATACCTGCAGAACAGGGGCGAGATAAGTACCATTTTCACTGTGGTAAATGCAACCCCTGGCGGATCCGATTAAAAGTTAGCCACCTAAGTAGCATAAAGTGCTGCCAGAAGTAAAAATCCCTAACCTGCTGTTATGAAAAGTAATACTTAGATGAATTTCCGCATAGCTATGCAGGGTTGGTTAAAAACGCGGCCGGCGCGTTTGCTTGCTTTTTATCCAGTTCATTCCCGTCTGACACCCTTTCTTAATTCCTCATCATCACCAGCGAGTTACCGGAAATATCAGCACCGCTTCACACTTCCCGGCGAACGGTTTATCCCGTGATCTGTGGCGCAAAAAAGAAACAAAGCTTATGGGCGGGCTTTAATTAACCATTGATTGACATATCATTAACATCTTCAAGGAGATCCGCCATGAGCCAAATACACAAACATCCCGTTCCAGAGAATATTGCAGCAAACACCCTGATTACCGCAGAGCAGTATCAGGCGATGTATCAGCAATCTGTCGATGATCCAGACAGTTTCTGGGGTGAACAGGGCAAAATCCTCGACTGGATTAAGCCTTACAGCAAAGTGAAAAATTGCTCGTTTGCGCCAGGTAACATTGATATTCGCTGGTACGAAGATGGCACGCTCAACCTGGCGGCAAACTGCCTTGACCGTCATCTTGCGACACGCGGCGATCACCCGGCCATTATCTGGGAGGGGGACGACGCCAGCGAAAGCAAGACCCTGACCTTCCGCCAGTTACACGCCGAAGTCTGTCGCTTCGCCAACGTGCTGGAGTTGCTGGAGGTGAAAAAAGGCGATGTGGTGGCGATCTATATGCCGATGGTGCCCGAAGCGGCCGTCGCCATGCTGGCCTGTGCGCGTATCGGTGCCGTTCATTCGGTCATCTTCGGCGGCTTTTCACCGGAGGCGGTCGCCGGGCGTATCGTCGACTCCAGCGCGTCGCTGGTCATCACCGCCGACGAAGGGATCCGCGCCGGACGCAGCATTCCGCTGAAGAAAAATGTCGATGACGCTTTAAAGAATCCTCACGTTACCAGCGTGAAAAACGTCGTGGTATTCCGCCGCACCGGTAAAGATATCGGCTGGGTGGAAGGCCGCGATCGCTGGTGGCACGACCTGATGCAGAACGCCAGCACCAATCATTCGGCAGCCGAAGTGGGCGCGGAAGATCCGCTGTTTATCCTTTATACGTCCGGTTCTACCGGCAAGCCTAAAGGGGTGCTGCACACCACGGGCGGCTATCTGGTTTACGCCGCGACCACGTTCAAGTTCGTCTTTGACTACCATCAGGATGATATCTACTGGTGTACCGCCGATGTCGGCTGGGTCACGGGCCACAGCTACCTGGTCTATGGCCCGCTGGCCTGCGGGGCGACCACGCTGATGTTTGAAGGGGTGCCGAACTGGCCAGCGCCGACCCGCATGGCGGAAGTGGTCGACAAGCATAAAGTCACCCTGCTCTACACCGCGCCGACGGCAATCCGTGCGCTGATGGCGGAGGGCGACAAGGCGATTGAAGGCACGGACCGCAGCAGCCTGCGCATTATGGGGTCGGTCGGCGAGCCGATTAACCCGGAAGCCTGGGAGTGGTACTACAAAAAAATCGGTAACAGCCGCTGTCCGATCGTGGATACGTGGTGGCAGACCGAAACCGGCGGCTTCATGATCACGCCGCTGCCGGGGGCGACCGAGCTGAAAGCCGGTTCCGCTACCCGTCCGTTCTTTGGCGTGCAACCGGCGCTGGTGGACAACGAAGGTCAGCCGCAGGAAGGCGCCTGTGAAGGCAACCTGGTGATCACGGACTCCTGGCCCGGCCAGGCGCGTACGCTGTATGGCGATCACGACCGCTTCGAGCAGACCTACTTCTCCACCTTTAAAAATGTCTACTTCAGTGGTGACGGCGCCCGTCGCGATGAAGATGGCTACTACTGGATCACCGGCCGCGTCGATGACGTGCTCAACGTCTCGGGTCACCGGCTGGGCACCGCCGAGATCGAGTCGGCGCTGGTTTCGCACCCGAAAATTGCCGAAGCGGCAGTGGTCGGGATCCCGCACAGCATCAAAGGCCAGGCGATTTATGCCTACATCACCCTGAACCACGGTGAAGAGCCGTCGCCGGAGCTCTACAGCGACGTGCGGCAGTGGGTCCGCAAAGAGATCGGCCCCATCGCCACACCGGACGTGCTGCACTGGACCGACTCTCTGCCGAAAACCCGCTCAGGCAAAATCATGCGCCGCATTCTGCGCAAGATCGCCACCGGCGACACCAGTAATCTGGGTGATACCTCGACCCTCGCCGATCCTGGCGTGGTAGAGAAACTGCTTGAGGAGAAGCAGTCGATCAAAATGCCTTAAGCGTACGCAATCCGGCGGGAAGATCGCTTCCCGCCACCCCCGCCCCACGCAGTCTGTTTCGCGAGTCACAACTACTATAACCAGCTGAATCCGCGCCCTGACGCGAGGTTCTCGCCTGCAAGCCCTCTGGAGAAAATGTGATGAATGACGCCCTTTCGAATCAGGATGCCATCAATCAACAGATTGAACGCAATCCCCGTTTTCATGAGTTAGTCCGTAAACGTCAGGCGTTCGCCACGCTGCTGTCGCTGATTATGCTGGTGCTCTACGTCGGCTTTATCCTGCTGATTGCCTTTGCACCCGGCTGGCTTGGCACGCCGCTGCATGCCGGGACGAACGTCACGCGCGGCATCCCGATTGGCGTCGGGCTGATCGTGATGTCGTTTGTCCTGACCGGCGTCTATGTCTGGCGTGCCAATGGTGAGTTTGACCGTTTAACCAAAGCGATCCTCAGCGAGGTGAAATCATGACCCGTCTCACCTTGTGGCTGCTGGCCATGCTGCTGCCCTTCTCCGCCCTGGCGGCCGATGCGATTACCGGCGCGGTGCAGCGCCAGGCGACTAACTACCAGGCGATCATCATGTTTATGATTTTCGTCGGTGCCACGCTGGGCATTACCTACTGGGCCTCCCGGCGTACCCGATCGCGTAACGACTACTACACCGCCGGCGGCAATATCACCGGCTTTCAGAATGGCCTGGCGATGGCGGGTGACTTTATGTCCGCCGCCTCGTTCCTGGGCATCTCGGCGCTGGTCTACACCTCCGGCTATGACGGCCTCATCTACTCGCTCGGCTTCCTGGTCGGCTGGCCGATGATTCTGTTTTTAATCGCCGAGCGGCTGCGCAACCTGGGTCGCTATACCTTTGCCGACGTCGCCTCCTACCGTCTGAAGCAGATGCCGATCCGTATCCTGTCGGCCTGCGGCTCGCTGGTGGTGGTGGCGCTCTACCTGATTGCGCAGATGGTCGGCGCCGGTAAGCTCATCCAGCTGCTGTTTGGTCTTAACTACCATGTGGCGGTGGTGCTGGTGGGCATTCTGATGGTGATGTATGTGCTGTTTGGCGGCATGCTCGCTACCACCTGGGTACAGATCATCAAGGCGGTGCTGCTGCTGTTTGGTGCCACCTTTATGGCGGTGATGGTGATGAAGGCGACCGGTTTCAGCTTCAATACGCTGTTCACCGAGGCGATGGCGGTTCATCCCAAAGGCAACGCCATTATGCAGCCGGGCGGACTGGTGAAAGATCCCATTTCGGCGCTGTCGCTGGGGCTGGGGCTGATGTTCGGTACGGCCGGATTACCGCATATCCTGATGCGTTTCTTTACCGTGGCGGATGCCAAAGAGGCGCGTAAAAGCGTCTTCTGGGCCACCGGCTTTATGGGGTATTTCTACTTCCTCACCTTTATCATCGGCTTTGGCGCCATTCTGCTGGTCGGCGCGAATCCGATCTTTAAAGATGCCAGCGGCGCGCTGATTGGCGGCACCAACATGGCGGCGGTCCACCTGGCGAACGCCGTAGGGGGCAGCACCTTCCTGGGCTTTATCTCTGCGGTTGCCTTCGCCACGATCCTGGCGGTAGTGGCGGGCCTGACCCTGGCGGGCGCCTCGGCGGTGTCACACGATCTCTACGCCAGCGTCTACCGTAAAGGCCAGGCCAGCGAGAAAGATGAGCTGCGGGTCTCCAAAATCACCGTGCTGGCGCTGGGTGTGGTGGCGATTGCGCTGGGCATCCTGTTCGAGAAGCAGAACATCGCCTTTATGGTCGGGCTGGCCTTCTCGATTGCGGCCAGCTGTAACTTCCCGATCATCCTGCTGTCGATGTACTGGTCGAAACTCACGACGCGCGGTGCGATGGTGGGCGGCTGGCTGGGCCTGCTGACGGCCGTGGTCCTGATGATCCTCGGCCCGACCGTGTGGGTGCAGGTACTGGGTAACCCAGCGCCGATTTTCCCGTATGAGTATCCGGCGCTGTTCTCCATGGCCGTGGCGTTTATCGGTATCTGGATCTTCTCCATTACCGACCATACGCCGCAGGGCGCAGAGGAGCGTTCCCGCTTCCGGGCGCAGTTTATTCGTTCACAGACCGGCACCGGTATTCAGCAGGGCAAAGCCCACTGATTTTATGGTGTGACAAAAAAAGGGCGGCTGATAACAGCCGCCCTTTTCTTTTCATCATGCCACGGGATCAGAAACGCAGTGAGGCACCCACGTACGGGCCATCGACCAGTACGTTATCTTTGCGTCCGCCTTTGTTATTCAGTTCGATGTACTGATAACCCACGCGCAGGTTCAGCAGGGAAACCGGCGTGAAGCTCAGGCCGCCAGCGGCTTCCTGATAGCTGTCGAGGTGATCGGTAAGCGACTCCGGCGCGTAATAATATTCGCCATACACGCCCCACATGCTGTTGAAGCTGTAGTTCGCAGCGCCACCCAGCGCCACCGCAAATCCATCTTTTCCATCTTCAGGATGGGTGAAGATCGCTTTTGCGGTCGGCGCCAGACGCAGAGGTCCGAAGTCAACGTTGTAGCCCAGACCGGCACCGTAGGTGCTGCCGTCATGGTCGCTGCGCAGCCAGTTCCCCTTCAGAAACAGGCCAGGGGTCGTGGTGCCCAGACCCAGATTCAGATTGGTGTTGTGTTCGCTGACGTCCACACTACCTTCAATCGCCTGAGCCGCACCGCTCAGTAAAACCAGCCCGAGGGCGCTCCCGGCAACAAGTTGCTTAAACATGATTCCACTCCGTGAAAGGACAATTAATTCGGCCGCAAGGTTAACAGCCTGAAACGGGGTGACAACAAAATACCAAAAACTTTACGTAAAAAACCGTGTCCCTTTCTGCCTGCCTGTTATCACCCGCGCAACGGAGTGTAGACTATATTGTCCACATCAGGTGGCCAATCAGGGGCGCCATCACCACGGTGACCACGCCCGACAGCATCATCACCAGGCTGGCGACGACGCCCTCCTGCTGCCCCAGCTGATAGGCGCGTGCGGTTCCGGCCCCGTGCGAGGCCGCGCCGAATCCGGCTCCTTTCGCCACGCCCTGCTTAATCGCGATCCGCAGAAACAGCACATCGCCCACCGCCATGCCAAACACGCCGGTGATCACCACGAACAGCGCCACCAGATCGGGCTGACCGCCAATCGGGCCTGCCGCCGCCAGCGCAAAGGGGGTGGTGATCGAGCGCACGGCCAGACTGCGCTGGATCGCCTCCGGCAGGGTGAGCAGCCGCGCCAGCCAGACGGAACTGCAGACGGCGACCAGCGTGGCGGTGATTACCCCCGCGCTCAGCGACAGCCAGTGGCGTCGGATGATCGCCACGTTCTCATAGACCGGCACCGCAAAGGCCAGCGTGGCCGGGCCGAGCAGCCAGAGCAGCCAGTGGTTTTCTGCGATGTAATCCTGCCAGCTGATGTGCGTCAGCAGCAGCAGCGCCACCAGCACCAGGGGCGTCATCACCAGCGGCATCAGCAGCAGCGTCCGCCAGCGGCGATAGAGCCGTTTATTCAGCGCATAAACCAGCAGCGTGACCGCCACACACAGCAGGCTGAGCAGAAGATCACGCATCGGGTGCCTGCTTACGCGCGGCACGCGCGACTTCATACTGATAAACCCTGTCCACCACCCAGGCCGTCGAGGCCAGCACCAGCAGCGTACTGACGCCAATCACCACACAGATGCGCCAGCCATCCATCCGCAGCAGATCGCCATAGTTGACCACGGCCACCACCGCCGGAATAAAGAACAGCAGCATCTCCGCCAGCAGCCAGCGCGATCCCGCCCTGACCCAGTTCAGCGGCACGATCCGCGTCACGATTAACGCCAGCATCAGCAGCATCCCGACGATATTGGCGGGCAGCGGCAGATGCAGCCAGCTCACCAGCCGGTCGCAGGCGATGTAGAGGCCGATATAGAACCCCAGCTGCAGCGGCAGGCTGAACCACTGCGCTGCGCGATGAGTGCGTGAAACCAGCAGTGACGCCATCTTCCTCTCCCCCGATTAAATTGACCGCACCAGTATAAAACGCCCACAGAAGGTGAAAAAAATGAATTAAAATTATCGGAATCATGCCTGAAAGGAATAGTTATGGATGTTCGTGCCCTGCGTTACTTTACTGAGGTCGTCCGCCAGCAGAGCTTTACCCGGGCGGCACAGAAACTGTTTGTGACCCAGCCGACCATCAGCAAGATGCTGCGTCAGCTGGAGGAGGAGCTGGGCTGCACGCTGATCCTGCGCGATGGCCGCCGTCTGCACCTTACCGACAGCGGCGAGGCGGTCTATCAGCGAGGTCTGGCGATCCTGCAGGAGTTTCATCAGCTGGAGGCGGAGATCGGTGACATTAACCAGCTCAAAACCGGCGAATTACGGCTCGGTATTCCGCCGATGGTCGGTATGCAGATCGCCGGTTCGATTTCCGCCTTTCGCCGCCGCTATCCCGGCGTGAAGCTGAAGATCTCTGAGTTTGGCGGCCTGACGGTTCAGCAGGCGGTGCTGGCGGGCAGCCTTGATATCGCCCTGACCGCCCTGCCGGTGGACGCCGGGCTACCGCTGAACACGCTGCCGCTGATGCACCATCCGCTCTGTGTGCTGCTGCCGCGCCATCCGGAGTGGCTCGACCGCCAGCAGATGAGCCTGACCGAACTCGCACAACATCCCCTGCTGATTTTCAATGAGGAGTTCTCGCTGAATCGTCAGCTGATGCAGGCCTTTCAGCGGCTCAGCCTGACGCCTACGGTGGCGGTGCGCAGCGGACAGTGGGATTTTCTGGCGGCCATGGTGCAGGCCGGGATGGGGCTGGCGATCCTGCCGGAGCCGATCTGTCAGCGTCTGGACAAACAATCTCTGCTGTGGCTGCCGCTGGAATCGGAACTGAAGTGGAGTCTGGGCCTGATCTGGCGGGAGGGCTGCTATCTGTCGCGCAGCGCCCAGGCGTGGATAGCCTGCTGCCGCGAACACTGGCCGGATGAACCGCCGCGCCTGTCGGTATGAAACGCTGGCACGCCGCATGAGCGCAGGCGTGCCAGCCTGACCTTACTCCTCTTTTTCGATCAGCAGGATCTCCAGCAGGTCCAGATCATGCAGTAACTTCTGCATGGTCTCGTTGGAGATCTGCTGAGTGGCGCGCAGATGGTAGACCTCGGCACGCTCGGCGCGCAGTCCGGTCAGACGGAAGCGGCGCTCCAGGTTTTCGGCGTAGAGCGCATGTTCCAGGTCATTCTTCCCTTCGGCGCGGCGACGCAGATTGCCAATCACCCGCAGGCTCACCTCTTTCAGCAGCTCCGGATCGATATTCTCTTCCGACTCATTTTCCAGCCGCTCTTCCATCTTGTGCAGGCTTTCAATTGCCGCCCCGGCCATCACTGCGCGGGCGCTCTGCAGTTCGCGACGATGGGCGCCTTTGTCGATGCTGTCGATGCCGCGCAGCAGCACCGGCAGGATCACCACGCCCACCAGCAGCGAGAAGAGAATCACGCCGGTGGCGATAAAGACCAGCTCATAGCGCGCCGGGAAGGGATCACCGTTGCTCAGGAACAGGGGAATCGACAGCACACCGGCCAGGGTAATCGCACCGCGCACGCCGGCAAAGGAGGCGATCAGCAGTTCACGCAGCGAGTAGTTAGAGAACTCCAGCGGCTTCTTCTTCAGCAGGCGTTTGCTGAAGCGCTGCATAATCCACAGCCAGCCGAAACGCACCACCATCAGCGCCAGATAGACCAGCCCGATGTCGGCAAACAGCATCCAGAGTTCGACATTGGGATCGGCCTGCGCCTGGTCCACAGAGGTCTGCAGGATGTCCGGCAGCTGCAGGCCCAGCATCAGGAAGACCATGCCGTTAAACACGAACTCCAGCATCTGCCAGACGCTGTTAGCACGCAGACGCATCGCCAGCGGTGCCTGACGGATAATGCCGGAACGGGTGATGGTCATCCCGGCCGCCACGGCCGCCAGAATGCCTGACACGCCCAGATGTTCGGCAATCAGGTAAGAGGCAAACGGCAGCAGCAGCAGCAGGACGGTCTGCGTGGCCGGATCGTCGCCGCTCCAGCGGCTGAGCAGACGCAGCGATTTCCCGTAGAGCCAGCAGACGGCCACACCGGCGATCAGCCCGCCTATCGCGACTTTGAGAAACTCAATGCTGGCACCGCTCCAGGTAAACACCATGGTGCCCATCGCGACGGCGACGGCAAACTTCAAGGAGACCAGGCCCGACGCATCATTCATCAGGGCTTCACCCTGAACAATCGACATGATCTTCTTGGGAATGCGGCCTTCCCCGACGATGCCGGAGAGCGCCACGGCATCGGTCGGCGACAGCACCGCGGCCAGCGCAAAGGCTGGGATCAGCGGAATGCCAGGCACCATCCAGTAGATCAGATAGCCGATACCGATCACGGTAATCAGCACCAGCGCCAGCGCTAAGCCGATGATCTCACGACCGTGATGCAGGAACTCGCTGATCGGCGTCTTCCAGCCATCCGCGAACAGCAGCGGCGGGATAAACAGCACCAGAAACAGCTCCGGGTCGAAGTCCACATGCAGACCAAACGTGGGCCAGGCCAGCAGCGCACCGGCGGCGATCTGGACCAGCGGCAACGGGATCTGAAAAGGGAGGATACGGGCCGCGACGCCAGAGAGCGACACGACCAGCGTCATGATGAGAATAGTAAAGAAGATTTCCATGCTTTCCTTAGGCGTCGTTTCTTTCAATCATTGGTTAAGCGCTAAAGTGTAAAACAAAGTGCGGTGAAGGGTGTCAGCTACGCGTGCGACGGGCGGGAAAACAGTGAAAAATCCCGGACGCGCAGCCGCACGTCCGGTTGTACAGTCAGATCGCCCAGCCTCCGGCGTAAAAGGCCACCAGCGCCACAGCGATCACCACGGTGCCGATGTTGAGCTTCCGCCACTCACCGGCGACGAGACGGCCGACCACCAGGCTGGCGAAGCCAATCATGATGCCGGTGACGATGTTACAGGTCAGGACGATGATCACCGCCGTGAGCAGGCCCGACATCGCATCGACGAAATCACTGAAGTCGATCTTCGAGACGTTGCTGAGCATCAGCAGGCCGACATACATCAGGGCGGGCGCGGTGGCGTAGGCCGGCACCAGATACGCCAGCGGTGACATAAACAGGATCACAAGGAACAGCAGGCCGACCACAATCGCGGTCAGGCCGGTTTTGCCCCCCGCTGCCGTACCGGCCGCCGACTCAATATAGACCGCCGCCGGAGACGCGCCCACCAGACCGGCAAACAGGCTGCTGACGGAATCGGTGGTCAGCGCCCGGCCACCGTTGATGATCTGCCCCTGCTTATCCAGCAGACCGGCCTGGCCCGCCACCGCGCGGATGGTGCCGGTGGCATCAAACACGGCCGTCATCACCAGCGCCAGGACGCTGGGCAGTACCACGGGCTGCATCGCGCCCATAATGTCCAGGCTGAACAGCAGCGACTGACCACTGGCGTCGCGCAGGGCGGGCAGCGCAAACAGCCCCTGATAGCTTACCGCCGGGTCAAAAATCAGCCCCAGCAGCGAAATCACGACGATCGTCAGCAGAATGCCGCCCGGCACCCGACGCTTCTCCAGGCCGATAATCGCAGACAGCCCCAGCAGCGTCATCATCACCGGAAAGGTGGTGAAGTGGCCCAGGGTCACCGGCAGCCCCGGCCCCGGATTTTTCATGACCAGCCCCACGCCGTCAGCCGCAATCAGCAGCAGAAACAGGCCGATCCCGATACCGGTGCCGTGCGCGACGCCCATCGGCAGGTTGCGCAGGATCCAGGCGCGGATGCCGGTCGCCGAGATCAGGGTAAACAGCAGGCCCATCAGGAAGACGGCGCCCAGCGCGACCGGCACGCTGATGTGCTGCCCCAGCACCAGGCTGAAGGCGGTAAAGGCGGTTAAGGAGATGGCGCAGCCCACCACCATCGGCATATTGGCCCACAGTCCCATGACGATGGAGCCAAAGCTGGCGACCAGACAGGTGGCGACGAACACGGCGGAGGGAGAAAAACCGGCTTTTCCCAGCATCCCCGGCACCACAATCACGGAGTAGACCATCGCCAGGAAGGTGGTGAGTCCGGCCAGAATTTCCTGACGCACGCTGCTGCCGCGCGCCGAGATCGAGAACCAGGCGTCCAGTTTTCCACTGGCCGGGCGTGATTCAGTTGACATAGTTGAGCCTCAAAAATTTTTGTAGTGTGGATCGCTCTGCGACCATCGCTGTCCCTGGAATAAGCGGGTAGACGGCGTCACTGCCCGGAGTAACCCGACAGGCAAACGTTTACCTTGCCGCAGATAGTGGCCCGTCAGACGCGGCCAGATAAAAAAGGCAGGCGATTATCCGGCGTTTAGCGGCCCCTTTTCAACTGTCAGAGGGAGATTCTTCAGGATCGCGGCCGCACGGCCGGGCTCAGAGGGGAGGACGGACACCCCGCTGCAGGCGGGATTTCAGGGAGAGACGGACCGCCGCAACCGGGGCAGAGCCCGGCCCGGCGGTCTGGACGCGCGGTCAGCCCGGCAGCGAAAGCTCGCCGCCCTGCGCAATCGCACGCTGCCAGGCAGCACGCTGCTGCACGGTGTTCAGCCACGTCTGGGTGGCGGGCATCTGATCGAGTCCGGCGCGCTGGGCCAGCGCCAGCAGCGGGAAGCTCATCTGGATATCCGCAATGGTGAGATGCGGGCCGGCAAACCAGGGATGGTTCGCCAGATGCTGTTCGATCATCGCCATATGCGGCTTAAGCTGTTTATCCAGAAACGCCTTCTGCACCCCTTTACCAAAGGCCGCGCCTACCGGCCGCAGCAGCCAGGGCACCGGCTTTTTCCCCATCTGCCCGAAGATTAATTTCATCACCAGCAGCGGCATCAGGGAGCCTTCGGCATAGTGCAGCCAGTAGCGGCACTGCAACCGCGACGCCTCATCATTCACCTTCAGCCGGAACGTCTGGTCATATTTCTCTTCAAGGTATTCGAGAATGGCACCGGATTCGGCGACTACCTGATTACCATCGGTAATGACCGGCGATTTCCCCAGCGGATGAATTTTTTTCAGCGCCGCCGGGGCCAGCATGCTCGGCTCGCGCTGATAGCGTTTGATCTGATAAGGCACTTCAAGCTCTTCCAGCAGCCACAGCACCCGATGTGAGCGCGACTTCTCAAGATGGTGAACGGTGATCATCGTGATTCCCTGTGTGTTGACCTCCCCACAGTATAGACGTCACTCACCTTCCGGATGTCGGTCATCCTGTTCGGGATCGAGCAGCACGGCCCCGGAACCCTGCTGGCCCAGCCGGTCGCCAGGGTTGCGCAGCGGGCAGTCGCGCATCGACAGACAGCCGCAGCCGATGCAGCCATCCAGATCGTTGCGCAGGCGGGTCAGGGTTTCGATCCGCTTGTCCAGCTCTTCGCGCCAGTGCTGCGTCAGCGCATCCCACTCCGGCGTCGACATGCGCTTGTTGGCCGGAATGTGGTCCAGACTCTCGCTGACCGTCGCCAGCGGAATACCGATGCGCTGCGCAATCTTGATAATCGCAACGCGGCGCAGGACGTCACGACTGTATCGCCGCTGATTACCGCTGTTACGGGTGCTGAAGATCAATCCTTTCGATTCGTAGAAGTGCAGCGCAGAGACCGCAACGCCGCTGCGGCGCGCCACTTCACCCGGCGTTAAGACCGGTTTTGGATAGTTGCGTTCTTTTTTCATCTCAGCCTTTACCTCAAGTTAACTTGAGGAATTATACTTCTTCTCCATCTGAACGACTAAACTTCCGTTACCTCTTTATTACACACCAGAAGGATGAGGCCATCATGCAAGAAGAGATCATTCATTCCCTGACGCACTGGATTGACCAGAACCTTGATAAGAGCCTGTCGATTGACGAAGTGGCCGCGAAGTCAGGCTATTCGAAATGGCACCTGCAGCGTATGTTCCGTTCCGTAACGAAACAGACGCTGGGTGGCTATATTCGTGAACGCCGTCTGACGCTGGCCGCAGAAGCGCTGTCGCAGACGCAGCGCCCGGTTTTCGATATCGCGATGCAATATGGTTATGACTCGCAGCAGACCTTCTCCCGGGTGTTTCGTCGTCAGTTTTCGCAGACGCCGACGGCCTACCGTCACACCATGCGTCGTCAGGCCATTCAGCGCCCTCGCCTGCTGAGTTTTGGCTGCAACGACACGCTGAACAGCTTTACCCAGCGCACCACCGGCGAGTGCTGCCCGGTCCGCTGATTTCCGGATGCGCCTGCCCGGGCGCATCCCTCTGATTTCTCCCGTTTATCCCGCCGCTGTTCATTTCCTGCCCGCGCAATGAGTCAAATTTTGTTCAAAATTTAAAATCGGGTGATATAATGTGACCCAAGTCACACTTTGAACCTGGTTTGACGGCGCAAAAGTCTTTCCTGACACGCTTTTCCGCCGCCGGTGATGTCCGCAGATTGTCAGGGATACTTACTGATATTGAGGTCCGGCCGATGGCTACGTTAACCGCCAGTTTTCTTGTTATGCGTTGGGAGTTGCTGAGCGCAGTCATGATGTTTTTTGCCAGCACCCTGAAAACCAAACTTCGTCAGGATAGCCGTCACGTGATGGCCTTTATGTGTGGCGGAATTGGTTTAGGCATGACCTGCTGGTTTGTGACCGGACTGATGGGCATTACGCTGAGCATGGATAATGTGCATAACTTCCTGGCCATCTCAAAGCATGCCTTTATCGAGGCGATGAGTCAGGCGCCTGCCGACTGGCCGATGCCCTGATTTCGGCGCATAAAAAACCCCGCGAAGCGGGGTTTTTTATATTGCTGTGTGTGCTTAAATTTTCTTCAACATGGCAGGGATATTAACATCCTGCACTGTCACGCCCGGGCTCTGCGTTCCGCGACGGTCCTGAATCCACATATCTCCCATCATCTGATTTAAACCGCGATCCAATCCGGTCACCAGTCCTGCACCTGGGGTGAAGGTCAGTTCGCCAAAGTAGATCTGTTCGTCATGGATGTACCAGTCCACACGCACATAGTCGAAATCACTGGCCAGTTTCTTGCTCAGTTCCAGCGCATGCTCCAGCGACGGCATGATTGGCGAGACATCCAGACCGGTGTCACGAATCTTGTGATACGCCTCGCTGAGGTTGTTCACATAGAAATTCATCGACAGCAGCGGCTGACAGCGGTTGTAGATCACCTGCAGCACATATTCGAATTTGCCATCGCGCTTGTTGAACATATGGAACTTGTAATCGATCGGCGCGCTTTTGCCATCACCGATGTACTTCTCCACCAGAATGCGTGGCTTGATGTAGCGATAGTGGATCTCACGCGCTTCGTTGGCGAAGTCGGTCTTCAGCCAGCGGTAGCAGTCGTGAATAATCTGCTGCTTGCGCAGCGCGTCCGGCTCTTCCAGCAGAATTTCCACCATGTTGGAGGCGTGGTTCGGCTTAATCACCGTGCCTTTCCAGCAGGGTAAGCTGTTGAGCGTGGTCGGGTCCGTGGTTTCGTGAACCAGCGGGATCAGGTATTCATTACCGATTTTCTCAGCAATGAATTCGCGCACCGAGTATTTATCTGACAGGCGACCGTAGTTCTGGTAGTCACCGAAGATAAACTTACGGTACAGCACCTTCTCGTTGAACACTTTTGGCTGACGCAGATTGGGCAGCTTTCTGAACTTGTGGAAGTAGTAGATGCGGTCCTGATACGCCCAGGGCATCTTCTTGATAAAGTACTGCACACTTCTTCTGAGTTCTTCTTTCAACTTGAGCATATCTGACCTCATTTGTAGGTTTTGTAGTTGAGTGAGGAAACCTGAATCTTTTGAATGACGCCGTTTTTAAAGAAGTAATTCATTACGGTCAGGGACAAAAGCTCTGAAAGGAAAACGCTCCACGCGGCCCCCATGATGCCGTGGCCCTGAATCAACCACCACGAAAGCGGCAGACTGATGACCATAAGGCAGATGATTTTCCTCAGCAGGTAGTTGAATCCTCCCTCTTTAACCATGTAGCGATACGCTACCGTCCCCATTGCCGAAAAGCTGGTCGCTATCGACAGCAACGTAATGAGACTTCCTGACTGTGTGTATTCCGGCCCGTACAACGCAATGATGATCCGCTCGCCGTAAAGCGAAATAACCAGCAACATCAACAGGGAGACAGCCATAACATAGCCATTGAGCCGGGCAGCCAGCTTAATGGCGACCTCGCCGCGCTCCCTGAAAATTTCAGTGAAGCAGGAGGTGATAAGCGCCACCGGGATAAAAATCCAGGAGGCGGAAATGGTATTCGCCGCCGCAAACAGGCCCAGATCGCGCGCAGGTGCGGTGCCGGCCAGGAACATCTGAGCGGCTTTAACCTGCACAGAGATAAAGATGCTGGAGATCGCCAGCGGCAGTCCGGCATACATCAGATAGCGCAGATAGGCGGTGCGCTTCTCGCGCGGCGGCATCTGATCCTGATGCTCCTGATAGAAGTTGCGGCGTTTAATCAGGTAAGGCACCAGCGTCACGGCCACGATTGACAGCGTCAGCCAGAGCGGATTCAGACGCAGCCAGGCGATGGTGAAGCTGATGGCGAAACTCAGCAGCATCCCCACGGCGTTGGCGATCGTGTTCAGGCGCGAGGCAAGCCGGGCGTTGTTATAGACGCTGAAGGTGTCCTGGGTAACAAACACCGAGGCCACAAATGAGGCCAGTGCAAATGCCAGGAAGTTTTCCTGCATGTTGTACCAGACCCAGATTAAGACTGGCACCGATGTCGCCAGCAACAGCACCATCCGCAGCGTGCGGGCGATGGTCATCAGACGCAGCCCTTTGGCCGCATTTTTGCTGACGCGCTTGAACAGAATGGTTTCGGTGCCAAAGATTGCAACGGTCTGCACCATTGCAAATAGTGAAGTAGAAAACGCCATCTGGCCGAACACCGTCGGGCCAAAGGATTTCGCCACGTAAGACGTCACAAAAATGACGCCAAAAACGGAGATGATCTTTTCAGACATCATCCAGGCGGCATTCGACATTACGCTCAATTTCATCGACTCTTCCTTAGTATTACTCAACTACAACCGCTTCGGTACAACATCCCTGTAACGAATTAATAAGCGCTCAGTGGGCCTGGCGGAAATGTAAGACTTCAGACCAAACTGGTCCGAAAAGTGAGAAGTAAATCATATTCCGGAGAGTGAATTCAGGATAATTCTTATTATAAATGGCGCGAATCACTTCAAATGGAAACGATTTCAGGCTGAAAATAAAACAACCTTAAAGAGCCTTATCAGCAAATTAATCATGTCGATCCGGCTAAATATCCAATGTACGTAGAATTTTTTCGTAATTTGGATGCGATGAATTTATAACAAAAACCCGCCTCCAGGAAGGCACGCCTGGCCGATAAGAATAAAATAAGATTTATCCCATGATGATATTTATTCCAAATATCTTAATTTAGGCTTCGCAATTCAACTCGCGCACTTTAATACTGCCTTAATAGAATCTTACAGTGCCAGAAATTATTAAAGTCATTCTCATCCATTAATCGATAAGAAAGGTAAGAGCATTTATGAGAAAGTCACGATACAGCGAAGATCAAATCACAAATGCCATTAAAGCTTCTGAATCGGGCGTGAAAGTCAGGGAAATCTGTGAAGAGTTAGGCATCTCTGAAGCCACGTTCTACAGCTGGAAGAAGAAGTTTTCTGGGTTGTCTTCGGAAGAAGGCAGAAAAATCAAGGATCTGGAAGAAAAACTGCAGAACATCACACGCGAACTGCAGACCCTCAACTCTGACAAAGAGATGCTGCAGAGCGTGCTGAAGCACTTCTTTACGACGAACGAAAAACGTCAGGCTGTGGATTTCCTGCAGAGTACTTTCGACATCGGCACCCGCCGCAGCTGCCGCTTATTAGATATCAGCCGCAGCGTCTACCACTATCCGTCAGGCACGGAGAACCGCTGAACCCAATGCTACCGCGCTTTTTAGACTTAACGCTGAGATTTGTTCTTACCAGAAGAGATGAAGATCATTTAACAGGACAATTGCGGCACCCTTTTCCGCTCCATTTATAACTAATGAATGGCTTCACGGCTAAGCTTCTTTTTTTGCGGTAAAATTGATTCACAACAGCAAAAGTCTCGCATTCCACGCCTTTTCTCCTCCTCCCGGCCCCGTTAACAGCGGGGCCGGGCCCTCTCGTTATCTGATAAGCCCTGCTAATCCCCGGAACTAAACACGCTGAATATGATTAAGCCACTTTAAACATCGGCCAAAAAATCATCACACCTTTTTAAGTTAACAATGGTCCTGACGAAAATCTTTCGGCTTCGCTTTAATTGTCGTGCAGTGCGTTAATTGCCTCTGCCAGGACCAGGAATAATCCAGGATAAATAGTTTATTGCTCCTTAACACTAACGTTATCTGTCTTACGCCTGCTTCTCTTCATTGCGCATCATTGATGCCAGAGATTAATATTTATTTATTAACGCAGCGGCGGAATTGTCTTACTCCTTTATCACTGAGTGAAGTTAATCGTGGTTTTTAACCCGCTTTTCTCAGGGCCAGACCACAATAAAAAGCCGTGGATAAAAACGTAACGTCCATAATGTTGTCCCTTTTTCCCTGATTAATGACCGATATCTGAACAGTGAATCCCTTTTCAGTGCGAAAAGATCGGGGGAGAGACGGGTGTAAGAGGCTTTTTTTCACGGGTTAAGGGGGGATAACCAGGGGAAGCGCGGGGAATCGCCTGGGTGCAGCACCGTATGAAAACGATTTCGCGGCATAAATCTGCCGGAGAGCGAGCAAATCGGCATAGGGCTTAATCTTAAAAAGCCGCGCAGAGTCGTCTCTGCGCGGCAATCACCTGCTGTTTCGCGTGGGGGTTAGTCGTTCACCGACACCACCCGCGGCTGAGGTTTGATACGCATGGCCCAGATTACGCCCGCCATCAGACAGAGAATCCCCGTGACGGTGAGCTGCGGCGGCCAGCGTTGATACCAGAGAAACGTCCATAACAGGCCGAAGAGGATTTCGAAAACGATCAGCGGCCCCATCAGAACGGTGGGCAGCCGCTGGCTGGCCGCGTTCCAGCACAGGGTGCCGAGCCAGGAACAGAGCAGGCCAATCGCCAGCATCAGGGTGATAAACACGGCAGGCCGTGGCCCGAACGGCAGGGAAAACGCGGGCTGCTGCCAGGCGATCTGCACGCTGACCAGCAGATACATCACCAGCGCCATCGGCAGCGTCACCATCCCCTGCGCGGTGGCCCAGGTCGAGGGCCGCAGTTCGGGATGCGTCCGCAGCCAGCGGGCGTTGCGCAGCGGATACCAGGTCCAGCAGACCACAGCCAGCAGCGCCAGCACTATGCCGGTGAGGTAACGGCTGAGATCCAGTCTCGTGCCCTGATTCTGCAGCTCCGCCGCGTTAACGCAGAGCAGCCCGGTGGCCATCATAATCAGCGCCGGGAACAGCCGCCGCCACGAGAGCCGCCCTTCGAGGTGGCCGTAACAGAGATTGGCCGTGACGGCGATCACCACCGGCAGCGTGCCGATGATCATGGTGGAGACCGGTCCGCCGGTCCGCTGAATGGCGTTCGCCAGAAAAGCATAATAGAAGAGGTTTCCCACCAGCGAGAGCTTAATGGCCTCGCGCCAGTCCGCGCGTTGCAGCTGACGCAGGCGGCGACGATCGTGCCAGGCCAGCGGCAGGGCGATCAGGCCAAAGGCGACATAGCGCCCTGCCGATTGCAGCGCGCCGGGGTAATCAGGCACCAGCAGCGGCCCGACAAAGATCAGCCCCCACATCAGCCCGGCAGTGATGGCAAAGATGACGCCAGCAAACATGATTTTTTCCTGTATGACGTTTTCGGCCAGTGTGGCGGGTTCGGGCGGGCAATGCTTGTAGCAGATTGCGCTTGTTTCAGGGCTGGCGGACCTGTTTCTGATAGCGTCCCGGCGTGATGCCATAACGGTGGGCAAAGGCGCGGGTCAGATGGGCCTGATCGGTCAGCCCGACCGCCGCCGCGACGCTGGCGGCCGGTTCGCCCCGCGCCAGTCGCTGTTTGGCGTCGTAAAGCCGGAACGCCATCAGCATCTGATGCGGCGTGACGTGATAGTGCTGGCGAAAAGCGCGTAAGAAGTGCCACGGTGACAGGGATGCCAGCGCCGCCAGCTCATCCAGCCGTACCGGCTCGGCGAGGTTCGCACGCAGATAATCCCGGACCCGGTCAAAGCGATGGCCGGTTTCTTCCCGGCCCGGCGAGGCCATGCGAGCCAGCGGACGGATCTGCAGCAGCAGTTCCGCGAGCAGGCCGTGACGCGCCAGGTCAGACTCCGCCTGCCAGAGGGCGGCCAGCGTGCGGGAAAGCGGCTGCGCCACGCGCGGATCGGTCAGCAGCGCCTCGTTAAACCACCAGCCGCGATCGCCGGTCAGTTCATCCATCAGCTGCGGCTGAATATAGATCATCTGATAGCGCCACCCCTCGTCGCACGCCGACTCGCCGGTGTGCAGCTCATCCGGGTTCATCGTCACCAGCGAGTTAACCGGCGCCGTATACTGGGTTCCGCGATAGCGAAAACGCTGCGCGCCCGCTTCGATGGTGCCGATCCCAAAGGCTTCATGGGTGTGGGGTTCAAAAGCGTAACGGGAGATGTGAGCCTGATAGAGTTCCACACCGGGCAGGCCAGCAGGCTGCTGGAAACAGGCGCGGTCTTTTTCATAGGGGAAACTCGCCGGAACACCTTCCACCTTTAACTCCTTCTCTCAACCGATGTGACCTTCAGAATGCCTGCGACCGGGGGCAAAATGCAAAAGATTGCGATTCACTGTGCGCCGACGGCACAGCAGACGTATTCAGAGTATGAGGTGTGCTCGCCTTTGCGGCTGTCCGGTAACGTGCCGCGCAGGGACGCGGTACCGGCAGTGCGATCGGTGCGGGAACATGGACACCGCGCATAAAAAAAGCCCGCATCGCGGGCTTTTCGGCACTTTTTCTGCCAGCAGAATCAGAACGGAATATCGTCGTCGAAATCCATTGGCGGTTCATTGTTGTTGCTGGCAGGCGCACTCTGTGGCTGCTGCTGCTGCGGACGGGACTGCGCGCCGCCGCTGAACTGGTTGTTGTTGCCCTGCGGCTGCTGCGGCTGACCCCAGCCGTTGTTGTTGCCACCGCCGTTGCCGCCCTGCTGACGGCCACCCAGCATCTGCATGGTGCCACCGACGTTCACGACCACTTCTGTGGTGTAACGCTCCTGGCCACCCTGATCCTGCCATTTACGGGTACGCAGCTGGCCTTCGATGTAAACCTGCGATCCCTTTTTCAGGTATTCGCCCGCGACTTCGGCCAGCTTGCCAAACAGCACCACACGGTGCCACTCGGTGATCTCTTTGTTTTCACCGGTCTGCTTGTCACGCCAGCTCTCAGACGTCGCCAGCGTAATGTTCGCAACCGCGCCGCCATTGGGCATATAACGTACTTCCGGATCCTGACCCAGATTCCCGACAAGAATCACTTTGTTAACGCCACGACTGGCCATGTTGCTGTCTCCCGATGAGTTAATGCATACAGTCTAATCCATCAATTCTAACACGTCCTGCGCACTGTTTCCCACTTTAGAGCGGGGTTCCAGTTTTAATCTGCCCGCCGCCCGGACCACAGAGTACTGGATATTTATTCAGTCTATTTTTTGTGCCATAATGACACGTTTATTCTGGCCGTGTCGGCAAGGCGCGGTGAGTGCTGCTAATCCGGGAAAGGTGAATGGATAAGATCGAAGTTCGTGGTGCCCGCACCCATAATTTGAAAAACATTAACCTGACCATCCCACGCGACAAACTCATTGTGGTGACCGGCCTGTCAGGCTCCGGTAAATCCTCACTGGCGTTTGATACGCTGTATGCGGAAGGTCAGCGCCGCTATGTAGAGTCGCTCTCTGCGTATGCGCGCCAGTTTCTTTCGTTAATGGAGAAGCCGGACGTCGATCACATCGAAGGTTTGTCGCCCGCCATCTCTATCGAACAGAAATCCACGTCGCACAACCCGCGTTCTACGGTGGGAACCATCACCGAGATCCATGACTACCTGCGTCTGCTGTTTGCCCGCGTGGGCGAACCGCGCTGCCCGGATCATGATGTGCCGCTGGCGGCGCAGACCGTCAGCCAGATGGTCGATCAGGTGCTCTCGCAGCCGGAAGGCCGTCGCCTGATGCTGCTGGCGCCGGTGATTAAAGATCGCAAGGGCGAACACACCAAAACGCTGGAGAACCTGGCGGCGCAGGGCTATATCCGCGCGCGCATCGATGGTGAAGTGTGCGACCTCTCCGATCCACCAAAGCTGGAACTGCAGAAGAAACACACCATCGAAGTGGTGATTGACCGCTTTAAAGTGCGCGACGACCTGTCGACCCGCCTGGCGGAATCGTTTGAAACCACGCTGGAGCTTTCGGGCGGCACGGCGATTGTCGCGGATATGGATGATGCCGACGCCGAAGAGCTGCTCTTCTCGGCTAACTTCGCCTGTCCGGTCTGTGGTTACAGCATGAGCGAACTGGAGCCGCGCCTCTTCTCGTTCAACAACCCGGCCGGTGCCTGCCCGACCTGTGACGGCCTGGGCGTGCAGCAATATTTCGATCCCGATCGTGTGGTGCAGAATCCGGAGCTTTCGCTGGCGGGCGGCGCTATCCGCGGCTGGGATCGCCGCAACTTCTACTACTTCCAGATGCTGCGTTCGCTGGCGGACCACCTCAGCTTCGACATTGAAGCCGCGTTCGGCAGCCTGCCCGACAACGTACAGAAGGTGATTCTGTATGGGTCAGGTAAAGAGAACATCGAATTTAAGTACATCAACGATCGCGGTGACACTTCAGTGCGCCGCCATCCGTTTGAGGGCGTGCTCAACAATATGGAGCGCCGCTACAAAGAGACCGAATCCTCTGCGGTGCGCGAAGAGCTGGCGAAATTCATCAGCAACCGCGCCTGTGCCAGCTGTGAAGGCACCCGTCTGCGTCGCGAAGCCCGTCACGTCTATGTCGAGAACACCACGCTGCCGACCATCTCGGAGATGAGCATCGGGCATGCGATGTCCTTCTTTGGAAATCTGAAACTCAGCGGCCAGCGTGCGCAGATCGCCGAGAAAGTCCTGAAAGAGATTGGCGATCGCCTGAGCTTCCTGGTGAACGTCGGCCTGAACTATCTTTCGATGTCACGTTCTGCCGAGACCCTGTCCGGCGGTGAAGCGCAGCGTATCCGTCTGGCGAGCCAGATCGGTGCCGGGCTGGTCGGCGTGATGTATGTGCTGGATGAGCCTTCTATCGGCCTGCACCAGCGCGACAACGAACGTCTGCTCGGCACCCTGATTCACCTGCGCGATCTCGGTAACACGGTGATCGTGGTTGAGCACGACGAAGATGCGATCCGTGCCGCTGACCATGTGATCGACATCGGCCCGGGTGCCGGTGTGCATGGTGGTCAGGTCGTTGCGGAAGGCACCGTGGATGAGATCATGGCGCAGGAAGCGTCGCTGACCGGCCAGTTCCTGAGCGGCAAGCGTGAGATTGCGGTGCCGGAAGCGCGCGTCAAAGGCGATCCGGCGAAGGTGCTGAAGATTACCGGCGCGCGCGGCAACAACCTCAAGGATGTCACGCTGACGCTGCCGGTCGGACTCTTCACCTGCATCACCGGCGTCTCCGGCTCCGGTAAATCGACGCTGATCAACGACACGCTGTTCCCGATTGCCCAGCGGGCGCTGAACGGCGCGACCATCGCGGAACCGGCGCCCTACCGCGATGTGGCGGGTCTGGAGCACTTCGACAAGGTGATCGACATCGACCAGAGCCCGATCGGTCGAACTCCGCGTTCTAACCCGGCCACCTACACCGGCATCTTTACGCCAGTGCGTGAACTCTTTGCCGGCGTGCCGGAAGCGCGTTCGCGTGGCTATAACCCGGGCCGCTTCAGCTTCAACGTGCGCGGCGGACGCTGTGAGGCCTGTCAGGGCGACGGCGTGCTGAAAGTCGAGATGCACTTCCTGCCGGATATCTATGTGCCGTGCGACCAGTGCAAAGGCAAACGCTACAACCGCGAAACGCTGGAAGTGAAGTACAAGGGCAAGAGCATTCACGAAGTGCTGGAGATGACCATCGAAGAGGCGCGTGAGTTCTTCGATGCGGTGCCGGCGCTGGCGCGTAAGCTGCAGACGCTGATGGATGTGGGTCTCTCCTATATCCGTCTCGGCCAGTCGGCGACGACGCTCTCCGGCGGTGAAGCGCAGCGTGTGAAACTGGCGCGTGAGCTTTCCAAGCGTGGCACCGGCCAGACGCTCTACATTCTGGATGAGCCAACCACCGGTCTGCACTTTGCCGATATCCAGCAGCTGCTGGAAGTGCTGCATCAGCTGCGCGATCAGGGCAACACCATCGTGGTGATTGAGCACAACCTCGACGTGGTGAAAACCGCCGACTGGATTGTCGATCTCGGCCCGGAAGGGGGCAGCGGCGGCGGTGAAATCCTGGTGGCGGGCACGCCAGAGACCGTCGCGGAGTGTGAGAAATCCCATACGGCGCGCTTCCTCAAGCCGCTGTTACAGAAGTAATCCCCTCAGGCCCGCCGTGTGCGGGCCTTTTTATGACCCCTGCCGATTCAGCCAGAAAAATGCAGGATCAGGCAAGATTCAGACATGTATAGGCATATACGCTTTTCACCACGCTGACTATCCTTAAGCGGTTCCTCTTTGGCACGCCCTGCGTCGCCCTGTTTTTGCAACCTGTTCAGAGGGCTGCACTTCATCAGAAAAACTCACGACACATCGAAACTGGAGACACCATGAATATTACGCATGCGTATGCTGCTCAGGATGCAAAATCCAAACTGGCACCGTTCGATTTCAAGCCGCGTGAGCTGCGCGACCATGACGTCCAGCTTGAGGTGCTGTTCTGTGGCGTTTGCCATTCAGACCTGCATCAGGCCCGTAATGAGTGGAAAAACACGATTTTCCCTGTCGTGCCGGGTCATGAAATTGTCGGTCGCGTGACCGCCGTTGGCCCGCAGACGCAGAAATATAAAGTCGGCGATCTGGTTGGCGTGGGCTGTATGGTGGACTCCTGCCGCAGCTGTCCGAGCTGTCAGCAGGGGCTGGAGCAGTATTGCGAAAACGGGTTCGTCGGCACCTACAACGGTGAAGATCGCGAAACCGGCGTGATCACCTACGGCGGTTACTCCACGTCAATGGTGGTGGATGAGAGCTTTGTGCTGCGCATTCCCGAGAACCTGGAGCTGGCGGGCGTCGCACCGCTGCTGTGCGCCGGTATCACCACCTACTCTCCGCTGCGCCACTGGAACGTTGGCCCGGGCAAAAAAGTGGGCATCGTCGGGTTAGGCGGTCTGGGCCACATGGGCGTGAAGATTGCCCACGCAATGGGCGCGCATGTGGTGCTGTTTACCACCTCGGAATCTAAAATCGAAGATGGCAAACGTCTGGGTGCCGATAAAGTCGTGATCTCTAAAGATCCGGCGCAGATGGCGCAGCATGCCAACAGCTTCGACTTTATTCTCAACACCGTGGCGGCGCAGCACGATCTCAACCCGTTCATCACCCTGCTGAAGCTGGATGGCAACATGACGCTGGTCGGTGCGCCGGAGCACGATCACCCGGCGCCTCAGGTGTTTAACCTGATCTTCAAACGCCGCAGCATTGCCGGTTCACTAATCGGCGGCATCGCGGAAACGCAGGAGATGCTCGATTTCTGTGGTCAGCACAACATCACCTCAGACATTGAACTGATCGCGATGGACCAGATTAACGACGCCTACGAACGCATGCTGAAAAGCGACGTGAAGTACCGCTTTGTTATCGACATCAACACGCTGCGCGAACAGCCTGCCGCATAATCCTCCTGCGCTAAACCCTCTTGCTCAGGTAAGAGGGTTTTTTTTTGCGGTCTACCGCCCCGCCGCCACCTGCTGCCAGGAGGCGTCGATCAGATAGTAGATCTGCGAATCTTTCAGCGAGCCGTCGAGAAACAGCGTGCTCCAGTGGGACTTATTCAGGTGCTCGCTGGGAATAATGTCGCTGTGCTCTTCGCGCAGTAACTCGGCCAGCGCCGGCGTCGATTTCAGCGATATCGCGGGCCGCCCTTTGGCCTCGTGCACCATCGCAAACAGCACACCGTTGCTCTTGATTTGTGTCGCTTTCCAGTCGCTGTGGACGCTCTGCTCCGCGCCCGGTTTGCTCATACAATAGGTCAGTAAGTCTGAGTTATTCATGACGATTCCCCCTGTAACGTCGCGACAATTCGCCTGGCACCGCCATCAATGCGATGCTCGCCCAGCCAGATACCCTGCCAGGTGCCCAGCACCAGACGGCCGCGCTGAACCGGTAAGAGTAACGACACGCCTAAGGTCGAGGATTTGATGTGCGCGGGCATGTCATCGCGTCCTTCATAGTCGTGCTGATAGGGTGCATTTTCCGGCACGTGCCGCATGAAATGCTGCTCCATATCGCTGCGCACCGTCGGGTCACAGTTCTCATTTAAGGTTAACGACGCCGACGTATGCTGTAACAGCAGATGCAGCAGGCCGGTTTTGATATCCCGCAGGCCGGAGAGCGATGCGACAATTTCATCGGTGACCAGATGAAAGCCGCGTGGCTTCGCGCTCAGCGTGAGGGTTTGTTGATGCCACATAACGGTTTCCTTGAACGATTGTCCCGTTTAAGTGTGCAGCATGTCGCCCAAAGGTAAACCCTGCCCCATAAAAAAACCGCCGGCGCGAACCCGGCGGTTTTTTTCACAGCGTGGCGCGTCGTTACATGACGGCGGCGAAGGCCTCTGCCACCTGATGCACATTTTTGCTGTTAAGACCGGCGACGCACATACGGCCGCTGCCCACCAGGTAGATGCCAAATTCGTTGCGCAGGCGATCGACCTGCTGCGCGCTCAGGCCGGTGTAGCTGAACATGCCGCGCTGCTTCAGCAGGTAGTCAAAGTTTTTGCCCGGCAGCGCGGTGCGCAGCACCTCGACCAATGACTCACGCATCGCGAGGATACGCAGGCGCATCGCTTCCACTTCCGCCAGCCAGCTCGCTTTCAGTGCCTCATCGTTGAGGACACGCGCCACAACCTGCGCACCAAAGTTCGGCGGGCTGGAGTAGTTACGACGAACGGTCGCTTTGAGCTGGCCCAGCACGCGCGCTGACTCTTCGGCGCTGTCGCAGACGATAGAGAGACCGCCCACGCGCTCACCGTAAAGTGAGAAGATCTTCGAGAACGAGTTACTCACCAGCGCAGGCAGACCGGCCGCCGCGACGGCGCGCAGCGCATAAGCATCCTGCTGCATACCGGCACCAAAGCCCTGATAGGCGATGTCCAGGAAAGGAATCAGCTGCTGCGCTTTCAGCACCTCAATGGTTTCATCCCACTGCGCGTCTGTCAGGTCGGCGCCGGTCGGGTTATGGCAGCAGGGGTGCAACAGAACGATGCTGCGGGCTGGCAGGGTTTTCAGGGTGCTGATGAAGGCATCAAAGCGCACACCGTGGGTTTCTGCGTCATACCAGGGGTAAGTGTTCACCTCAAAACCGGCACCGTTGAAGATCGCGATGTGGTTTTCCCAGGTCGGATCGCTGACCCAGACGGCGGACTGCGGGAAATAGCGCTTCAGGAAATCGGCGCCCACTTTCAGCGCGCCCGAACCGCCCAGCGTCTGAATCGAGGCGATACGGCCCGCCTGCAACATCGGATGATCTGCTCCGAACAGCAGCGGTGCAATCGCGCTCCGGTAGCTGTTCAGCCCTTCCATTGGCAGGTAGAGCGATGCCTGATGCGGCTCAGCATAGATCTGCTCTTCGGCAGCCGCCACGGCCTTCAGCTGCGGGATGATGTTCTGTTCGTTGTAATAGAGCCCGATACTCAGGTTAACTTTGTGTTCGCGCGGGTCTTGTTTGAAAGCTTCCATCAACGACAGAATCGGATCGCCAGCATAGGCATCAACGTTTTGAAACACGGTGTAGGTCTCCAAGATTGGTCCAGAGGTAAAAACGGGTTAAACCCGGTAGCGTCCCGGACGGTGGTTCATTGCAATAATCAGATTCAGGATCACCGCCCCCGCAATCGAGGCGAGCAGAATCGGGCCACTCACCACAAACAGGGACGCCAGCACGACGCAGGTATCCACCGCCATTTGCAGTTTTCCCGCGCGGATCCCAAAGCGGTCCTGAAGCCACAGCGCCAGAATGTTGATGCCGCCCAGGCTCGCTTTATGACGAAACAACACTATAAACCCGATTCCCATGATGACGTTACCGAACAGTGTCGCATAGAAGGGATTGAGATCGGAAAAGTGGACGAACAGCGGATGCAGCTGGGAAAACAGCGACACCAGACCGACGGCGCAGAAGGTTTTCAGGGTGAATTCCCAGCCCATGCGTTTTACGGCCAGCCAGTAAAAAGGGATGTTGATCAGGAAGAAGGCGCCGCCAAACGACAGCGGCGAGAGGTAACTGATCAGAAAGGCGATACCGGCGGTGCTGCCGGTCAGCGCCCCGGCCTGTTTCAGCATAATGACGCCGAACGAGACCATCAGGGTGCCCAGCACCATCGCCAGCGCATCTTCGATGCGCGAATGCGGGACGCGGGCGGGTTCTGCGATGTTATCCATGGGGGTTGTCTCAGTGCAAATGATGCGGTTCCAATGCAAAAAACGCACCATCGTCACCGCACTCACCGGCGGCTGCGCGGCTGCCCGCGATATCTCATTGATATCTAACAGGCTTCAGAACAGAATTTTTTGCATGAGCGCGGTCTGCAACCGTCAGTTCATGCGAAAAACCTCGTTATGATGCGCGTTGTTTGCATGCTTTGCCGCCAGTGTGCACCAAAAGCGCACAACACGCACCTTTTTAGCGCGTTCTGCTTTCCGGCATCATCATCAGCCCGTTCTCTTTCATACGGCCCAGCACCACCGAGGTTTTCACATGGGATACGCTCTGATGACCCGCGACTAACTGACTGATCAGGGCACTCAGGGCGTTGAGATCGGCCACGGCGACCTTGAGCAGATAGTCCGCATCGCCGGTAGTTTTATAGGCATCGACGATCGCCTGCTCCTGCTCCACCATGCGGTGAAAACTCTCGACATACTCCGCCGTATGGTTAATCAGGCGCACCTCAATCAGTCCCACCATGCCCAGCCCGATGGCATCGGGTGACAGCCGGGCGTGATAGCCCAGGATCAGATTAGCCTGTTCCAGATTGATACGGCGGCGGGAGCATTGTGAGGCCGAGAGGCCGACCAGATCGCTCAGTTCCTGATTGGTCAGACGGCCGTTAGATTGTAATAAGGTCAGGATTTTAAGGTCGTAATCGTCTACGTGAGTCATTCCGTTTCCACAGCGTAATGGTCGTCGCTTTGTTACAGATAACCCGATAACCCGAGAAGTTGTCCAACACTATTTTCCGATGATGGGAGCTGTCATGCACAGATCGTGCATGACAGCCCGGTGCGGAGATTATTCGTCGTCGTATTGCGGGCCTGCATAGTTATCAAAGCGGGACCACTGACCGTTAAAGGTCAGGCGCACCGTACCGATCGGGCCGTTACGCTGTTTACCCAGGATGATCTCGGCGATCCCTTTGAGATCGCTGTTTTCGTGATAGACCTCATCGCGATAGATAAACATGATCAAATCCGCATCCTGCTCGATCGAGCCCGATTCACGCAGATCCGAGTTCACCGGCCGCTTATCGGCGCGCTGTTCCAGTGAGCGGTTAAGCTGCGACAGCGCCACAACCGGCACGTTCAGCTCTTTCGCCAGCGCCTTCAGCGAGCGGGAGATCTCCGCAATTTCCAGCGTACGGTTGTCCGACAGCGACGGCACGCGCATCAGCTGCAGGTAGTCGATCATAATCAGGCTTAATCCGCCGTTTTCACGGTAGATGCGCCGGGCGCGGGAGCGCACTTCGGTGGGCGTCAGGCCGGAAGAGTCATCGATATACATGTTCTTCTTCTCCAGCAGGATACCCATGGTGCCGGAGATGCGCGCCCAGTCCTCATCATCGAGCTGGCCGGTTCGGATGCGGGTTTGATCGACGCGGGAAAGTGACGCCAGCATACGCATCATGATCTGCTCGCTGGGCATCTCCAGGCTGAAGATCAGCACCGGTTTTTCCTGCAGCATGGCGGCGTTTTCGCACAGGTTCATCGCAAAGGTGGTTTTACCCATCGACGGACGGGCCGCGACAATAATCAGGTCAGATCCCTGCAGACCCGCCGTCTTTTTATTCAGATCCTGATACCCCGTATCGACGCCGGTGACACCGTCGTGGGGCGTCTGATAGAGCGACTCGATTCGGGAAACGGTCGATTCCAGGATCTGCTCGATATTTTTCGGGCCCGCATCTTTATCTGCGCGCGCTTCCGCGATCTTAAAGACGTTCGACTCCGCAAAGTCGAGCAGCTCCTCGCTGTTGCGCCCCTGCGGATCGTAACCCGCATCCGCGATCTGGTTGGCGACGGAGATCATCTCACGCACTACCGCACGTTCGCGCACGATATCGGCATAGGCACCGATGTTCGCCGCACTCGGGGTGTTTTTTGCCAGCTCAGCCAGATAGGCGAAGCCGCCCGCCATCTCCAGTTCGCCACGGGTTTCCAGCGATTCAGAGAGCGTAATCAGGTCGATGGGTTTGCTGTTTTCCAGCAGCCGCTGCATCTCTGAAAAAATCAGCCGATGCGAACGGTTGAAAAAATCATTCGCGACGACGCGCTCAGAGACGTTATCCCAGCGCTCGTTATCCAGCATCAACCCACCCAGCACAGACTGCTCCGCTTCCAGCGAATGCGGGGGCATTTTCACGCCTGCGAGCTGGCGATCCTGCGTTTCGTTCGATTTGTTGGTGGGTTTATTTCCTGCCATAGTGAATGCATTACCGATCTTCTGTGGGGACGCGCAAGTATACCTTAGTTGAGGGGCGTGCCTCACCCTCATGATGAAACAATCACAGGAGTCAGAATGGCAAAGCGTATTCAGTTCAGTGCGCACGGCGGACCGGACGTTTTAGAGTGGACAGATTTTTCACCTGCTGAGCCAGCGGATCATGAAGTTCAGGTAACGCATCGCGCAATCGGCATCAACTACATCGATACCTATGTTCGCAGCGGCCTCTATCCGGTGGCCGCCTTTCCCTCTGGCCTGGGAACGGAAGCCGCGGGCGTGGTATCACGGGTCGGCCGCGGCGTTACCCTGTTCAGGCCCGGCGACCGCGTGGTCTATTGCCTGGCGTCCATGGGTGCCTACAGCGAAGTGCACAACGTGGCGGAAGATCGCCTGATGCATCTGCCGGAGGCGATCAGTTTTGAACAGGGCGCGGCCAGCTATCTGAAAGGGCTGACCACGCAGTATCTGCTGCGCCAGACCCATAAAATCAGCGCCGGCGAAACCTTCCTGTTTCATGCGGCCGCAGGCGGCGTCGGCCTGATCGCCTGTCAGTGGGCCAAAGCGCTGGGCGCGCACCTGATCGGCACGGTGGGTTCCGCAGAGAAAGCCGCGCTGGCGAAACAGGCCGGTGCCTGGGCGACCATTAACTATCGCGAAGAGGACATTGCGCAGCGCGTCAGCGAACTGACCGACGGAAAAAAAGTGGGCGTGGTCTACGACTCGGTCGGCCGGGATACCTGGGAAGCGTCGCTGGATTCGCTGCGTCGTCATGGCCTGCTGGTGAGTTTTGGCAACGCCTCCGGGCCGGTGACCGGCGTTGATCTCGGCATCCTCAATAAGAAAGGGTCGCTGTTTGTGACCCGCCCTTCGCTGTTTGGCTACATCACCAACCGTCAGGAGCTGGAAACTGCCAGCGCCGAGCTCTTTTCGCTGCTGGCCAGCGGCGCGATTCAGGTGGAGGTTCCCGCGCAGCAGAAGTTTGCGCTTAAAGAGGCCAGCAGAGCGCATCAGATGCTGGAGAGCCGCGCCACGCAGGGCTCCTGTCTGTTAATCCCGTAAGCGTCAGCAACAAAAAGGGCTTCCCGCAGGAAGCCCTCTTCTTTTTTTCTTTTTTGTTCGCGCTGGTGTAGGGACAGCGGCGATGAATTCATGTCGAGTCGATGGCACATCGAATTGACGACAGCATCCTGCCAGAAAACATAAGTAAAAAATATGTTTAATTGCAGATCCGCGTTAAACAATCACTCACTCTGTGATCGTCACCGCATTTAGCGCCAGCCTTTCCGGTCTAACCTGTTGATCTTACGACGCAGCCTGCGGCGGGCTCGTGCGTCACTGTCGCCAGAAAATGCCCGATGCAGCCAGACGGCGATCACCGCCAGCACCAGCCACGGTAACACTTTAATAACAAGTGCGAACAGCCCCCCGACAACCATCACCAGGGTTGCCACCCCCAGTGCCGCCAGCACGCCCAGCAGCGAAACGCCGGTCAGCAACAGCATCAGGAAAAACCCCAATACAAATAAAATTTCCACGTCAGTGCTCCTGATTGATCTTCACTGACAGAAGCAGTACAAAAAGCGTGCCAACAGATAACCTGCTGTTTTTGCAGCACTAAACGGGCACGCTGCACCTGAGAGCTGGTGAAAAAAACCAGATCCTGGCGTAAAAAAAACCAGCCTCGGGGCTGGTTTTTTTATGCTTCAGAAGAGCGGTCAGGCTTCCTGCGGGATTTTATCCGCGACCAGCGACAGCGCCGCCTCCAGCACACGCACGTCCGCGCCCGGCTTGTGCGCATTTTCGCTCAGATGGCGACGCCACTGGCGCGCGCCCGGAATGCCCTGGAACAGCCCCAGCATATGGCGCGTAATGTGGCCAAGATAGGTGCCCTTCGCCAGCTCCGCTTCGATATAAGGGTACATGGCGCGCACCACCTCAACCGGGTTCACCGCCGGATGCTCACGGCCAAACAGGGTCTGATCGACCTGCGCCAGAATGCCGGGGTTCTGATAGGCTTCGCGGCCCATCATTACGCCATCGAGGTGCTGCAGATGGTTCTGCGCCTCTTCCAGCGTTTTCACGCCGCCATTCAGGGCGAGGGTCAGATGCGGGAAATCGCGTTTCAGCTGCCAGACGCGCGGATAATCCAGCGGCGGGATCTCGCGATTCTCTTTTGGGCTGAGGCCGGAGAGCCAGGCTTTACGCGCATGGATAATAAAGGTGTCGCACTCGCCGCGCCCCGCGACCGTGCCGATGAAATCGGTCAGGAACGCATAGCTGTCCAGCTCATCAATACCAATCCGCGTTTTGACGGTGACCGGGATCGACACCACATCGCGCATCGCTTTAACCGCATCGGCGACCAGCGTCGCCTCGGCCATCAGACAGGCACCGAAACGGCCATTCTGTACCCGATCGGAGGGACAACCGACGTTCAGGTTCACTTCATCGTAGCCGCGCTGCTCTGCCAGCTTCGCGCAGTGCGCCAGCGCCGCCGGATCGCTGCCGCCCAGCTGCAACGCGACCGGATGTTCGGCCTCGCTATAAGCCAGATAATCCCCTTTGCCATGAATGATGGCGCCGGTGGTAACCATTTCGGTATAGAGCAGCGTATCAGCCGTCAGCTGACGGTGGAAATAGCGACAGTGGCGATCGGTCCAGTCGAGCATAGGCGCGACAGAGAAGCGTTGCGAAGAAAATTCAGGCATGAAGTACAGGCAATCCGGTAATTAAGGTGATGGAATTCTGTGCAAGGATAACACAAGGCGGGGCGATAGTGCATCGCCCCGCCCCGGACCGCCTGAATAACGCGCTTAGAAGTTGAAACCCAGCTGCGCCATTGCGCCCCAGGTGTTGTTTGCACCCACCGAGCCCGCCAGATCCAGATGGACGGCGTTGTTAAACGGCGAGAGACCAAAACCGGCGGTCGCCACATTCTCGTCGTTGGACCGCATGTCCGCACGATAACCGGCACGCAGCTGCAGCCAGTCGAGTACGCGATATTCTGCGCCTGCAGCCACATACTGGCTGTTTCCCTGACTTTTGAAGCGTCTGGTCTCCGTCAGATCCACATCGCCCGTCACGGTGAACGGACCTTTATCCCAGGCCAGGCCGGTAGTGACCAGCGGGCGAATCTGATAGGTATCGCGATAACCATTGACCTCGCGGGTCTGCAGATCGCGCGACACCAGGTTCTGACCGGTCACGCCCAGCGTCCAGTTCTCCGCAAAGGTCGTCGCCAGACCGGCATCGACGTTAAACCCGGTATCCGTGCTGCGATACTGGCTGTTGTTGATGTCGTTCTTGTCGTAGTTATAGATGCTGGCGGTGTAGTTGTAGAGCCAGGTTTTCTGCACTTTCGGCGTAACGCCCACCGACACCGGCTGACCGGCGATGGTGAACTCATGCGCGACCGCCACACCATAATCAGTGACGAGGGCCGCTAAGCCATTGGCGCTGGAGCGAAGGTTGTTCTGATCGCCCTGACGCGGCAGTATCGTGCCGTTGGCCACGCCGCGCAGATAGTCGATATCACCCTGCACCACGTTAGCGCGAACGTGCGCGGTTCCGTAGGCTTTGGTAATGAAGGCGAAAGGCAGCGTCTCATTCGGAACCGTCACGGCGACGGCAACCCCCGCCGAACCGTTGGCCTTATCGCCGCGCAAATCGCTCAGCCTGTTGGCCACATCGCCCGAGGCCGCACGCAGTTCAGGATAGCCCCGTAAATAGTCTGCGGGCGTAAAGTTACCCAGCACTGAGCGGTAACGATCTACGGTCGCGGTAATATCATCGACCTTGTCAATCAGGTCATCCTTGTCAGTGACCTGAATACCGGCTGACGGAAAAATAATGCTGACGTTATCGTCGGGTCTGGCACGCGTCATCAGTGCCGGGTTAGCCAGCACGGCGGAGCCATAGAGAGAAGAAGCGACGCCGGTGCCACCCATGGCGTCATTACGTGCATCGTACCAGGTCCCTGCCGCCATGGCGGAAGAAGAAAGGAAAAGCGCGGTCGCCGCAGCGGAGTACTTCAGCGCCGGACGTTGAGCGGATTTTTTCACCATTTGCCTGCCATCACCTGAAAATTGTCATTAATACATTCAATGACTGAATAATTTGTTAGCCGTATTGTGAATGCTGGCTAACGCGTCGTTGCTGTGAATTCAAAGGAAACAGTGCCTTAATTCAAGGGATTGGACGTTTTCCAACCAAAAACATGTTGTGATTGTTCAAACTGAGTCGGGGGATTTCAAAAAATACCAGACGTTGCTTAAGTCTTTCTGAACATTACTTCTTAACTCCGTGAGATGCAAAGCAAAATGCCAATAAAATCCTCTTCCGGTTGAATCAGAATGGATCTGTTTTGTCGCCGGCGAGCTTAAAAATGGGGAGCGGCATGCTGAATATGCTGGTTTAACAGGCAATTAATGCTGTTTTTTCAGCCAGAAGCCACTTCAGCACCTGGCCATCAATTGTGATAAAATAACATCACTTATCCAGCGGAGGATTTTCATGACAACCATGACGACGCAGCAAATTCTGACCCAGGCTGAAAAAATGTGCCTGCAGCGCGGTGTGCGTCTGACGTCGCAGCGTGCCGAAGTGCTGCGCCTGATGGCCGAACAGCCTGGCTCTATCAGCGCCTACGATCTGCTGGACCAGCTGCGGGTCAGTGAACCTCAGGCCAAACCGCCCACGGTTTACCGGGCGCTCGATTTCCTGCTGGAACAGGGCTTTATCCACCGGGTGGAGTCCAACAATAGCTACGTGATGTGTCACCATTTTGAAGCACCGGCGCATACCTCAGTGATGCTGGTCTGCGATCGCTGTGCCGCCGTTACCGAAAAACAGGCGCAGGGTGTGGAGACCATTATCGCGACGCTGGCGGGGGAAGCGCAGTTTGCTCTGCGCCATAGCGTGATTGAAGCGCATGGACTGTGTAAAAACTGTGCGGAAGTGGCAGCCTGTACGCATCATGAAAACTGCGAACATGATCATCAGGATGAAGGCAAAAAGCGGGGAAAACGGGGATAGGTGTCAGCGCCTGAAGCGTGTTCCGGTGAGGGCTCACCGGAACAGAGGGTCGATTACCAGCGGTGATCTTTGTTGTGCGTTTCCCAGTCCGTTACTTCGCGCTCTGCTTCATCTTTTGCATAGCCGTAACGCTCCTGAATTTTACCTACCAGCTGGTCGCGTTTACCTTCGATCACCTGCATATCGTCGTCGGTCAGCTTGCCCCATTTCTCTTTCATCTTGCCTTTGAACTGCTTCCAGTTGCCGCTCGCTTCGTCTTTATTCATGGCAGACCTCCAATCCTCGGGGTTTAATTATCTGGCTACTCGTCATAACCTCGATACAAAGCGCTACTTAACTGCGCCGTATGAAGTTAATTGTAGTTGCTTTATTCCGGGACTCAGAATAATACAGAATTATCTGTATACCTCTGTGAGCACGACTGAATCAGGCTTCAAACCAGCTGTTGTGACGCCAGTGCCTGCGCCAGATAAGCCAGAGCGTCAGGCCGCGCAGCACCAGAAAAACGGTTACCGCCAGCCACAGTCCATGGTTGCCCAGCAGCGGTACGCTCAGCAGCGTCAGGAAGTAGCCCGCGGCGGCCATCACCATGCTGTTGCGCATCTCGCGACCACGCGTGGCGCCGATGAACATGCCATCCAGCAGATAACACCAGACGCCCGCCAGCGGCAGTATGACCTGCCAGACCAGGTAGCGATCGGCGGTCTGTTGCAGCGACGTCAGCGAGGTCAGCAGCGTCACGATCTGCGGGCCAGCGATCGCATAGACCAGCGAGAAGAACAGCGCGACGGCCACCGCCTGACGACAGGCGGCGTGCCAGACACGCAGCAGTTTACTGCCATCTTTTGCCCCATGCGCCTCACCGGCAAACGCCTCTACCGCATAGGCGAAGCCATCCAGTGCGTAGGCGGTGAAGGTAATGAACATCAGTAACACGGCGTTAACCGCGACCACATCGGGGCCGAGCCGTGCGCCGAGCACGGTCAGCGACGCGAAACAGAGCTGCAGCATCAGGGAGCGCAGCATGATATCCCGGTTGAGGCGCAGCAGCCGGGCACTGTCGCCGCGCCAGCTCTGTTTCAGCAGGGCTGGCGTGATGCCGTGCAGTTTCAGCACCCGCCAGACCATGATGCTGCCGACGCCCAGCGTGATGTATTCGGCCAGCGCCGTGGCGGTGGCCGCACCTGCGACACCCCAGTGCAGCCCCATGACCAGCCAGAGATCGAGCACGATGTTCACCAGATTCCCTGCCACCAGCAGGATCACCGGCGCGCGCGCATACTGCACGCCCAGCAGCCAGCCCAGAATGACCAGATTTGCGAGGGTGGCCGGCGCGCTGAGCCAGCGGATCTGAATAAATCGCGCCGCCTGTGCCAGGACCTCGGGACTGCCGCCGACCAGCTGCGTCGCCAGCCGGATAATCGGATAGCGTAAGGCGATAAACAGCACGCCAGCCAGCAGCGCAATCATCAGCGGCTGAACCAGCGCCCGCGCCAGCGCCGTTTTGTCGCCCGCACCCAGCGCCTGCGCCGTGAGACCGGTGGTGCTCATCCGCAGAAAAAGCAGCAGCATAAAGAGGAAACTGGTGACGGTGGTTCCGACCGCGACGCCGCCAAGATAGACAGGGCTGTCGAGATGACCAATAACTGCGGTATCGACCACGCCCAGTAAGGGCACGGTGATATTTGAAAGGATCATCGGCAGCGCGAGCCGCCAGAGATTTTTATCGGTTGCCGTGATAACGCGCATTCGCCGTTCCGTGCTCAGTGTCGCTGCGCAAAGAGGGCCGCGACAAAATTAGGGCAGACAGAATAGCATCAGAGAGGGCGAATGCACGCAGGCAGAGAAATCAGAGCCACTCGCCGTTGCGAACCACGCCCACCGCCAGACCTTCAATGGTCAGCGACTGAGCACGGGTATCAACCACGATCGGGTCAAATTCGCTGTTCTCAGGCAGCAGATGGACGATAGCCCCCTGCTTTTTCCAGCGCTTCACCGTGACTTCATCATCGATGCGCGCCACGACGACCTGACCATTACGCACATCCTGGGTTTTATGCACCGCGAGCAGATCGCCATCCATAATCCCGATGTCTTTCATCGACATTCCGCTGACGCGCAGCAGGAAGTCAGCCGACGGCTTAAACAGGCCCGGATCCACCTTGTAGTGGGTTTCAATATGTTCCTGCGCCATGATGGGCTCACCGGCAGCAACCCGGCCAATCAGCGGTAAGCCTTCTGAGGCTTCTTCTTCCATCAACAGACGGATGCCGCGCGAGGCACCGGACACGATCTCGATGACGCCTTTACGCGCCAGCGCTTTCAGGTGCTCTTCTGCCGCATTCGGCGAACGGAATCCCAGCTGCGCGGCAATCTCGGCACGCGTAGGCGGCATGCCCGTTGAAGTAATATGGTCGCGAATCAGGTCATAGACCTGCTGCTGCCTGCTGGTTAATGCTTTCATCCCGCCCCCTGGTTGTTTATACAGTCGCTGTGAGTATATACAGGTATTGGCGAAATGGAAACCGATTGTCCCGCAAAACGCGGCTTCCGACGCGATATGGAACGCTTATCGCAAATGTGTCCAGAGCAGCGCGATCCAGACAAACAGAGCCAGTAGAATGCTGATCAGCACCGCGGCCGATCCCATATCTTTCGCCCGACCGGCCAGCGGATGATGCTCCTGACCGATGCGATCGACCACCGCTTCAATGGCACTGTTAAGGATTTCGACAATGACGACCAGCACTACGACACCAATCATCAGGATGCGGGAGACCACATCCACGTCCAGCCAGCAGGCGATGACGATGGCGGCCAGCGCGGCCAGCGCTTCCTGACGAAATGCCGCTTCATGCTGCCAGGCGGCACGCAGCCCCTGCCATGAGTAACCTGCGGCTTTAACTATTCTGATAAGTCCGGTGGCATTATTTGCCATGATGGGGGAACCCTTTCATCGTATTGACGTCAATGTCTGGGCTGCGTGCAATTGGCACCACCACAGATCTTCGCTGCACTTTCTGGTATGCTTGCGGCGCTTTGCTAACAAGAGGCTTCATGTTGTCTATGTCAGGTTGGCGTAAACTTTATTACAAACTGCTTAATTTACCACTGTCGTTTTTGGTAAAAAGTAAGGCCATTCCGGCCGATCCCGTTTCAGAACATGGTCTGGACCCGACCCGACCTATTATGTATGTTTTGCCTTACGATTCGAAGGCTGACTTACTGACTTTGCGCGCCCAGTGTCTGCGACATCATCTGCCCGATCCGCTCTCTCCGCTGGAGATTGACGGCGCGCTGCTGCCGCGTCACGTCTTTATTCACGACGGCCCGCGCGTTTTCCCCTATTTTGTGCCCAGCGTCGAATCCGTGAAAATCTTTCACGACTACCTCGACCTGCATCGAAACAATCCCACGCTGGATATTCAGATGCTGCCGGTCACCGTGATGTTTGGCCGCGCACCGGGACGTGAAGTTCAGGGTGAGGCAACGCCACATCTGCGCGTCCTGAACGGGGTACAGAAATTCTTTGCCGTCATCTGGCACGGGCGCGACAGTTTTGTCCGCTTCTCGCCGACCGTTTCGCTGCGCCGCATGGCCACCGAACACGGAACGGACAAGTCGATCGCCCAGAAGCTGGCCCGCGTGGCCCGTATTCATTTTGCCCGTCAGCGGCTGGCCGCGATTGGCCCGCGCTTACCGGCGCGTCAGGATCTCTTTAATCGTCTGCTGCAATCCAAAGCGATTGAGAAAGCCGTCGAAGATGAAGCGCGCAGCAAAAAAATCTCCCACGAGAAAGCGCAGCAGAATGCCATCGAGATGATGGAAGAAATTGCGGCCAACTTCTCCTACGAAGCGATTCGTGTGACTGACCGGGTGATGGGCTGGCTCTGGAGCCGCCTCTATCAGGGCATCAACGTCAACGGCGGCGAAAAAGTGCGTCAGCTGGCGCAGGATGGCCATGAGATCGTCTATGTGCCCTGCCATCGCAGCCACATGGATTATCTGCTGCTCTCCTATGTGCTCTACCATCAGGGGCTGGTGCCGCCGCATATCGCCGCCGGGATCAACCTTAACTTCTGGCCGGCAGGCCCGATTTTCCGTCGTCTGGGCGCATTCTTTATCCGTCGTACCTTTAAAGGTAACAAGCTCTACGCCACGGTGTTCCGCGAATACCTGGGCGAGCTGTTTACCCGCGGCTATTCGGTTGAGTACTTTGTCGAAGGGGGCCGTTCACGCACCGGTCGCCTGCTGGACCCGAAAACCGGCACCCTGGCGATGACGCTGCAGGCGATGCTGCGCGGCGGAAATCGTCCGATCACGCTGGTGCCGATCTATATCGGCTATGAGCATGTGATGGAAGTGGGCACTTACGCCAAAGAGCTGCGCGGCGCGGCGAAAGAGAAAGAAGGCTTTATGCAGATGGTGCGTGGCTTACGCAAGCTGCGTAATCTCGGCCAGGGCTACGTTAACTTTGGCGAGCCGATGCCGCTGGTTAACTATCTCAACAAGCGCGTGCCGGAATGGCGCGATGCCATCGATCCGATCGAGCCGCAGCGCCCGAGCTGGTTAACGCCGACCGTCAACGATATCGCCGCCAGCCTGATGGTGCGAATCAATGAAGCGGGCGCAGCCAATGCCATGAACCTCTGCGTCACGGCGCTGCTGGCGTCACGTCAGCGCTCACTCACCCGTGAACAGCTGATTGAACAGCTGGCGTGCTACACCCAGCTTCTGCGCAACGTGCCTTACTCACCCAACGCGACGGTGCCCGATCTCACGGCGGAAGCGCTGCTGGATCACGCTATGGGCATGAACAAGTTCGAGAGTGAAAAGGACAGCATTGGCGACATCATCATTCTGCCGCGCGAGCAGGCGGTGCTGATGACCTACTATCGCAACAACATCCACCACATGCTGGTGATGCCGTCGCTGATTGCCGCCATTGTTCAGCAGCACCAGACGCTGAGCGAAGCCGAACTGCTGCGTCAGGTGAGCCTGATCTACCCGATGCTGAAGAGTGAGCTGTTCCTGCGCTGGCAGACCGATGAACTGCCACAGCTGCTGACCGAACTGTGTCAGGAGCTGGCGCGTCAGGGCCTGATCACGCGTGAAGCCGGTGAGCTGCGCTTTACCGCGGCGCGCTATCGCACGCTGCAGCTGCTGGCCGCCGGGGTGCGTGAAACGCTGCAGCGTTACGCCATTACCTTCTCCATCCTCAGCGCCAAGCCGACGATTAACCGCGGCACGCTGGAAAAAGAGAGCCGGACGCTGGCACAGCGACTGTCAGTGCTGCACGGTATCAACGCACCGGAGTTCTTCGACAAAGCGGTCTTTACCTCGCTGGTGCTGACGCTGCGCGACGAAGGGTACATCAGTGACAGCGGCGATGCTGATGTCACACAGACCCAGGCCACCTGGCACATCCTGGCGGATCTGGTGACCAATGACGTGCGCATGACGATTGAAACCGCCGTGGCGCACGACTGATATCTGCGTACCGCAAAAAAGGCGACCTCATGAGGTCGCCTTTTTTATATCCGCCATACCGTGCAGAAGGAGCGTGGCAGCAATGAATCCGCCTTTTGACGCCCGGCACGCTGTCAGAAAATCTGGCTGAACGGCGGCGTATTCATCAGCACGCCCAGGAACAGCACCATCCCGACATAGTTGTTATTCAGGAATGCCTGGAAACAGGGCTGCCGTTCGCGCCCGGCGATCAGCTTCTGCTGATACACAAACAGCGCCGCCGCCAGTAGCAGCGTCCAGTAGAAGGCGCCATTCAGATGCAGCATCATTCCCACCAGCGCCATCAGCACCAGCGTCGCCAGCTGCAGCAGGCCGATGATCAGCTTGTCGAAACGGCCAAACAGAATCGCGGTCGACTTCACGCCAATCTTCAGATCGTCATCCCGATCCACCATGGCATACTGCGTATCGTAGGCGACCGTCCAGCAGATGTTGGCGATAAAGACCAGCCAGCAGACGAGAGGTAAGGACTCACTAACTGCGGACCATGCCATAGGGATCGCCCAGCCAAAGGCGGCCCCCAGCACCACCTGCGGCAGATGGGTATAGCGCTTCATAAAGGGATAAACCCAGGCCAGCGCCAGCCCCACGACGGAGAGCATAATCGTCATCAGGTTCATGGTCAGCACCAGCGCAAAGGCCACCAGCGCGAGGATCACAAACAGCAGCTTCGCTTCTCTGGCGCTCACCGCCCCGCTGGCCAGAGGCCGGTGCTTCGTGCGCTCGACATGACCATCCACCTTACGGTCGGCATAGTCATTGATCACACACCCCGCCGCGCGCATCACAAACACCCCGGCGACAAAGACCGCCAGCACCGGCAGCGGCGGCACGGTCCTATCCGCCAGCCATAACGCCCAGAGCGTGGGCCACATCAGCAGCAGCGTCCCGATCGGTTTGTCGATACGCATCAGGCGGGCATACGCCCGCCATTTCATCGTCATACTATTTTGCACTACAGAGCCCTCAGTCCCGATCGCGATAGAATGGCGATGCGGGTAAAAACAGTTCAGTCAGCAGCAGCGGTTTGCCGGAGAGACGCAGGCGTGAACGCCGCCCCCATAATGCCCCCACCTGCCCCGGCTCGATAAAATCGCGGGTCAGGGTCGATGAGGAGAAAAGATAGCGGCCCAGAGGACGGGTGCCGAGCTGTTGCAGCATTGCCTCCGGTCCGTTGAGGGTGCTTTCCGGCACCAGCGTGCGGCCCGCCAGCCAGGGCTGATCGTCGCCGAACAGCAGCACTTCGCGCAGCCAGAAGCGTTCATCGTCCGGCAATAGCGCTTTTTCCTCGCCCAGTTCGCGGGCGTCGATAAAGCCTTCACGCAGCGGCTGCACCGTGACCCGCTGACAATGCTGTTCAAAACGGCGCGTCATCGAGTCCTCCTCCATCAGCCAGTCGAGCAGAGCGGGCGCAGGCGCTGCCTGCGACGGAGAAAGCCAGTTGAGCGCACGTAATAAGCTGAGCGCGTCTTGCGACATAGCACCACTCCCAGTAATTTTCAGGTCGGTAGTTTAGCGCAGAGACGCGATGCGAACACCTGCCGTCGTGTCCGACGGCAGAGAGATTACTCGCGTTTCAGCCGGTTGCTGTTTGCCAGCCACAGCGTGACCACCAGAATCAGTATCGCGGCCGAGTAGCAGAGCGTGTCGAAGGGATTTTTATGGTCGACGATGATCAGGCGGATAATGGCCGTGATCCCGATATAGACAAAGTAGCGTAGCGGAAAGTGATAGCCAGACTGAAAGTACTTCACAATCAGCGCAATAAACTCGAAATAGAGGAAATAGATGACGATTCCCTCAATCAGCAGATAGGAAGAGGCCTGCTCGCCGGTATTAAACAGCACGTTTGCCAGGTGGACCGTCTCTTTGCCCAGGAAGACGATAAGGATAATCGCCAGACTCAGCAGACCCAGATTCAGCACCCACTGCAGCAGCGTGGCAAGGTGGCGGGCAAACGGATTTTTGTCACTCATGTTGCGCCTTAAAAAAGAGGTTATCAGCGCGCGCTATCATGCGCGAGTGTGACGCAAATCACAATATTGAGTCAGGCCTCCACATCCACGCAGAGCGCATCGTAACGCCAGTATTCGCAGTCGCAGTCAATCACTTCCCGATGCTGATTGCGATTGATGCGGGTGATCAGCAGGCCGGGACTGCCGGATGCTACATTCAGCGTCGGGGCGGCGATCTCCGGCAACGGACCGGGCAGGATGGTGAAGCGCGCCCCGCCGTACCGGATGCCGTAACGCTGGTCGTAGAGATCGGTCAGTGAACGCGTCAGGTCTTCGCCGAGCAAATCCGGGAAAAAACGGGGATTAAGGTAGTGTTCGACATAGAGCACCGCGCGTCCATCGATGCGCCGCAGGCGGCGGATGCAGTAGACCGCCGAACCCGGCGTCAGCTGCAACGCGGTCGCCACGCTGTCGTGCGCCGCAACCTCTTCGGCGGCGATCACTTCGGTGGTCGCCTGGCGTCCCTGCGCGATCGCCATGGCATGAAAATGGCTGTGATGCAGCGGGTTATAGATCAGCCGCGGCGGCGCAATAAACCAGCCGCGCCGCAGTTCCCGGTAGATCACGCCCTGCGCTTCCAGCTTGCCCAGCGCTTCCCGCAGGGTAATGCGCGTGGTGCTGAACGCCTCGCTCAGGGCGCGCTCGGCGGGCAGACGTCCGCCGCTGAACTCGCCAGACTGAATGCGCGTCAGCAGGGCGCTGGCGATCGCGTCCGCTGATTTGAGTGCTGGTGACTCCACAACTGTAGCCTCATTTTAGTGCGACCCCGCACTCTTACTGTTCAGGTCAACGCGTCAGCGACCGGCTGACGGGTCGCCGCTTGCTTCCCCTGTTCCCCGTCCCGCGCCGCCCTGTCATAAATCCTTCACAGACAGGGACTACATTGGCTCGGTTTTTGCTGGACTAGACCAGACAGGCCCATCAACTTACACCCGGAGCAACTGAGATGAAAGCGTTTATCGCCTCTGTAGTAGCCAGTGCTGTTGTGCTTACCCTGCCCGTCGCGCAGGCCGCCGATAACGACCTTGCCGCGCTGGAAAAAGCCGCGCGCAGTGAAGGTCAGGTCAACAGTGTCGGGATGCCGGACAGCTGGGCCAACTGGAAAGAGACCTGGCAGGATATCAGCAGCAAATATGGCCTGAAGCACAGCGACACGGATATGTCGTCGGCCCAGGAGCTGGCCAAATTCGACGCGGAGAAAGAGAACGCCAGTGCTGACATCGGTGACGTCGGTGCCGCCTTTGGCCCCATTGCCGTGGCTAAAGGCGTGACCCAGCCCTATAAACCGACCCACTGGGACCAGATCCCGAACTGGGCGAAAGATAAAGAGGGGCACTGGGCGCTGGCCTATACCGGCACCATCGCCTTCCTGATCGACAAGCAGCAGGTGAAAGATATTCCCCACAGCTGGGCCGATCTTAAGAAAGGTAAGTATGTGGTTACTATCGGCGACGTCGGCGTGGCAGCTCAGGCCGCTAACGGCGTACTGGCGGCTAACTACGCGCTGGGCGGCGATGAGAAGAACCTGAAACCGGCGCTGGCCTTCTTTGCCGATCTGGCAAAACAGGGGCGTCTCGGCGTCACCGATCCGGTGATTGCCAACATCGAAAAGGGCGAAGTGCAGATGGCGGTCGTGTGGGACTTTAATGCCCTTAACTACCGCGACCAGATCGACAAAACGCGTTATGAGGTGGTGATCCCCTCTGACGGCTCCGTGACCTCCGGCTACACCACCCTCATCAACAAATATGCGAAACACCCTGCGGCCGCGAAACTGACCCGCGAATATATTTTCTCCGATCAGGGGCAGATTAACCTGGCGAAAGGCTATGCCCGCCCGATCCGTGCTGAGCATCTGACGCTGCCCGCGGACGTTCAGGCTCGCCTGCTGCCCCAGTCGGAATATAAAAATGCCCGTCCGGTTAAGGACCAGGCTGCATGGGATAAATCGTCGAAAATGCTGCCGCGTCTGTGGCAGGAAAACGTCATCATCAATATGCAGCCGTAGTTTCTGGCGGGGAGAACGGAATGAAAACGATCCTGGTGGTGCTGGACGGCCTGAGCAATCAGGTTGCGCAACATGCAATGGGTTACCTGCATGCCGAATGTTCGCAGGGCAACGGCTTCTATTACCGTATGACCTGTGAGCTGCCGTCACTGTCGCGCCCGCTTTATGAGTGCATTCTGACCGGTGTTCCGCCGGTCAGAAGCGGCATTATTCATAATGGCGTCAGCCGGCTGAGTCGCGAACGCAGCGTGTTTCACTTTGCGCGGGCCGCCGGACTGACGACGGCGGCCGCCGCGTACCACTGGGTGAGTGAGCTGTATAACCAGACGCCGTTCGTCGCGGCGCGCGACCGCCACACCGACGCGCCGGACCTGCCCATCCAGTATGGCCATTTTTACTCTGACGACAGCTATCCCGACTCGCATCTGTTTGAAGATGCAGAGAGCCTGCGGCTGCGTCACGATCCCGATTTTCTGCTGATCCACCCGATGAACATCGATGATGCCGGGCATAAGTCGGGGCTCTGCTCGCCGCAGTATCGTAACCGGGCGCGCATCGCCGACGGCCTGCTGTCGGAGTGGATGCCGCAGTGGCTGGCGGAGGGCTATCAGGTGATGGTCACGGCCGATCACGGCATGAACGACGATCGCTCCCACGGCGGCATCCTGCCGGAGGAGACCACCGTGCCGCTGTTTGTCTTTGGCCGCGCGTTCTCGCTGCAGCCGGACCTTGCACCGCAGCAGACCGACCTCTGCGGCACCCTGTGCGAGCTGCTGGCGGTGGCGCATGACAAGCCGGTCTGTCGCGGACTGCTGGCGGAGTGTCCACGATGAAAGGCAAAGGGATTGCGCTGTTGCTGCTGCTGCCTTTCACCCTGTTCTGGGTCGCCTTTCAGCTGGCCCCGCTGGTGTGGATCGCCATCAACAGCTTCTGGAGTGAGATGAACAGCCAGTGGGGCTGGGATAACTATCAGGATATCCTGACCTCGCCCTTCTATCAGCAGGCGTTCCGCTTTTCGCTGGATATCTCGCTCTGGTCAAGCCTGTATGGATTGCTGATTGCGCTGGTGACCGGCTATTCACTGCATCAGATCGGTGGCGGACGGCTGCAGCGCTTTCTGCTCTCCTTTACCAATATGACCAGCAACTTTGCCGGTGTGCCGCTGGCCTTCGCCTTTGTAATCCTGCTGGGACTGAACGGCTGCCTGACGCTGCTGCTGCGCCACTATGGTGTGATCGAGAGCTTCCGGCTCTTCTCCCGCAACGGCATGGTGCTGGTCTACACCTGGTTCCAGATCCCGCTTGGCGTGCTGCTGCTCTATCCGGCGTTCGACGGGCTGAAAAAAGAGTGGCAGGAATCGGCGGCGCTGCTGGGTGCCAGCCGCTGGCGCTACGGGTGGCACATCGGGCTGCCGATTCTCTTTCCGGCGCTAATCGGAACCTTTGTCATCCTGCTGGCGAATGCGCTGGGCGCCTACGCCACGATTTACGCCCTGACCACCGGCAACTTCAACGTGGTGCCGGTGCGCATTGCCGCGCTGGTTTCCGGCGATATTTCGCTGGACCCTAACACCGGCAGTGCGCTGGCCATGCTGCTGGTGGCGATCATGGCGCTGATCACCCTGGTGCAGCAGTATCTGGTGCGCCGTAGCTATCTCAATGCGAAGCAGCCATGAAAGGAGCCGCCATGTCACGCGCCGAACATCTCTATCACCGCCTCATGGTCGGGCTGCTTTTTATCCTGCTGGCGCTGCCGCTGCTGGCCACGCTGCTCTATGCGCTCTCATCCGACTGGAGCAACACCATTCTGCCGCAGGGCTATAGCCTGAAGTGGTTCATCCAGCTCTGGAGCGACCCGCGTTTTCTGACGGCGCTGGGGCACTCTCTGCTGATCTGTTTCGGCGCGCTGCTCTTCTCGCTGGTGCTGGTGCTGCCTGCCATGTTTGTGATCGCTTACTACTATCCCCGACTGGATGCGGTGATGAACGTGCTGATCCTGATGCCGTTCGCCGTGCCGCCCGTCGTCTCCTCGGTGGGACTGCTGCAACTTTACTCCGCCTCCCCGCTGATGCTGACCGGCACACCGTGGATCTTGATCGGCTGCTATTTCACTATCGCGCTGCCCTTTATCTATCGGGCGCTGGCAAACAATATGCAGACGATCAACCTCAAAGAGCTGATCGATGCCGCACAGCTGCTGGGGGCCAGCACCTGGCAGGCCGCGCTGTGGGTCGTGCTGCCCAACCTGCGCAAAGGGATGCTGATTGCCGTACTGCTCTCGTTCTCCTTTCTGATCGGCGAGTTTGTCTTCGCCAATATTCTGGTCGGCAACCGCTACGAAACCCTGCAGGTCTACCTGTTCAACATGCGCAACGGCAGCGGCCACTTCACCAGCGCGCTGGTGATCTCCTATTTCGTCGTGGTGCTGCTGGTCACCTGGCTGGCTAACGCCCTGAATCCTGAACGAGGCTGAATATGAGTTATCTGGAAGTCAGAGAGCTGAATAAGTCCTATGGACCCACCCCCATTTTTGAGCAGATCCATTTCAGCGCTGCGGAAGGGGAATTTGTTACCCTGCTGGGCCCGAGCGGCTGCGGCAAATCGACGCTGCTGCGCTGCCTGGCGGGCCTGACCGGCGTCGACAGCGGCGAGATCCGGCTGGAGGGCAAAGATATCGTGCCGCTGGCTCCGCAGAAGCGGGCGATCGGCATGGTGTTTCAGAGCTATGCGCTGTTTCCTAACATGACGGTGGAGAAGAACGTCGCGTTCGGCCTGAAGATGCAGAAACTGCCCGAGGCGCAGATCCGCCAGCGGGTGCTGGAGGTGCTGGAGCTGGTGGAACTCAGCGACTATGCACGCCGGTATCCGCATCAGCTCTCGGGCGGGCAGTGTCAGCGCGTGGCGCTGGCGCGTTCGCTGGTGACGCGCCCGCGTCTGCTGCTGCTGGATGAGCCGCTCTCGGCGCTGGACGCACGCATTCGTCGCCACCTGCGCGATCAGATCCGACGCATCCAGCGCGAACTGAAGCTGACCACCCTTTTCGTCACCCACGATCAGGAGGAGGCGCTGACGCTCTCCGACCGTATCGTGCTGATGAATCGCGGGAAAATCGTGCAGAACGGCGATGCGGAGGCGCTTTACACCCAGCCGGTCGATCTCTTTGCCGCCGGGTTTATTGGCAACTACAACCTGCTGAGCGCCGGAGAGGCGACGCGGCTGACCGGCCAGCCTTTCACCAGCCAGGTCGCCATCCGCCCTGAATCGATGCGGTTTACCGCGCCGGGCCAGGGGATCCCGGCTGAAATCCTCAGCCACAGCCTGCTGGGCAACGTCATCCGCTACCGGATCCGGGCAAACGAGGTCGAACTTTCGGTGGATGTGCTTAACCGCTCGGCGGCCGATTTGCACCCCGCGGGCTGTCAGATTGGTCTACAATTGGAGATGTCGACTTTGCGCCAGGTGGCTTAAAACACAGGAAAAAATCACGCACAGCGCGGCAATCCCCCTTCGCAGATTGCGCTTCCCGTCAGGCCGGCAGTCTGTGCTTTGCGCCTGACGAACGAGGAGCGACGCCCCGTGTTAACTCTGCTTAATCTGCTCTCTGCCGTGGCCCTGCTGGTCTGGGGCACCCACATCGTGCGAACCGGTATCATGCGGGTCTACGGCGCGGATCTGCGGCGGGTTCTGAGCCGCAGTATCGAAAAAAAACCCATGGCTTTTCTGGCCGGCATTGGCGTGACCACGCTGGTGCAGAGCAGCAATGCCACCACCTTACTGGTCACCTCCTTTGTGGCGCAGAATCTGGTCAGCCTGACGCCCGCGCTGGTGGTGATCCTGGGCGCCGACGTCGGCACCGCGATCATGGCGCGTATCCTGACGTTTGATCTCTCCTGGCTTTCGCCGCTGTTTATCTTCTTTGGCGTGGTGTTTTTCCTCAGCCGCAAGCAGACGCGCGCCGGTCAGCTGGGCCGCGCCAGCATCGGTCTGGGCCTGATCCTGCTGGCGCTGCAGCTGATCGTCGCCGCAGCGCGCCCGATAACCCAGGCTGCCGGTGTCCAGGTGCTCTTCTCCAGCCTGACCGGCGACGTGATGCTCGATGCGCTGCTGGGTGCAGTCTTCGCCATCATCAGCTACTCCAGCCTGGCCGCCGTGCTGATCACCGCCACGCTGACCGCCACGGGCGTGATCTCGTTCAAGGTGGCGCTCTGTCTGGTGATTGGGGCCAATCTGGGCAGCGGCCTGCTGGCGATGATTAACGCCAGCGGCTCGAATGCGGCGGGCAAACGCGTGGCGCTTGGCAGCCTGCTCTTCAAACTGATCGGCTGCATCCTGGTCCTGCCGTTTGTTGATGTCGTGGCGGCCTGGCTCGATAAGCTGCCGGTTAACGACGAAGAGTTAGTGATCTTCTTCCATGTGTTTTACAACCTGATCCGCTGTGTGGCGATGGTGCCCCTGACTGACCAGATGGCGCGCCTCTGCCGTCGCCTGATCGCCGACGATATCGACACCGCGCTGCATCTTAAACCCAGACACCTCGATCGCAGCGCGCTGGATACGCCCGCGCTGGCGCTGGTCAATGCGGCGCGCGAAGCGCTGCGCATCGGGGATGTGCTGGAGCAGATGCTGGAGGCCTTCGGCAAGGTGGTGCAGGGCGAATCCCGCGAGGAGCGCACGGTCCGGCGGCTGGATGATGATGTGGATGTGCTCTACACCGCCATCAAACTCTATCTGGCGCGGATGCCGAAAGAGGATCTGCCGGAAGAGGATTCGCGCCGCTGGGGAGAGATTATCGAGATGTCGCTGAATCTGGAGCAGGCCGGAGATATCATTGAGCGGATGAGTGGCGATGTCGCGGACAAATCCCTGGCCGCCGGCCGCGCCTTCTCTGCCGAAGGCTTAAAAGAGCTGGAGGGGCTGCAGGAGCTGCTGCTCGCTAACCTCAGAATGAGTCTGTCGGTGTTTCTGTCGCACGATGTCACCAGCGCCAGACGGCTGCGCCGCGCGAAACATCGCTTCCGCCTGATGATCAGGCGCTACTCGCACGCGCACGTCGATCGGCTGCATCAGCAGAACGTGCAGAGCATCGAAACCAGTTCCCTGCATCTCGGTCTGCTCGGCGATATGAAGCGTCTTAACTCCCTGTTCTGCAGCGTGGCCTATACCGTGCTGGAACAGCCCGACGATGAGCGTGACTACGAATAGGCCCTGAATCGCCGGTTGCGCCGGCGGGCGGCGGCGCAACCGGATCGTCCCGCTGGCCTGCGAGGTTACGGGGTTTTCTTTTTGATCGGTTTGCCTGACCAGTAGCCCGCCAGCAGTGAGCCAGAGAGGTTGTGCCACACCGAGAACAGCGCGCCCGGCAGGGCGGCCAGCGGCGAGAAGTAGAGCTTGCCCAGCGTCGCCGCCAGACCGGAGTTCTGCATGCCGACCTCCAGCGCCAGGGTGCGGCAGGTGGACTCATCGAAGCCAAAGAGCTTACCGCCCCAGTAACCGCCCAGCAGGCCGATCGCGTTATGCAGGATCACCGCCGCGATCACCATCAGGCCCACCGATCCGATAAAGCCCTGACTGCCCGCGACGACCGCGCTGATGATCAGCAGAATACAGATCATCGAAAACGCAGGCAGCCACGGCTCTACGCGGCGAACCACGCTGTTCATGCTGTGATGGATGATCAGGCCCAGGGTAATCGGGATCACGACGATCTTCACGATGCTCAGCAGCATGCCCGCCACATCCACCTGAATATGCGTATCCACATAGAAGCGGGTCAGCAGCGGCGTGGCAAATACGCCCACCAGCGCGGAGACCGAGGAGATGGTCACCGACAGCGCCACATCCCCTTTCGCCAGATAGATCATGACGTTGCTGGCAGTGCCGCTGGCCACGCTGCCGACCAGGATCATGCCGGCGGCCAGATCGGGTGGCATATGGAACAGTTTTGCCAGTCCCCAGGCCGCGAGCGGCATGACCAGATAGTGCAGAAAAGTGCCGGCGATCACCGGCGCAGGCCGGATCAGCACCCGTTTAAAGTCATCGATATTCAGGGTTACCCCCATACCGAACATAATCAGCATCAGCAGATAAGTGACCCAGGGGCCGATGCCGAGAAAGGTGCCTGGCGAGAAATACGCCGCAGCGGATAACAGAACGGCCCAGAGCGGGAACAGGCGGGTCAGGGTGGCGAGCATAGCCAGACTTCCTTATTAGAATGTGATGTTTTATGCAGGGTTTCCCTGTCGGAACGTCAGGCAGGAACGACTGCCGTGACGAGGGCAGGATCATAACATCTCAGGATCGGGACGTAAGGCGAAGATGGGGCGAGGCGGGAAAATGCGGATCGACTGCTGCCGATCCGCAGGATATCGACGAAATTACGCTGCTTTTTCCTGTAAACCACGGTAGATCAAACCACCGATCACCGCCCCGATAACCGGCATCAACCAGAACATCCAGAGCTGAGAGAGCGCCCAGCCGCCCTGGAACAGCGCGGCCGCGGTGCTGCGGGCCGGATTCACCGAGGTGTTGGTTACCGGAATGCTGACCAGATGGATCAGGGTTAACGCCAGGCCAATCGCCACAGGCGCGAAGCCCTTCGGCGCGCGTTCGCTGGTGGCGCCCATGATGACAATCAGGAAGATAGCGGTCATCACCACTTCGGTGATCATGCCCGCCTGCAGGCTGAAGCCGCCCGGCGAATGTTCGCCATAGCCGTTGGCCGCAAAGCCGCTGGCCGTGGCATTGAAGTCGGCTTTGCCGCTGGCGATCAGATAGAGCACTGCGCCCGCAGCGATGCCGCCCGCCAGTTGCGCAAGGATATAGGGGATGGCCTGTGACGCCGGAAAACGGCCGCCCGCCACTAATCCCAGGGTGACCGCCGGGTTAAAGTGACCGCCGGAGATATGCCCCACCGCGTACGCCATGACCAGCACGCTCAGCCCGAAAGCCAGCGCCACGCCCGTGAAGCCGATGCCCAGCCCCGGGAACGCCGCGGCCAGAATGGCACTCCCACAACCGCCCGCGACCAGCACGAAGGTGCCCAGCGCCTCTGCGACTAACCTTTTCATGATATTTCCTAAATTTGGGTGAATTGATTCAGCGGCGGGATTATAAATCTGCGCAAGGGGAGCGCAACGGAGGTGCACGAAATGCGCAAAGAAATGGGTTGCCATTTGGCAATGATCCACTTAACTCTCTGTTTTTACGATCGTTAATGAGACTGGAGTGACAGGAAGGGATCGGGCAGAAACAGGCCATTCAGGCCTATTTTCAGGCCGCGCGAACGCGGCCTGAGGGCAAGGCGCTTTACTCGAACAGGTTGTGATGCAACGTCCGCACCACGCTTTCAGCGTCGTTACCCGGCACCAGGAAGCAGAGGTTGTAGCTGCTGGCACCGTAACAGATCATCCGCAGGTTGAACGGATCCAGCACGCCAAACACCTCTTTGCCGACACCGCAGGCTTTCGACAGCTGGTTGCCGATAATCGCTACCAGCGCCAGATCTTCTTCCACCTCAACCCGGCACAGCGACGAGAGTTCCGTCAGCAGCGCCTGGGTCAGCAGGCTGCCACTGGTCGAGGTGGAGCCGGTGGTGTCCAGAGTCAGCGCCACGCTCACTTCGGAGGTGGTGATGAGATCAACAGAGACGTTGTGACGCGCCAGAATCGCGAAGAGTTCAGCGAGGAACCCAAAGGTATGCAGCATATTCAGGCTGTGCAGCGTGAGCAGCGTCTGCTTGCGGCGCAGCGCCAGCGCCCGGAACAGCGGCGGGTTACGGGTCTCGTTACAGACGCGGGTGCCGCCCGCTGCCGGGTCCTTGCTGGAGCCGACAAAGACCGGAATACCCCGGCGTACGGCCGGCAGCAGCGTCGCCGGATGCAGCACTTTGGCGCCGAAGGTCGCCATTTCGGCGGCCTCTTCGAACGTAATCTCATCGATGCGTTTTGCGGTCGGCACCACGCGCGGATCGGTCGTGTAGATGCCCGGCACATCGGTCCAGATATCCACCCGCGCCGCGTGGAGCGCTTCGCCCAGCAGCGCGGCGGTGTAATCACTGCCGCCACGTCCTAAGGTCGTGGTGCGCCCTTCACTTTCGCTGCCGATAAAGCCCTGCGTCACCACCAGCGCCTCTGCGATGCGTGGCTGCAGTTGTGCCGTTGCCTGCTCTGCCAGCACGGCGACATCCGGTGCGGCCCGGCCAAAGCGGTCGTCTGTGCGCATCACCTTGCGGACATCAAACCATTCGGCGTTGACCTGGCGTTCGCGCAGGATTTCCACAAACAGCAGCGTAGACATCAGCTCGCCGTGGCTGACCAGTTCATCGGTCAGGGCGTGGGAGTTGGCCAGCGAAGCGGCTTCGGAGAGCATGCTGATATTGTCGATCAGGCGATCGATTTCTTCGCGGATCACTGCCGGACGCTGCAGGCGATCAACGATGGCGTACTGGATGCGGCGGATATCCTCCAGCAGCGTCGCGCGCTGGGCAGCCGGCTGGCCTTCCGCCAGCGCCACCAGCAGATTGGTAATGCCCGCCGAGGCGGAAAGCACCACCAGACGCGTGTTCGCATCCTGCAGGACGACATCGGCACTGCGGTTCATCGCTTCAAAATCGGCCACGCTGGTGCCGCCGAATTTTGCCACAATCAGAGTTTGAGACATGTAGGACCTCGTGTCAGGTTATCTTGTTCTCGCCGCAGAAAGGGTCGAGAAACATTCTTTCAGCCAGGCACAAGGAAAGAGCAGAAACGGGCAGACCAGATCGGGTAGACGAGTCACCCAGAAGCGCCCCACCTTGCGAAACGTCGACTGCAGACGTTTCTGGTGACAACCCAGAGGATTCAGCCCCTGTAGCCGACAGACAACACGCCGCGTGCTGAACCGCCTCGGCGTCGCTCCCCATTATGTGTTTTCACCGGATACGGTTCCTCCAACACACTGCCTGGGCGACGCGCCTCTTCTGGCTTGCGCACAGGTGCGCAAGTAGGCGCATAGATTTAGCCTTTTCTGGCCCTGCTGTCAACGCCAGTAAGGCCTGGAATGCCGCATCAGAAAACAAATCAGCCTGTGGCGCAGCGGCTACAGTGCTTAATGGGTTCAGCCTGTGCAGCAATCCCTGATAACGCACAACGTTTTTCACCGGCTTTCACGGCACACTTTGCCGCGAGATGAATCGGCGCCGCACGGGCGCTTCGCACCACACAATGCTGGCGATAAGCGGCCGGTGTGGCGTGCACCAGCCCGCCGGGCACTGACAAAATTTTTCCCTTTCAGTTACAACTGTGGTCATACTGAAACGCTAAACGGGCAGGATCTGCCCCCGATGGAATGACGGTTCTTAATATCAACAAGAGTGTTGCCATGAAAAATATCAATCCGACACAAACCGCAGCCTGGAAAGCGCTGCAACAGCATTTTGAGCAGATGAAATCGGTGGAAATTGCCGACCTGTTCGCCCAGGATGCCGATCGTTTTGCCAAATTCTCTGCCACCTTTGATGATCAGATGCTGGTGGATTTCTCCAAAAACCGCATCACCCAGGAAACCCTCGATAAGTTACAGGCGCTGGCCAGAGAGACCGATCTGAGCAGTGCCATTCACGCGATGTTTTCGGGCGAGAAGATTAACCGCACCGAAGATCGCGCGGTGCTGCACGTCGCCCTGCGCAACCGGAGCAACACGCCGATTCGGGTGGATGGCAAAGATGTGATGCCGGAAGTCAATGCGGTGCTGGAGAAGATGAAAGCCTTCTCCGAACGCATCATCAGCGGCGAGTGGAAAGGCTATACCGGCAAGCCGATCACCGACGTGGTGAATATCGGCATCGGCGGCTCCGATCTGGGTCCGTTTATGGTGACCGAAGCGCTGCGCCCGTACAAAAACCATCTGAACATGCATTTTGTCTCCAACGTTGACGGCACCCACATCGCCGAAACGCTGAAAGATCTCAGCCCGGAAACCACGCTGTTCCTGGTCGCCTCGAAGACCTTCACCACTCAGGAAACCATGACCAACGCCCACAGCGCGCGCGACTGGTTCCTGAAGACAGCCGGTGACCAGCAGCACGTTGCCAAACACTTCGCGGCGCTGTCGACCAACGCCAAAGCGGTGGGTGAATTTGGTATCGACACCAACAACATGTTTGAATTCTGGGACTGGGTGGGCGGCCGCTATTCACTCTGGTCAGCCATCGGCCTGTCGATCATCCTGTCCATCGGTTTCGACAACTTTGAGCAGCTGCTGAGCGGCGCGCACGCCATGGACCAGCACTTCGCCTCTGCCCCGGCGGAACAGAACCTGCCGGTTCTGCTGGCGCTGATTGGCATCTGGTACAACAATTTCTTCGGTGCTGAAACCGAAGCCATTCTGCCTTACGACCAGTACATGCACCGCTTTGCCGCCTACTTCCAGCAGGGCAATATGGAGTCGAACGGTAAGTATGTGGATCGCGACGGTCATCCGGTGGATTACCAGACCGGCCCTATTATCTGGGGCGAACCGGGCACCAACGGCCAGCACGCCTTCTATCAGCTGATCCATCAGGGCACTAAGCTGGTTCCGTGTGACTTTATCGCGCCTGCCATCACCCACAATGCGCTGGCGGATCACCATCCGAAACTGCTCTCAAACTTCTTTGCCCAGACGGAAGCGCTGGCGTTTGGTAAGTCACGCGACGTGGTCGAAAAAGAGTTTACCGATGCCGGTAAGTCTGCTGAATCCGTTGCCCATATCGTGCCGTTCAAGGTGTTTGAGGGTAACCGTCCCACCAACTCCATTCTGCTGCGTGAGATTACGCCTTACAGCCTGGGCGCGCTGATTGCCCTGTATGAGCATAAGATCTTCACTCAGGGCGCTATCCTGAATATCTTCACCTTCGATCAGTGGGGTGTGGAATTAGGTAAGCAGCTGGCGAACCGCATTCTGCCGGAACTGGAAAACGACGACGAAATTACCTCGCACGACAGTTCCACCAATGCCTTAATTAACCGATATAAGTCCTGGCGTTAACCGGCGTTAAATGAACAGGGCAGCGACCGCGCTGCCCTTTTTTTGTCTGTTTTTATCGCGGAACAGGCCTTTTATTCTTTTATGGCGGCGGCTGGGGGCGGGAAAAGTCTTAAAACAGCATGAGATAATTCTGAACCTGCAGAGACAAAACCGGTGCTTATACAGTTTAAAATGGCCCTGAAACGTGACAGCCCTGCCTGTTAAGCCTTGATTAGTAAGCCGATTTAATTCTGGCTGATTTGAGTAAATTCTGATTATTCTTATTCCGTACCAGATATAAATAAAAAAGATGATTACGCTTTGCAACTTATTCGCTGGCAGCAAAATATCTGGTATCCGCCCGAAACCCTCCCATATAAAGAGCAGTTATCGCCAATATTGCTCATTAAATCACGTTCACGCCCCGCTATTTGCCCTGGTTTTTATGGCACTGAACTCTGATATTTTGTTGCCCTATAATGAACGCGCCCGCAATGGGCCTGTCCGTCACGCGGATCGCAGGTTATCTGCATCGTCCGGGTTGCCGGTCAGAGATCCTTCATTCACTCAATGCAGGAAACGTTGTTATGAAAAAAACTATGGTTGCCGGTGCAGCCCTGATCCTCGTTGCTGTCTCTTCCGGCGCGTATGCTGCGCCACAGGAAGCGGGTGAAGCAGGTACTGCAGCAGGCGCGCAGGCGGGAGCAATCTCGTCCGGCACGTCCACCGCTGTGGGTATCGGCGCACTGGGCGCGCTGGTCGGGCTTGGCATTGCCGCTTCTGGCGGTGGTGACGGTGCGAATACCGGTACAACAACCACAACCACGACGAGCACCACTCGTTGATGGCTGACCGGCAGATGTCTGATGGCAGTCCGGTGACTCACGGGCAAGGCTGAATACCCACCGGTGATGCAGCTTTGCAGCGTAGTCTTCCGTGTTGCTGTCAGCGCTGACGGGCAGAGCACTTTTAAACATAACCACACGTCTGTGTGGTTATTTTTACTTTGGCATGACTTATCAGGGACACACAGTGCGCCAACTTCCTCTGCTGCTCGCTTGCCTGCTGCTGCAGGCCTGTACACAAACGCAAAAAGGTCTTGAACAGACGTTGCTGCTGGCGGTTAACGGTCCGGACGACGTCACCGTCACCGATCAACAGGTCAGTAATCTCCCCTATGCCAGTCTCTACGCTCGTCTGAACAACGGCCCGCGCATTTTTGTGGTGCTGGGTTACAACGAGCAGGGTCAGCAGAAATGGGTAACACAGGATCAGGCGATGCTGGTGACACAGCATGGCCGCCTGGTGAAAACTCTGGGCCTGACCGATAACCTGCTGAGCGTCAGTAATCTGCCGCAGGATCCGCTGGCAAACGCCCTGCACCTCAGCAACGGCGCAGGCTGGACCCGTATCGTGCAGTGGACTGAACAGGGCAAAGTTCGCGGCGCAACCGTGCGTTCGACCTTCCAGCGCGGCACCGACGAGGTGCTGACGGTCGCGGGCAACCGCATTCCCTGCCGCGTCTGGCATGAGCAGGTGAGCATCGACAGCCTGCACCGCGAGTGGGAAAACACCTTCTGGATCGATAACAGCAGCGGCGATGTGGTGCAGGCCCATCAGATGCTGGCGGCTGATGCCTTCCCTGTTGAAACCACCATTCTGAAGCCGGCGAAATCATGAAAAAAATCACTTTTTTGCTGGCCGGGCTGAGCCTGTTCAGCACCGCAGGCGCGCAGGCCGCTGCGCAGGTTACGGTCCATGCACCGCACAACGGGGGGCAGGCTGAGCTGAGCCAGGTCGCCGATCTTGCACAGCTGGTGACACTGCCTCCGCTGCAGGCGAATACGGACTGGCGCAGCACGTTTATTGCCGAGCGCGGTGCTACCGCCGTTGCACAGCAGCACTATCAGCAGACGCTGGGCGCATTACGTGCCTGGCGCAGTGACAGCAGTGGTGAGCGGGCCGCGGCCATTGATGAGGTGATCCACCAGCTCAGCGCCATCAGGGTCACAGGACGTCAGTTCACCTCGCTCGACCCGGACTGGATCCGTCTGCATCCGGCAGACAATCGCCGGCTCGAAGGCAGCTACGACCTCTGGCTGCAGGCCCCGTCCGACGCCGTGCTGCTGCTCGGCGCACTGCGTGGCGCAGGCAAAGTGAGCTGGCAGCCGGGCAAGTCGGTGCGCGACTATCTGGAGGGGCATGACGCCCTGTCCGGCGCAGAACGCAACTTTGTCACGGTGATTTCGCCGTCGGGGGCCACACAGCAGGTGCCCGTCGCGTACTGGAATCATCGTCATGCGGAAGTGGAACCCGGCAGCGTGATCTGGCTCGGCTTCTCCTCATGGAGCCTGCCAGGCAGCAGCGACGATCTCAATGACCGCATCCTCTCCGTACTGACTCACCGGATACCAGACTGATGAAAAAACGTTATCTCTTCAGCCTGCTGGCTGTTTCTGTGGCGGCGGCCTGTCAGGCGCAGGCGGACACCTGGCCCGCACCGGTGGGCCCGTCACAATCCGATTTTGGCGGCGTGGGCCTGATGCAGGTGCCGACGGCACGCATGGCCAGAGAGGGTGAGTTCAGCCTCAATGCGCGTGACAACGACCAGTACCGTTACTACTCCGCCTCGCTGCAGCTCTTCCCGTGGCTGGAGACGACCGTGCGGTATACCGACGTGCGGACCCGCCAGTACAGTGCGGTGTCTGAGTTCAGCGGCACCCAGAGCTATAAAGACAAAGCGTTCGACCTGAAACTCCGCCTGTGGCAGGAAGGGTTCTGGCTGCCGGAAGTGGCGGTGGGCACCCGCGATCTCGGCGGCACCGGCCTGTTCGACAGCGAATATCTGGTGGCGACCAAAGCCTGGGGGCCGTTCGACTTTACCCTGGGCCTGGGCTGGGGCTACCTCGGCAACAGCGGCACGGTGAAGAACCCCTTCTGCTCCTACAGCGACAGCTACTGCCAGCGGCCACGGGTCGGCGAAGCCGGCTCCATCAACGGTTCGCAGATGTTCCACGGCCCGACGGCCTTTTTTGGCGGCGTGGAGTATCAGACGCCATGGCAGCCGCTGCGCCTTAAAATGGAGTATGAGGGCAACGACTACCAGAATGACTTCGCGGGCCGGCTGGATCAGCGGAGTAAGCTCAACGTCGGGGCGATCTATCGCGTAACCGACTGGGCGGACATCAACGCCAGCTACGAACGCGGCAACACCTTTATGTTTGGTGTGACCTTCCGCACGAACTTTAACGATCTGCGCCAGTCGCACATCGACAGCGCGAAGCCTGCCTATCAGCCGCAGCCGCAACCGGCCCTGCTGGAGACGACGGTCGTCGGCGATCAGCTGGTCGCGCTGAAAGAGAATGCCGGGCTGGATGGCCCACGCATTCAGACGCAGGGCCACACGCTCTATGTGTCAGGCGAGCAGACGAAGTATCGTGATACCCGCGAAGGCGTCGATCGCGCTAACCGCATCATCATGAACCACCTGCCTGACGGCATCGACACCATCAATGTCACCGAGTCGCGCTTTAACATGCCGCAGGTGACAACGGAGACGAAGGTCGCCAGTCTGCGTCAGGAGCTGGAAGGCTATCCGCTGGGTCATGAGCAGCCGCTGCAGCAGGTTCGCAAAGAGCCGGTCGATCCGGGTAACACGGAACAGGGGATGTTCATCCGCAAAGATCGCCTGAACTACAGCCTGTCGCCGGTACTGAATCAGTCGGTGGGCGGACCGGAAAGCTTCTACATGTATCAGGTCGGCGTCATGGGCAACGTCGATTACTGGCTGACGGATCACCTGCTGGTGGGCGGTAGCCTGTTTGGCAACCTTGCCAACAACTACGACAAGTTCAATTACAACGGCGCTCCGGCGGACTCCACGCTGCCTCGCGTGCGTACCCACATCCGCGACTACGTTGAGAACAACGTCTACGTCAACGATCTGCAGGCAAACTATATGGGCCACCTCGGTAACGGCTTCTATGGTCAGGTCTACGGCGGGTATCTGGAGACGATGTACGGCGGCGTGGGCGGCGAGCTGCTCTACCGACCGGTCGATGCTAACTGGGCGGTGGGCGTTGATGCCAACTACGTCCGTCAGCGTGACTGGGACAACATGATGCAGTTTAACCGCTACAAAGCGGCCACCGGCAACCTGACCGCTTACTGGCGGCCGTGGTTCATGCAGGATGTGCTGGTGAAGACCAGCGTCGGTCAGTATCTGGCGAAAGATAAAGGCGTGACGGTCGATGTGTCGAAGCGCTTCGACAGCGGCGTGATGGTCGGGGTGTATGCCACCAAAACCAACGTGTCGTCTGAAGAGTATGGTGAGGGCGACTTCACCAAAGGCTTCTATATCTCTATCCCGATGGACCTCTTCACCGTGACGCCGACCCGTGGCCGTGCGCAGGTGAACTGGGTGCCGCTGACGCGTGATGGCGGTCAGATGCTGGGTCGTAAGTACCAGCTCTATGACCTGACCTCCGATCGCGACGCGCGCTTCAACTAAGCCGGGGGCGGCTTACGGGCCGCTTCATGCTCCGGAGAGGACCAGGGCTCAGGCTCAGGCTGAACCTGACCACCACACCTGAGCTTAATGCGAAGGGAACAGCGTCAGAAGAGAAAAGCGGCCCGCTGGCCGCTTTTTTTATTCACTCCGCATCGTAGCCGAGATGGGGTGCCAGCCAGCGCTCCACCTCACTCACCGGCATCCCTTTGCGTGCCGCATAATCCTCAACCTGGTCACGCTGGATCTGCGCAACGGCGAAATAGCGACTCTCGGGATGACTGAAATACCAGCCCGACACGGACGCGCCGGGCCACATCGCAAAGGATTCGGTGAGTTTCATGCCGGTCTGCTGCTCCACCGCCAGCAGACGCCAGATAGCGGCTTTTTCAGTGTGCTCCGGGCAGGCCGGATAGCCGGGTGCCGGACGAATTCCCTGATAATTTTCCCGGATCAGCTCTTCATTGCTGAGATTTTCGTTCGGCGCAAAGCCCCAGATGACCTTTCGCACCCGCTCATGCAGATATTCGGCAAAGGCTTCGGCCAGACGGTCCGCCAGCGCCTTCACCATGATCTTGTTGTAATCATCATGCTGGCGATCATAAGCCTCCGCCAGCGCATCCTCTTCCAGTCCGCCCGTCACCGCGAACGCCCCCAGATAATCTGCCTTTCCTGAGGTTTTCGGGGCCACAAAATCGGCCAGGCAGTAGTTCGCGAAGTCCGTTTTCTCGGTCTGCTGACGTAAGTGATGACTTACACACAAAATCTCCTCGCGCCGCTCATCCCGGTAAATATGGATATCATCGCCGACCCGGTTCGCCGGGAAAATCCCGACCACGCCACGCGGCGAGAGCAGGGAGTGTTCGCTCAGCCTGTCGAGCATCGCACCGGCATCGGCAAACAGACGCTGTGCCTCTTCGCCCACCACCTCATCCTCCAGGATGCGGGGATATTTGCCCGCCAGCGACCAGGTCATAAAGAACGGCGTCCAGTCGATATAGTTGCGCAGCGTCGCAATGCTCACCTCCACCTGACTGACGCCCGGCCGATGCGGCACCGGCGGCGTATAGCTCTGCCAGTCGATAACGGTGGCGTTATCGCGCGCCGCCTGCAGCGGGATCGGCGGCGTGCGGGGCTTCTTACGCGCGTGCTGGATGCGCACGGTTTCATACTCTTTGCGGGTTCGCGCGATGAATTCCTCTCTCAGGGTCGGGGAGAGCAGCGACGACACCACGCCCACGGTGCGTGAGGCGTTCTGCACGTAGACGGTCGGGCCGCTGTAGTGCTGCTCAATTTTGACGGCGGTGTGCGCCTTCGAGGTGGTCGCGCCGCCAATCAGCAGCGGCAGCGTAAAGCCCTGCCGCTCCATCTCTTTTGCCATATTGACCATCTCATCCAGCGACGGCGTGATCAGGCCCGATAAGCCGATAATATCGGCATTCACTTCCCGCGCGGTTTTGAGGATTTTCTCGCCCGGCACCATCACGCCGAGATCCACAATCTCGTAGTTATTGCACTGCAGCACCACGCCGACGATGTTCTTGCCGATGTCATGCACATCCCCTTTCACCGTGGCCAGCACGATTTTGCCGTTGCTGCGCCCCGCCTCTTTGCTGGCTTCGATAAAGGGCGCCAGCCAGGCCACCGCCTGCTTCATTACGCGCGCCGATTTCACCACCTGCGGCAGAAACATTTTGCCTTCGCCGAACAGATCGCCCACCACGTTCATGCCGGCCATCAGGGGGCCTTCGATGACCTCAATCGGACGCGGCATCTGCTGGCGCGCCTCTTCGGTATCCTGTTCGATAAAGGTCGTGATCCCTTTGACCAGCGCATACTCCAGCCGCTTCGCAACCGTCCAGCTGCGCCACTCCGCCAGCTGCTGTTCCTGCGCCTCATCGCCTTTTCCGCCGCGGTATTTCTCCGCCAGCGCCAGCAGCCGCTCGGTGCCATCATTGCGCCGGTTCAGAATCACATCTTCCACCGCGTCACGCAGTTCCGCTGGCAGATCGTCATAGATGGCCAGCTGACCTGCGTTGACGATGCCCATATCCATGCCGTTGCGGATGGCGTAATAGAGGAAGACCGCGTGTATCGCTTCACGCACCGGGTCGTTGCCACGGAAGGAAAACGACACGTTGGAGACGCCGCCGGAGATCATCGCATGGGGCAGTTCCCGCCGGATATCTTCACAGGCGCCGATGAAATCCGCAGCGTAGTTATTGTGCTCGTCGATGCCGGTGGCGACCGCAAAGATGTTGGGGTCGAAGATAATGTCTTCCGGCGGGAAACCGACCTGCTCCGTCAGGATCCGGTAGGCCCGGCGACAGATCGCAATTTTACGGGCGCGGGTGTCCGCCTGACCCACCTCATCAAACGCCATCACCACCATCGCCGCGCCGTAACGCCGCACCTGGCGCGCCTGGTGAATAAAGGCCGCTTCGCCCTCTTTCATCGACACCGAATTCACAATCCCTTTGCCCTGAATGCACTGCAGACCCTTTTCAATCACCGCCCATTTCGAGGAGTCGATCATGATCGGCACACGGGCGATGTCGGGTTCACCCGCTATCAGGTTCAGAAAGCGCACCATCGCCGCTTCGGCGTCGAGCATTCCCTCATCCATGTTGATGTCGATGATCTGCGCGCCGTTCTGTACCTGCTGCAGCGCCACCTCCAGCGCCTCGCTATATTTCTCCTCTTTGATCAACCGTTTGAATTTAGCTGAGCCGGTGACGTTGGTGCGCTCACCGACGTTCACAAACAGCGACTCGGCGGTGATGTTCAGCGGCTCCAGGCCAGAAAGGCGACAGGCCACCGGAAGGGTCGGCAGCGGGCGCGGTGCGACCCCGTCCACCGCGCGGGCCATGGCCGCGATATGCTCCGGCGTGGTGCCGCAGCAGCCGCCGATAATATTCAGGAACCCCGCCCTCGCCCACTCACCAATCTGCTCTGCCATCCGCGCGGCATCCAGATCGTACTCCCCGAACGCGTTGGGCAGACCCGCGTTGGGATGCGCGGACACGTAGCTTTCCGCAATCCGCGACAGCTCCGCCACATACTGGCGCAGCTCATCCGGCCCCAGCGCACAGTTCAGCCCAAAGGAGAGCGGTTCCGCGTGGCGCAGGGCGTTGTAAAAGGCTTCGGTGGTCTGGCCGGAGAGCGTGCGGCCGGAGGCGTCGGTAATGGTGCCGGAGATCATCAGCGGCAGCGCAACGCCCAGCGCCTCCATCTCCGCCTGCACCGCATAGACCGCCGCCTTGGCATTCAGCGTATCGAACACGGTTTCGATCATGATGATGTCCGCCCCGCCCGCCACCAGCGCACGGGTCGCTTCGCGATACGCCGCCACCAGCTGGGTGAAGGTAATATTGCGGAAAGCGGGATCGTTAACGTCAGGCGAGATCGAGCAGGTGCGGTTGGTCGGCCCCAGCACCCCCGCCACATAGCGCGGACGATCCGGCGTCTTTGCCGTCCACGCGTCGGCACAGGCGCGCGCCAGCCGGGCGGCTTCAAGATTGATCTCCGCCGCCAGGCTCTCCATCAGGTAGTCCGCCATCGCGATCGACGTGGCGTTGAAGGTGTTGGTTTCGAGAATATCCGCCCCTGCGGCCAGATAGGCGTCGTGGATCTCGCGGATCACCTGCGGCTGGCTCAGCACCAGCAGATCGTTGTTGCCTTTCAGATCGCAGGGCCAGTCAGCGAACCGGCTGCCGCGAAACGCTTGCTCTTCCAGCCCGTAGCGCTGGATCATGGTGCCCATGCCGCCATCCAGCACCATAATGCGTTGGGCGAGCTGCTGATGTAACGCGTCGATTTTTCTGCTCACTGTTGCCCCATTTCACGTCAGTCTGCTGGCGAAAACCCCGATTTTCATTCTGGCACAAGCTGGTCAGGCGACAAAGTGACCACAGATAAGACATTTTCAGCACGACGTGACAGGTCTGACCAGAAAACCAGCGTTTGCAAACCGGCGGATTAAAACGAAAATGATTTCCACAATGCAAAAGGAGAAACACGATGGCAACGCCGGTTCCTGTAAAGCGTGGCAAGAAACCAAGAAGCTCCCCTGCCGCCGCGCCAGCGGGGGGACAGGTACAGTCGCTGACCCGTGGCCTGACGCTGCTGGAGCTGATTGCCGATTCACATGGCAGCGTCGCCTTGACCGAACTGGCGCAGCAGGCGGGCCTGCCAAACTCCACCACACATCGCCTGCTCAGCACCATGCAGCAGCAGGGCTTTGTCCGCCAGGTCGGCGATCTGGGTCTCTGGACGATGGGCGCGCACGCCTTTGTGGTCGGCAGCAGTTTTCTGCAGAGCCGGAATCTGCTGGCGCTGGTGCATCCGGTGCTGCGCAGCCTGATGGAGCAGTCCGGCGAAACGGTCAATCTGGCGGTGCTGGATCTCAGCGATCACCAGGCGGTGATCATCGATCAGGTGCAGTGTACCCAGCTGATGCGGATGTCAGCGCCGATTGGCGGCAAGCTGCCGATGCATGCATCAGGCGCGGGCAAAGCGTTTCTGGCGCATCTGGGCGAGGATCAGGTCACGGCCCTGCTGCATCAGAAAGGGCTGCACTACTACACGCCGAAAACCCTGATGTCACCGCAGAGCCTGAAAGAGAATCTGGCGCAGGTGCGCAAAGCGGGCTTTTCGCTGGATGATGAGGAGCATGCGCTGGGGCTGCGCTGCGTGGCCGCGCCTATCTATGATGAGCATGGCGACGCGTTTGCCGCGCTCTCCATCTCCGGCCCCATTGCCCGCATGACAGACGATCGCATTACCGAACTGGGGGCGCTGGTCATCCGGGAAGCGCGTCAGGTCACGCTGGCGTATAGCGGCCGTTAATCGCTTCAGCGGCGTAGCAGACGCTGAAACGCTGCGTCTGCCGCCAGGCGATCACCTCTTCCACATGGCCGCGGGCGATGCGCTGCTGCTGGGCGCGCCACCAGCCAGCGTCGAATAGCTCCGGATGCAGCGCCAGCAGCAATGCGCCGGTCACGGCTTCGCTGCATAACGCATAGCGGAAGGTTTCCGGAAAGACATCGTCCGGCCCGACGCTGTACCACGGCTCGGCGCTCAGCTCATCCTCCTCATAGCGCGCCGCAGGCACCTCACGAAAGTTCAGATCCTGCATCGGGCGAATCTCATCGTAGTCGTAGAAGATCACCCGGCCGTGACGGGTGATGCCGAAGTTTTTAAACAGCATGTCGCCCGGAAAGATATTGGCCGCCGCCAGCTGTTTGATGGCATTGCCATACTCATCGATAGCGTGCTGGCGCTCGGCGGCGCTGGCCTGCGCCAGATAGAGATTGAGCGGTTGCATACGCCGTTCCAGCCACAGATGACGAACGATCAGGCGATCCCCTTCGACATGCAGTTTCTCCGCCACGCAGGCGTAAAGTTCCGCCAGCAGTGCCGGTGAAAGGCGCGCCAGCGGCAGCGCAAACTGCTCGAACTCCTGGGTATCCGCCATCCTCCCCACGCGATCGTGCTCTTTAACCTGCTGATAGCAGGCGCGGACCTGCGCTTCCGTCACCTCTTTTTGCGGTGCAAAGCGATCCCGGATGACCTTAAAGACCCAGTCAAAGCCCGGCAGCGTAAAGACCAGCATCACCATGCCACGCACGCCGGGCGCGATCTCAAACGCCGCCCTGTTCTCGGCCAGCGCCTGAAGATATTCGCGATAACATTCGGTCTTACCGTGCTTCTGGCAGCCGATCGCCATGTAGCGCTCCGCCAGCGTTTTGCCGGGCAGAATCGGCTGCAGCCAGGCGACCAGCGCCGCCGGCACCGGGGCATACACCATGAAATAGGCGCGGGCAAAACCGAAAACGATGCTGGCGTCGTTCACATCGGTCAGACAGGTGTCGATCCACAGTTCGCCCGCGTCACTGCGCTGGACGGGCAGCAGACAGGGAAAGATCCCCTCCGGCAGATGCAGACGCGCCACCAGCCAGGCGGTTTTGTTGCGGTAGAAAAGCTCGCTGTTGACCTCAAGCCAGCCCTGGTTCAGCCGGGGAAAGTGCGACTGCAGGTGGCGGACAATCCAGCCGACATCGCGCGCACGATGCTGCCACGGCAGGGTGAAAGGCAGATCGTCCAGCACCTGATCCACCAGCGGCCGCCAGCCCCGCTGCGGCTGATACGTGCGCGACAGCGGACGCAGGGGCGTGACGGGCGCGGTGCGGGACTGAGAGGTGAAGATAAACAGCCGATCCGGCTGCAGATCGGCATGTCCGTGTAACCGGCAGTAGACGGAATTGAAAAAGCTTTCGGCAATTTCATGCCGGGGATAGCCGGGCAGCAGGCTCTGATAGTGATCCTTGACCCGCAGCCAGAACGTCACATCCCAGTCTGCTGCGCCGTTCAGCACCCGCAGCTGGTCAGCGACCAGGCTGACATGATGATCATAGAGATGAATACGGGCTTTCATGGCATGCTGCACCGCCTGCCATTCCGCCTGTTCAAAGCGCTGCTGCGCGCCAGCCGTAATGTCGAGGAAGCGGCCATACTGCGCATCAAACCCCTGCAGAATGGTGTGGGCGATCAGCGATTCGCGTGGCGGCATAATCGGCTCCGGTCAGTGCCCGCCCGCACAGGGCGGGCGGGGGATCAGTCAGCGGAAAAGGTCAGAACTGATGCTCCTCGGTGGAGCCGGTCAGCGCCGTCACCGACGATTTTCCTCCCTGAATGATATTGGTCACCTGATCGAAATAGCCGGTGCCCACCTCCTGCTGGTGCGAGGAGAAGCTGTAACCGCGATCGCGGGCGGCGAACTCAGGCTGCTGAACCTTTTCAACGTAGTGACGCATGCCTTCACCCTGTGCGTAGGCGTGAGCCAGATCGAACATGTTGAACCACATGCTGTGGATGCCCGCCAGCGTGATGAACTGGAAGCGATAGCCCATGTCGCTGAGCGACTGCTGAAACTTCGCGATGGTGCGATCGTCGAGGTTCTTTTTCCAGTTGAACGAAGGCGAACAGTTGTACGCCAGCAGCTTGCCCGGAAAACGGTCATGAATGGCATCGGCAAAGCGCTGCGCCATCGCCAGATCGGGCGTGGAGGTTTCGCACCACAGGATGTCCGCGTATGGCGCATAGGCCAGCCCGCGGCTGATCGCCTGCTCAATCCCGGCATGGGTGCGGAAGAAACCTTCAGCCGTGCGATCGCCGCGGATAAAGGGCCGATCATATTCGTCGCAGTCGGAGGTCAGCAGATCGGCCGCATCGGCATCGGTCCGGGCCAGCAGCAGGGTTGGCACTCCCATCACATCCGCAGCCAGTCGTGCCGCGACCAGTTTCTGAATCGCTTCCTGCGTCGGCACCAGCACTTTGCCGCCCATGTGACCACATTTTTTGACCGCCGCCAGCTGATCTTCGAAGTGAACCGCCGCCGCGCCCGCCTGAATCATCGCCTTCATCAGCTCAAACGCATTCAGCACGCCGCCAAATCCTGCTTCTGCGTCCGCCACGATCGGCAGAAAGAAATCGATGTGGCGGCTGTCACCGGCTTCAATACCGCCGGACCACTGAATCTGATCGGCGCGCTGGAAGGTCTGATTTATGCGCGAAACCACCTCCGGCACCGAGTTCACCGGATAGAGCGACTGATCCGGATACATCTGCCCCGCCACGTTGGCATCCGCCGCCACCTGCCAGCCGGAGAGGTAGATCGCCTCGATGCCCGCTTTCGCCTGCTGCAGTGCCTGCCCGCCCGTCAGCGCGCCCAGGCTGTTGACATACCCTTTCCTCGCCCCGCCGTTCAGCAGCGCCCAGAGCTTTTCCGCGCCGCGCGTGGCCAGCGTACAGGCGGGCAGAACCGATCCGCGCAGATTAACCACCTCTGCCGCGCTGTAGGGACGGGTAATTCCCTGCCAGCGTGCGGTCTGCCAGAGTTGTTCGAGTTGTTCTGTCTGTTGAGTACGTGTCATGGCAATAGCTCCTCTGTCTGGGGGATCAGGCGATAGCCTGGCAGGGTAAGAAAGGAAACCAGCTCGCGCTCCGTGGTGATCTGCGCCATCAGCTGCGCCGCATCGCTATAGCGGCCGGCGCTGAAGTGCGTTTCGCCCAGCGCATTCTGCAGCAGGTGCAGCTCTTCATTCAGCCAGCGCAGAAACAGTTCGGCGGTGACCAGCTGGCCATTGCTGAGGCGCTGCTGATGACGAATCCACTGCCAGATAGAGGTGCGTGCGATCTCTGCGGTCGCCGCATCTTCCATCAGCCCGTCAATCGGCACGCAGCCATTGCCGCTGATCCAGGCCTCCAGATAGTGCAGCGCGACACGGATGTTGGCGCGCATTCCGGCCTCGGTTCGCTCACCCGGACAGGGCGCGAGCAACTGCTCTGCGGTGATGGGCGCATCCTCTTCACGCAGGATGTGCAGCTGGTTCGATCGCCTGCCCAGTGCGGCATCGAAAACCGCCATCGCGGTATCGGCCAGACCAGGGTGCGCAATCCAGGTGCCGTCGTGGCCGTTACCGGCTTCCCGCTGCTTATCTTCCTTTACGCGCTGCAGGACCCAGGCGTTGCGCGAGGGATCTTTCGCAGGGATCAGCGCCGACATGCCGCCCATCGCAAACGCGCCCCGTCGATGGCAGGTTTTGATCAGCAGCCGTGAATAGGCATTCAGGAACGGCTGATCCATGGTGACGGACTGGCGATCGGGCAGCACACGATCGGCATGCTGTTTCAGGGTCTTGATATAGCTGAAGATATAATCCCAGCGACCGCAGTTGAGGCCGGTGATGTGATCGCGCAGATTCCACAGGATCTCATCCATCTGAAAAACGGCGGGTAAGGTTTCGATCAGTACCGTGGCCTTGATCGTTCCGCGAGGAAGATCGAAGTGATCCTCACTGAAACTGAAGATCTCACGCCACCAGGCGATCTCCTGCCAGCTCTCGGTCTTTGGCAGATAGAAGTATGGCCCGCTGCCTTTGGCCAGCAGGGGACGAACGTTGTGGAAGAAGTAGAGCGCAAAGTCGAACAGACCGCCCGGAATCGCCTCACCCTGCCAGCTGACATGCTTTTCTGACAGATGCAGGCCGCGAACCCGGCACATCAGGACCGCAGGAGTGGCACCTAACTGATAGATTTTGCCGTTATCGCTGGTAAAACTCAGCGTGCCCTGCACCGCCTCCTGCAGTGTGAGCTGACCTTCGATCAGTTTCTTCCATTCCGGCGACAGCGAATCCTCAAAGTCAGCCATAAAGACTTTTACGTTGGCATTCAGCGCGTTAATCACCATTTTGCGATCGGGCGGACCGGTAATCTCAACCCGGCGATCGACTAAATCTGCCGGAATAGGTTGAATGCGCCACTCACTTTCTCTTATGGAAGCGGTTTCCATATCAAAGTCCGGCAGATAGCCCTGATCGTAACGAAGCTGGCGCTGCTGACGCGCCAATAACAGGGCTTCGCGCTGTGGGGCAAAGCGCGCGACCACGCTTTCAAGGAAGGCAATCGCGTCGGGGGTTAACACCCGCTGTTCGGCATGGCTAAAGGGCTGGCTGAAAATCAGGGAATGGCTGATCACTGAGTCTGTCATGCTGGCGCTCTCCTGTATTCAAAGGATCGTTTGCAGCGGATCCATAGGGTGCTGGTTTTATGAGCTACAGGATCAGAGCATAAGCATTTATTTTCTTAAATCAAAAACTATTTCCATTTTTATAATAAAGCGAGTTTATCTTACTGAATTTGCTGATGTTAAAGTCTGAACAGATAAGGGAACTCTTTTCAGCAACGTTGTACAGGCGAAAAAAAACCGTGCTGCCAGTGGCTAACACGGTTCAGTTGATCCCGGACCGGGACTATTCCAGCGTCGGGTTCATATGACGCAGATCGAATGGCGTAATCTGGTAAACGTAGTAGTTGAGCCAGTTGGAGAACAGCAGGTTGCCATGGCTACGCCAGGTTGCACGCGGTGCCAGGGCCGGATTATCCTGCGGGAAATAGTTATAGGGAACGTCCGGATTCACGCCCGCTTCATAATCACGATGATACTCACCTGACAACGTCAGGGCGTCATACTCCGGATGGCCGGTAACGAACACCAGACGTTTGTCCCTGCTCGCCATCAGATAGGCACCCGTCTGTTCCGATTCAGCAAACAGCTCAAGATCGGTGTAATCCCTGATCAGCTGAGAAGGAAAATCCGCATAGCGCGAGTGGGGCGCCAGGAAATTATCATCAAATCCCCGCGTCAGTAAGGCATGAGGATGCAGAATCTGATGTTCATAGACGCCCGACAGTTTGTTATGCCGGGTTTGCTTGGGGATCCCATACAGAATATTGAGTGCGGCCTGCACTGCCCAGCAGACAAACAGGGTGGAGGTGACATGCTCGTTGGCCCAGTGCAGCACGCGCTGGATCTGCGGCCAGTAGGCGACATCATTAAAATCGACCAGCCCGAGTGGCGCACCTGTAACGATTAAGCCGTCGTAATTGTCATGCTGGATATCTTCAAAATTGCAGTAGAAGTTGTTGAGGTGCTCAGAGGGCGTATTGCGTGACTCACGGCTGTCGATACGCAGCAGCTGAATATCGATCTGGAGCGGTGAGTTGGACAGCAGACGCAGAAACTGATTCTCCGTTTCGATCTTCTTCGGCATCAGATTGAGTATGAGCACTTTAAGCGGGCGGATCTCCTGAATACTGGCGCGCGACGAGGTCATCACAAAGACGTTTTCGTCGCGTAAAAAATTCACTGCCGGTAATTCGTCGGGGATCCTGATTGGCATAGCCTGCGCACCTCTTGCAACCATATAAACGTTTAGACATCTGGATGCCCAACATTAGCCTGATCGGTCGGGATTGTCGAGGTTTGATGCAGAAAATGAAAATGTTTCAGCTTTAACGGGCAGCGTACAGACGTAAAAAAGCCCCGCACTCGCGTGCGGGGCTTCTTCACTTATACAATGCCTGGCAGTTCCCTACTCTCGCATGGGGAGGCCCCACACTACCATCGGCGCTACGGCGTTTCACTTCTGAGTTCGGCATGGGGTCAGGTGGGACCACCGCGCTAAAGCCGCCAGGCAGATTCTGTCTTCCGCGCCGCCCTGGGCCGCGCAGATTTATCCGGTTCAGGCTGAAAATCGTCTCTCAAAAACGCCTCTGGCGTTGTAAGGTTAAGCCTCACGGGTCATTAGTACCGGTTAGCTCAACGCATCGCTGCGCTTACACACCCGGCCTATCAACGTCGTCGTCTTCAACGTCCCTTCAGGACTCTCAAGGAGTCAGGGAGAACTCATCTCGGGGCAAGTTTCGTGCTTAGATGCTTTCAGCACTTATCTTTTCCGCACTTAGCTACCGGGCAGTGCCATTGGCATGACAACCCGAACACCAGTGGTGCGTTCACTCCGGTCCTCTCGTACTAGGAGCAACCCCCCTCAATTCTCCAGCGCCCACGGCAGATAGGGACCGAACTGTCTCACGACGTTCTAAACCCAGCTCGCGTACCACTTTAAACGGCGAACAGCCGTACCCTTGGGACCTACTTCAGCCCCAGGATGTGATGAGCCGACATCGAGGTGCCAAACACCGCCGTCGATATGAACTCTTGGGCGGTATCAGCCTGTTATCCCCGGAGTACCTTTTATCCGTTGAGCGATGGCCCTTCCATTCAGAACCACCGGATCACTATGACCTGCTTTCGCACCTGCTCGAGCCGTCACTCTCGCAGTCAAGCCAGCTTATGCCATTGCACTAACCTCACGATGTCCGACCGTGATTAGCTGACCTTCGTGCTCCTCCGTTACTCTTTAGGAGGAGACCGCCCCAGTCAAACTACCCACCAGACACTGTCCGCACCCCGGATTACGGGGCCACGTTAGAACATCAAACATTAAAGGGTGGTATTTCAAGGATGGCTCCACGCAGACTGGCGTCCGCGCTTCAAAGCCTCCCACCTATCCTACACATCAAGGCTCAATGTTCAGTGTCAAGCTGTAGTAAAGGTTCACGGGGTCTTTCCGTCTTGCCGCGGGTACACTGCATCTTCACAGCGAGTTCAATTTCACTGAGTCTCGGGTGGAGACAGCCTGGCCATCATTACGCCATTCGTGCAGGTCGGAACTTACCCGACAAGGAATTTCGCTACCTTAGGACCGTTATAGTTACGGCCGCCGTTTACCGGGGCTTCGATCAAGAGCTTCTCCTTACGGATAACCCCATCAATTAACCTTCCGGCACCGGGCAGGCGTCACACCGTATACGTCCACTTTCGTGTTTGCACAGTGCTGTGTTTTTAATAAACAGTTGCAGCCAGCTGGTATCTTCGACTGGCTTCAGCTCCGGGAGCAAGTCCCTTCACCTACGCGCCAGCGTGCCTTCTCCCGAAGTTACGGCACCATTTTGCCTAGTTCCTTCACCCGAGTTCTCTCAAGCGCCTTGGTATTCTCTACCTGACCACCTGTGTCGGTTTGGGGTACGATTCTGTGTTACCTGATGCTTAGAGGCTTTTCCTGGAAGCAGGGCATTTATCACTTCAGCACCGTAGTGCCTCGTCGTCACGCCTCAGCGTTAAAAGAGTCCGGATTTACCTGGACCCTCCGCCTACACGCTTAAACCGGGACAACCGTCGCCCGGCTGATATAGCCTTCTCCGTCCCCCCTTCGCAGTAACACCGAGTACAGGAATATTAACCTGTTTCCCATCGACTACGCCTTTCGGCCTCGCCTTAGGGGTCGACTCACCCTGCTCCGATTAACGTTGAACAGGAACCCTTGGTCTTCCGGCGAGCGGGCTTTTCACCCGCTTTATCGTTACTTATGTCAGCATTCGCACTTCTGATACCTCCAGCATGCCTCACAGCACACCTTCGACGGCTTACAGAACGCTCCCCTACCCAGCAACGCATACGCGCCGCTGCCGCAGCTTCGGTGCATGGTTTAGCCCCGTTACATCTTCCGCGCAGGCCGACTCGACCAGTGAGCTATTACGCTTTCTTTAAATGATGGCTGCTTCTAAGCCAACATCCTGGCTGTCTGTGCCTTCCCACATCGTTTCCCACTTAACCATGACTTTGGGACCTTAGCTGGCGGTCTGGGTTGTTTCCCTCTTCACGACGGACGTTAGCACCCGCCGTGTGTCTCCCGTGATAACATTCTCCGGTATTCGCAGTTTGCATCGGGTTGGTAAGCCGGGATGGCCCCCTAGCCGAAACAGTGCTCTACCCCCGGAGATGAGTTCACGAGGCGCTACCTAAATAGCTTTCGGGGAGAACCAGCTATCTCCCGGTTTGATTGGCCTTTCACCCCCAGCCACAGGTCATCCGCTAATTTTTCAACATTAGTCGGTTCGGTCCTCCAGTTAGTGTTACCCAACCTTCAACCTGCCCATGGCTAGATCACCGGGTTTCGGGTCTATACCCTGCAACTTAACGCCCAGTTAAGACTCGGTTTCCCTGCGGCTCCCCTATACGGTTAACCTTGCTACAGAATATAAGTCGCTGACCCATTATACAAAAGGTACGCAGTCACCCCATAAAAGAGGCTCCCACTGCTTGTACGTACACGGTTTCAGGTTCTGTTTCACTCCCCTCGCCGGGGTTCTTTTCGCCTTTCCCTCACGGTACTGGTTCACTATCGGTCAGTCAGGAGTATTTAGCCTTGGAGGATGGTCCCCCCATATTCAGACAGGATACCACGTGTCCCGCCTTACTCATCGAGCTCACAGACCGTGTGTTTTTGTGTACGGGAGTATCACCCTGTACCCTGCGACTTTCCAGACGCTTCCACTAACACACAGGCTGATTCAGGCTCTGGGCTGCTCCCCGTTCGCTCGCCGCTACTGGGGGAATCTCGGTTGATTTCTTTTCCTCGGGGTACTTAGATGTTTCAGTTCCCCCGGTTCGCCTTGCAGCACTATGTATTCATGCTGCAATGATGCACAGAGTGCACCGGGTTTCCCCATTCGGACATCGACGGCTGTAGCGGTTCATATCACCTTACCGTCGCTTTACGCAGATTAGCACGTCCTTCATCGCCTCTGACTGCCTGGGCATCCACCGTGTACGCTTAGTCGCTTAACCTCACAACCCACAGGCGTTTTTCACGCTGCGGACTGCAAGCATTGAGAGACCCGACCGTATCGCTCTGCCACCCCTTATTACGGAGGGATGACGCGCTACGTCGTTTCAATTTTCAGCTTGTTCCGGATTGTTAAAGAGCATAATACTTCGCAGCACACCGTTGCCGGTACGCTCTGAGGTATTCAGAAAAAACAGTTAAAACGGTATGGTGGAGCTAAGCGGGATCGAACCGCTGACCTCCTGCGTGCAAGGCAGGCGCTCTCCCAGCTGAGCTATAGCCCCATACAGTTACTGCAGAGACCACTACGTCCAACCGAGTACACTTCGTGAGAAGTGCAATTCGTGCTCAGGCAAGGCATGTCTTCGCGAAGCATAGTGAACTATGCGAGCCGGAGACATAACGCAGCGTGAGTGCGAATTTGGTAGGCCTGAGTGGACTTGAACCACCGACCTCACCCTTATCAGGGGTGCGCTCTAACCACCTGAGCTACAAGCCTGTAGAGGTTTTTTCTGCTCGTTACTTTTTATCAGACAATCTGTGTGAGCACTGCGCGGGAAGGTATCTTAAGGTAAGGAGGTGATCCAACCGCAGGTTCCCCTACGGTTACCTTGTTACGACTTCACCCCAGTCATGAATCACAAAGTGGTAAGCGCCCTCCCGAAGGTTAAGCTACCTACTTCTTTTGCAACCCACTCCCATGGTGTGACGGGCGGTGTGTACAAGGCCCGGGAACGTATTCACCGTGGCATTCTGATCCACGATTACTAGCGATTCCGACTTCACGGAGTCGAGTTGCAGACTCCGATCCGGACTACGACGCACTTTGTGAGGTCCGCTTGCTCTCGCGAGGTCGCTTCTCTTTGTATGCGCCATTGTAGCACGTGTGTAGCCCTACTCGTAAGGGCCATGATGACTTGACGTCATCCCCACCTTCCTCCGGTTTATCACCGGCAGTCTCCTTTGAGTTCCCGACCGAATCGCTGGCAACAAAGGATAAGGGTTGCGCTCGTTGCGGGACTTAACCCAACATTTCACAACACGAGCTGACGACAGCCATGCAGCACCTGTCTCAGCGTTCCCGAAGGCACCGGGGCATCTCTGCCCCGTTCGCTGGATGTCAAGAGTAGGTAAGGTTCTTCGCGTTGCATCGAATTAAACCACATGCTCCACCGCTTGTGCGGGCCCCCGTCAATTCATTTGAGTTTTAACCTTGCGGCCGTACTCCCCAGGCGGTCGACTTAACGCGTTAGCTCCGGAAGCCACTCCTCAAGGGAACAACCTCCAAGTCGACATCGTTTACGGCGTGGACTACCAGGGTATCTAATCCTGTTTGCTCCCCACGCTTTCGCACCTGAGCGTCAGTCTTCGTCCAGGGGGCCGCCTTCGCCACCGGTATTCCTCCAGATCTCTACGCATTTCACCGCTACACCTGGAATTCTACCCCCCTCTACGAGACTCAAGCCTGCCAGTTTCAAATGCAGTTCCCAGGTTAAGCCCGGGGATTTCACATCTGACTTAACAGACCGCCTGCGTGCGCTTTACGCCCAGTAATTCCGATTAACGCTTGCACCCTCCGTATTACCGCGGCTGCTGGCACGGAGTTAGCCGGTGCTTCTTCTGCGGGTAACGTCAATCGGCGCGGTTATTAACCGCACCGCCTTCCTCCCCGCTGAAAGTACTTTACAACCCGAAGGCCTTCTTCATACACGCGGCATGGCTGCATCAGGCTTGCGCCCATTGTGCAATATTCCCCACTGCTGCCTCCCGTAGGAGTCTGGACCGTGTCTCAGTTCCAGTGTGGCTGGTCATCCTCTCAGACCAGCTAGGGATCGTCGCCTAGGTGGGCCATTACCCCGCCTACTAGCTAATCCCATCTGGGTTCATCCGATAGTGAGAGGCCCGAAGGTCCCCCTCTTTGGTCTTGCGACGTTATGCGGTATTAGCCACCGTTTCCAGTGGTTATCCCCCTCTATCGGGCAGATCCCCAGACATTACTCACCCGTCCGCCACTCGTCACCCGAGAGCAAGCTCTCTGTGCTACCGTCCGACTTGCATGTGTTAGGCCTGCCGCCAGCGTTCAATCTGAGCCATGATCAAACTCTTCAATTTAAAGTTTGATTTGCCGGAACAAGTCCAGCGATGCTCATCTGTAAAACGTCATAATGAATTTCATTATGTGTTCACTCGTGAGGCTTAATATTTTTTGCGTCCGGAGACGCTGATATCAATCCTGCGAGTGCCCACACAGATTGTCTGATAAATTGTTAAAGAGCAGTGCGAACAGTGCGTTAGCGTCCTGTCGCGAGGTGGCGTATATTACGCTTTCCTCCTTCAGAGTCAACCTCTTTTTTCAGAAGTTTTCTCCGGCGGCGCAGTCTCCTGTGCCTCTCAGCCCGTTTCCCGTTGCCGGTGTGCCGTGTTGATGGAGGCGCATTATAGGGAGTTGTTCAGGCGGCGCAACCCATAAATTGCATAAAAAAGCGTGTTCGCTGCATTCCACAGCAAAAGCCGCTGTTATACGCAGTTACGCACAAGGTTATCCACACTGCACGGGCATAATGAATTTAGACGAGCATCGCGCAAACGTTTTCGCTACAATGCCGGGCATCGCTACGGATACCCCTTTTCGGGGCGTTACCTGAGGTTTTTGATCTTTTACTTCTTACAGAGAAGAGAAAAGTGCACTAAAGCCTGATGTAACGCTCTTATATACGCGAAACAAAGCCAAGGGATAAACCACCATGCAACAACCTCGTCCTGTACGCCGCGCCCTGCTCAGTGTCTCTGACAAAGCCGGTATCCTCGAATTTGCTCAGGCGCTCTCCCATCGCGGTGTCGAACTGCTCTCTACAGGTGGAACCGCTCGCCTGCTGGCGGAGGCGGGTCTGGCTGTCACAGAAGTCTCTGACTATACCGGCTTCCCGGAAATGATGGATGGACGTGTCAAAACCCTGCATCCGAAAGTACATGGCGGCATTTTGGGTCGTCGCGGCCAGGATGATGCCATTATGGCGCAGCATGACATCAGCCCAATCGACATGGTGGTCGTTAACCTTTATCCCTTTGCACAGACGGTTGCCCGTGAAGGGTGCTCACTGGAAGATGCCGTTGAGAACATCGATATCGGTGGCCCGACGATGGTACGTTCGGCTGCCAAGAACCATAAGGATGTGGCGATCGTGGTCAGCAGTGGCGACTACGAGGCGATCATCGCTGAGATGGATGCCCACGAAAATGGCCTGACGCTTGAAACCCGTTTCGATCTGGCGATTAAGGCGTTTGAACACACCGCCTCGTATGACAGCATGATCGCTAACTATTTCGGTAGCCTGGTGCCCGCCTATCACGGCGAACGTAATCAGCCCGCCGGCCGCTTCCCCCGTACCCTGAATCTGAACTTCATTAAGAAACAGGATATGCGCTACGGTGAAAACAGCCATCAGGATGCCGCCTTCTATATAGAAGAGAACATTGCCGAAGCGTCGGTAGCGACAGCGCAGCAGGTTCAGGGCAAGGCGCTCTCCTATAACAACATTGCCGACACAGACGCGGCGCTGGAGTGTGTGAAAGAGTTCAGCGAGCCCGCCTGCGTTATCGTCAAGCATGCTAACCCCTGCGGCGTGGCAACCGGTGACAGCCTGCTGTCAGCCTATGACCGCGCTTATCAGACCGACCCGACCTCTGCATTTGGCGGCATCATCGCCTTAAACCGCGAGCTGGATGAAGCCACGGCGCAGGCGATTATCAGCCGTCAGTTCGTCGAGGTGATCATCGCTCCGGCCGTTTCCGATGCGGCCCTGAAAATCACCGCCGCTAAGCAGAACGTTCGTGTGCTGATTTGCGGTCAGTGGCAGACCCGCACGGCGGCGCTGGATTTCAAACGTGTGAACGGCGGCCTGCTGGTTCAGGATCGCGATCTCGGCATGGTTGACGCCAGCCAGCTGCGCGTGGTCAGCAAGCGTCAGCCGTCAGAGCAGGAGCTGCGTGATGCGCTGTTCTGCTGGAAGGTGGCCAAGTTTGTGAAATCGAACGCCATCGTTTATGCACGCGACGGCATGACGATCGGTATCGGCGCCGGACAGATGAGCCGCGTCTATTCCGCGAAGATTGCGGGTATCAAAGCCGGTGATGAAGGTCTGGAAGTCAAAGGCTCGGCGATGGCGTCGGATGCGTTCTTCCCCTTCCGCGACGGTATTGATGCTGCAGCCGCAGTGGGTGTGAGCTGTGTGATCCAGCCTGGCGGCTCTATTCGCGATGAAGAAGTGATCGCCGCTGCAGATGAGCACGGCATTGCCATGATCTTCACCGACATGCGCCATTTCCGCCATTAATCACTCCGGAGAGTAACAGATGAAAATTTTAGTAATCGGCAACGGCGGACGTGAACATGCGCTGGCCTGGAAAGCCGCTCAGTCGCCGCTGGCGGAAACCGTGTTCGTTGCGCCGGGTAACGCCGGAACGGCACTGGAGCCTGCGCTGCAGAATGTCGCTATCAGTGCGACCGATATCCCTGCCCTGCTTGCGTTTGCGCGGCGTGAAAAGATCGATCTGACGATTGTCGGGCCGGAAGCCCCGCTGGTGATTGGCGTGGTCGATGCCTTCCGCGAGGCCGGGCTCAAGATCTTTGGCCCGACCCAGGCCGCCGCGCAGCTGGAAGGTTCGAAAGCCTTTACCAAGGATTTCCTGGCGCGCCATCAGATCCCCAGCGCCGCTTACCAGAACTTCACCGAAGTCGAGCCGGCTCTGGCCTGGCTGCGCGAGAAAGGCGCGCCGATTGTTATTAAGGCCGACGGCCTGGCGGCGGGTAAAGGCGTGATTGTGGCGATGACGCTGCAGGAAGCCGAAGAGGCGGTGCAGGATATGCTGGCCGGTAACGCCTTTGGCGATGCCGGACACCGCATCGTGATCGAAGAGTTCCTTGAGGGTGAAGAAGCCAGCTTTATCGTTATGGTCGATGGCGAGCATGTGCTGCCGATGGCCACCAGCCAGGACCATAAACGTGTCGGCGACGGTGACACCGGACCGAATACCGGCGGAATGGGGGCTTACTCACCGGCTCCGGTTGTGACGGATGAGATCCACCAGCGCATTATGGATCAGGTGATCTGGCCGACCGTACGTGGCATGGCCGCTGAAGGCAACGTCTACACCGGTTTTCTCTATGCCGGCCTGATGATCGACCACACCGGCCAGCCGAAAGTGATCGAATTCAACTGCCGCTTTGGCGATCCGGAAACACAGCCGATCATGCTGCGCCTGCAGTCGGATCTGGTCGATCTTTGCCTGGCTGCCTGCGAAGGTAAGCTGGATCAAAAAACGTCGGACTGGGATCCCCGTCCTGCGCTGGGCGTGGTGCTGGCGGCAGGAGGTTATCCGGGTGACTACGCACAGGGCGATCAGATCCATGGTCTGCCACTGGAAGAGGTCGCGGATGGTAAAGTCTTCCACGCCGGCACCCGTCTGGAAGAAGATCGCGTACTGACGAACGGCGGCCGCGTGCTCTGCGTCACCGCCCTGGGTGACGATGTGGCAGCCGCTCAACAGCGTGCCTATGCGCTGACCCGACCTATCTCCTGGCAGGGCAGCTTCTGCCGTCGCGATATCGGCTACCGCGCCATCAATCGCAAATAAGTTCAGGGGGCACCCGGTGCCCCCTTTTCCCTTCACATGTCGTCTTCTGTCGGCTGCTGTGCGCACGCATCCTGCTGGCTGATCCGCAACAGCTGAACACCCTCCGGCGCTTCAAGCCATGACACCATCAGCGGTGCCCGGGCGTTACTCTGCTGCTGTGTCAGCATCTGCAGCGCATCCGCGTCAAACGCCGGTCTGACCTGCTGGCCTTCACAAAGCGTCAGCATTCCGTTCCCCTGCCAGTGTCCCTGCCTGAGGAACACACGGCCGCTCAGCAGCGCATCGCTGAGGCTACGCATCCGCTGCGCATCAAACTTATAGAGCTCAACCGTATCAGGGCTGACCGCTTCACGGCGGCCTGCGAGCTGACGCTGCATAAAGGTAAGGCCACCGGCCTGGTCAAAGCGCAGGGTCACATCGTCGGGCGCACTCCCCTTTACCTGACGCTGAATGCTGGTCAGGGCATCTTCCAGCCAGACGTAATCTGTAACCTCGCCCTCGCCGCCGCTGAACGGCGTATAGAGAGTGCGGATATGCACCGACTGATGATCGTTGTTTTTGCGCCAGATGCGCACGACGCCGCGATCGGCAAGATAGCCGCTGGCAGAAAAGGGAGGAATATCCGGGGTGGAACTACAGCCAAAAAGAAACAGGGAGAGAGACAGAACAGATAAACGCTGAAACAGCGGGGTCATGATGGCAGGCCTCTTAAACAAAAGGGGCGAAACGCCCCCTGTTTTAAAGCTTAACCGCAGTGCGACGTCTTACTTAACGGCGTCTTTCAGCGCTTTACCAGACACGAATGCCGGTACGTTTGCTGCAGCGATTTTGATCTCTTTGCCAGTCTGCGGGTTACGACCGGTACGCTCAGCGCGGTGGTTCACTTTAAAAGTACCAAAACCAACCAGTTGTACAGCATCACCATCTTTCAGAGACTCAGTGATCGCAGCCAGAGTTGATTCCAGCGCTGCCTTAGCCTGGGTTTTAGACAGGTCAGCTTTTTCTGCGATCACATCAATCAGTTGAGTCTTGTTCATAAGTTATCCTTAAAGTGTATTTATCGCTTGCTAAGCAACGAGTGCGAGGGAAAAGCCATATTCTGGCACTCTTCTGCCTGCACGCACCGATAGCCACAATTTTCAGCCCCCCAAATGTAGACCAGAGAGGGGGCCGATGTGAAGCCTCCAGGCGCGCTAATTCGGGCCTGAAGTCACGTTTTATCGCCTTACTGCTGGAAATTTATACCGATGTTGCTAATTCCCGCTTCACGCAGGTCAGATCGCAGACCCTTAATCAATTCCAGGTCGCGCTCTTCACACTCCGCCAGCAGGCGGAAAATCTCCCACTGAAGGTCCCACTCATCGATGACAGCCGGGTTTTCTCGCAGCTCTTCGTCGGTCATTTCGCGTCCAGCCTGGGTCATTTCCAGCATGGCCACCGTCGTAATGGAGGTCCTGCTGACCTCAATGGCGTGCTCAAGCGTTTCCCCGCTCAGCTGCGCATGAACGACTTCGCTCAATGCCACGCAGGCATCGATAGCCGGATAGACGCCGTAAACCTCAAATGCATCCCCATCAGGAATGGCGGCTTCGAGTTTTTCCAGCTGGCTGTCGAAGTTAATCTTCGCATCTTTGACCGTCAGGCTTTCCCAGATCAGATCAAGAATACGACGATAGAGTGCCGGTTCGGCAAATTCAGTCTGCTCGCAGAATGCATGATAGTTGGGATACATGCGTTCGCACAGGCAGGCCATAAAAGTCAGGTGCTGCCAGCTTTGCAGCTTCGCCAGACGCAGATGAACGGGATTTTGTAACATAAAGGTGGCTCTTATTCGTTTCGCTGGCCGCAGTGTAACTGCAAAAGCGCAGCACAAACAGTGTTAAAGCGCGTTTTGCCAGCGCTGGAAAGCGGTTCGGTTAGAGGCAACCGCATCTGCCCAGCGTGTCGGCTCCGGCAGACGGTAACCGCGCGTACAGTTTTCCACCCACTGCAGCGCGGTATCCAGGCTGACCCGGTGCCCCGTGGCGACAAACAGCGGATTGCAGCGCTGCTTGCTGCGCCAGACCCAGCCTATCTGTTCGCCTTTATCCATCAGCGGCTGACGACTGCCGGGCTGCGCGTCCGGCTCCTCAAAACGACCACAGAGGCGGCGCTTGGCCACCCCTATCGTCGGCACATCCACCAGCAGGCCAAAATGTGACGCGACGCCGAGCCGTCTGGGATGGGAGATGCCGTGCCCGTCCACAAACAGCAGGTCCGGCTTCTGCTCCAGCATCTGCCACGCCGCCATCAGCGCCGGATATTCCCGGAACGAGAGGAAGCCCGGGATATAGGGCATGGTGGTCTCGATACGGGCGATGCGATGCTCCACCAGCGTTAACGAGGGATATTCCAGCACGACCATCGCCGCCCGCGTGATCGCGCCTTCCTGCTCGAATCCCACGTCCGCCCCGCCAATAAAGCGGGGCGGCAGCACGTCGAAGTCATCCTCACGCACCACGTCAGCGGCGCGTTGAAGCTGCTCAGCGCGAAGTGCGGCAATATCCATGATTACTCCTGATGCCAGGGACGTGACAGACGGTGCACCGCCTCCACAAAGACGCCGGCATTTTCTGGCGGAACATCCTGATGAATACCGTGTCCCAGATTGAAGACGTGGCCGGTGCCCGCGCCAAAGCGCTCAAGGATACCCGCCACTTCCTGTTCGATACGCTCAGGGGCCGCATAGAGCATAGAGGGGTCCATGTTGCCCTGCAGCGCCACTTTGTCGCCAACGCGACGGCGTGCGTCATCGATGTCGGTGGTCCAGTCGAGACCCAGCGCATCACAGCCGGTGGCCGCCATCGCTTCCAGCCACTGTCCGCCCCCTTTGGTGAACAGCGTCACCGGCACACGGCGGCCGTCGTTTTCACGCAGCAGGCCATCGACAATTTTGTGCATGTAGTGGAGTGAGAACTCGCGGTAGTCACGACCGGTCAGCACGCCGCCCCAGGTATCAAACACCATGACGGACTGCGCACCGGCGCGGATCTGCGCGTTGAGGTAGAGGATGACGCTGTCGGCCAGCTTGTCCAGCATCGCGTGCAGCGTGGCGGGCTCGGCATACATCATCTTCTTGATGCGGGTAAAGGCCTTGCTGCTGCCGCCTTCGACCATATAGGTCGCCAGCGTCCAGGGGCTGCCCGAGAAGCCGATCAGCGGCAGGTCGCCGTTGAGATTTTTACGGATGGTGCGAACGGCATTCATCACATAGCCCAGCTCCATTTCCGGATCGGGCACCGGTAAACGCTCGACGTCCGCGCGGCAGGTCACAGGGTTTGCGAAACGCGGACCTTCACCCGCTTCGAAATAGAGTCCCAGTCCCATCGCATCCGGAATCGTCAGGATGTCACTGAAGAGGATGGCGGCATCCAGCGGATAACGGCGCAGCGGCTGCAGGGTGACTTCACAGGCCAGCTCGGCGTTTTTACACAGCGACATAAAGTCACCCGCCTGGGCGCGCGTCGCTTTGTACTCCGGCAAATAGCGCCCGGCTTGTCGCATCATCCATACCGGCGTGACATCGACCGGCTGACGTAACAGGGCACGCAAATAACGATCGTTCTTCAGTTCACTCATCTCAACACTCTCTCAATAACAGGCGTGTAGTGTAGCACTTTCACGCTTCTGCGCGGCACAGGGCGACGGTATCTTCAATCAGGCGGCGTGCCACGGTGCCCGGCGGAGGCAGCAGCGGCAGATCGTCGAACCGGAACCAGGCCGCATCCAGCAGCTCTTTGCCGTCGTGCTGCAGATCGCCGCTCTCATACTCCGCCATAAAGGCGGTCATCAGCGATTGCGGGAAGGGCCACGGCTGGGAGGTCACGTAACGGACATTTTTGATGCGGATATTGCTCTCTTCCATCACCTCACGGGCGACGGCCTGCTCCAGCGTTTCGCCGACTTCGACAAACCCCGCCAGCACGGTGTAGACCTTGTTGCGATGCCGGGCATGGTTTGCCAGCAGGATCTCATCGCCGCGGCGGATAGCCACAATGATGCAGGGCGCGATCTGTGGATAGTAGCGTTCGCGGCAGTGACTGCACAGGCAGGCAAATTCATGTTTGCTGTGGTGCATTTCATGCCCGCAGTAGCCGCACCAGCGATGAGAGCGGTAGAACTCTGCCAGCTGCACGCCGCGCCCGGCCAGCTGAAACAGTTCCACATCCTGATCGATCAGCTGCCGTACCGAAAACATATCGGCTGGACGCGGCTCGCAAATCAGCCAGACTTTTTCACCCTGCCACTCCCCAATCGTCCGGGCTTTACTGCCCGTTAAGCCAAATTTTTCGGCGTTTCCGTGGGGTAAATCACCTTGTGGCAACCAAAGTTTCTGTTCATGGCTGACAATCCACCATCCAGCGTCTACGCTTGAGATTTCGCATTGCATTTATTTCGTCATCCTTAGCGTCAAATCGCACGCTGAAGCCCTGATGTTAAGTGTGTAGATAAACAACTATAACTCACATGGAGTTAGATATGCTTAACCAGTTAGAAGTCCTGGCTGAACGCGTAGGTGGCAGTAATGAACTGGTCGATTCATGGCTTGAAGCCCGTCGTCAGCTCCTGGTGAACTATTATCACCTCGTCGGTCTTAAACCCAACAAAGAGGCGCTGACGCGTCTGGATGAGCAGGCGCTGGACAACTTCTGTCACGGTCTGGTCGATTACCTCTCTGCAGGTCACTTCAGCATCTATGAGCGCGTCATCAACGAGATGAGTGGCGACAGCCCGATGATTGCCGCCGCGCAGATCTACCCGCCGCTGGAAGCGAACACCGAGCGTCTGATGCAGCTGTATGATGGTCACCTGCAGCAGGCGATTGACGATGAGAACTGCATGACCTTCCAGCAGGCGCTGTCCGAAGTGGGCGAAGTGCTGGAAGCGCGCTTTACGCTGGAAGATAAGCTGATTCAGCTTGCGTGGGATAATCAGCTGGCCAAACCGCCCGTTGCCAACGACAGCCAGATTGCCCGTCCGGCGTAATGCCGATTCACATCAGGGGTATTGTGATTATCCGGTAGCCCTTTTATGCTGAACAGGTTCTGAGGCCGGTACGCCAAAGGACCTTTTTTATTTGTGCGTTGAAATATCACGTTTTTACCGCTGAGGCCGCGCTAAGCGCCCGCGTAAAAACCGCTTCTTGTCGGAGTGCCCATCCGGGCTGAGACCGTTAATTCGGGATCCGCGGAACCTGATCAGGTTAGAACCTGCGAAGGGAACAAGAGTAATCAGTCGCTGTCTGCCAGCCGTTGTGCGCTGTCTGTACGCTTACTCCTTCCGAACTCCGGACAAGCATCGTTCCCCTTTAACAGGAAGATTGCTATGTCTGACCCTAAAATGACCCGTCGTGAACAACGCGCCCAGGCGCAGGAATTTATCCACTCCCTGCGGGGCGGCAGTGCGTTCCCCCGCTCCCGTCGTATCTGGATAACCGGCAGCCGGGACGATATCCGCGTGCCGATGCGGGAAATCGCGATGACGCCGACCCCTACCGGCGGCAGCAAAGACGCGCCACTCTATGAACAGAATGAAGCCGTGCCGGTCTATGACACGGCGGGTGCCTATGGCGACCCCGCCGCAGAGATCGACGTGCATCGGGGTCTGGCGAAGCTGCGCGCCGGCTGGATTGCTGAACGCGACGACAGTGAACCCCTAAGCCAGAACAGCTCCGGCTATACCCAGCAGCGACTGGCTGATGAGGGGCTGGACCACCTGCGCTTCGACCAGCTGCCAATCCCGCGACGCGCCCGGACAGGCCGCTGCGTCACGCAACTGCACTACGCCCGCCAGGGGATTGTTACCCCGGAGATGGAGTTCATCGCCCTGCGGGAAAATATGGGCCGGGATCGCATCCGCGCGGAGGTGCTGCTGCAACAGCATCCGGGCCACAGTTTTGGCGCACATCTGCCCGCTGCCATAACGCCCGAGTTCGTGCGGCAGGAGGTAGCGGCCGGTCGCGCCATCATCCCGGCCAATATCAACCACCCTGAATCGGAACCGATGATCATCGGCCGCAACTTTCTGGTAAAGGTCAACGCCAACATCGGCAATTCCGCGGTGACCTCTTCCATTGAAGAGGAAGTGGAGAAGCTGGTCTGGTCCACCCGCTGGGGCGCCGATACGGTGATGGATCTCTCCACCGGACGCTATATCCATGAAACGCGCGAATGGATCCTGCGCAACAGCCCGGTGCCCATCGGCACCGTCCCCATCTATCAGGCGCTGGAGAAAGTAAATGGCGTGGCCGAGTCACTGAACTGGGCGATCTTCCGGGATACGCTGCTTGAGCAGGCGGAACAGGGGGTGGATTACTTCACTATCCACGCGGGCGTGCTGCTGCGCTATGTGCCGATGACGGCGAAGCGGCTGACCGGCATTGTGTCACGCGGCGGTTCGATCATGGCGAAATGGTGCCTGTCGCACCATCAGGAGAACTTCCTCTATCAGCATTTCCGGGAAATCTGTGAAATCTGCGCCGCATATGACGTCTCCCTGTCGCTGGGTGACGGTTTACGTCCGGGTTCGATTCAGGATGCCAACGATGAGGCGCAGTTTGCCGAGCTGCGCACCCTGGGCGAACTGACCCGCATCGCCTGGGAATATGACGTTCAGGTGATGATTGAAGGGCCGGGCCATGTGCCGATGCATATGATCCGCCGCAACATGACCGAACAGCTCGACCTGTGCGATGAAGCGCCCTTCTACACGCTTGGCCCGCTGACTACCGATATCGCGCCCGGCTATGACCATTTCACTTCCGGTATCGGTGCCGCCATGATCGGCTGGTTTGGCTGCGCCATGCTCTGTTACGTTACCCCCAAAGAGCATCTGGGTCTGCCGAACAAGGAGGATGTGAAACAGGGATTGATTACCTACAAAATCGCGGCCCATGCCGCCGATCTGGCGAAAGGCCATCCGGGCGCGCAGATCCGCGATAACGCGATGTCCAAGGCGCGCTTTGAATTCCGCTGGGAGGACCAGTTCAATCTGGCCCTTGATCCCCACACTGCCCGGACGATGCATGACGAAACCCTGCCGCAGGAGTCGGGCAAGGTGGCGCACTTCTGCTCGATGTGTGGCCCGAAATTCTGCTCGATGAAAATTTCTCAGGAGGTGCGTGCGTTCGCCGCCCGCCAGGATACGCGCGCCGAGCCTGTCACCGTAGGCATGGCGCAGATGTCAGACCGATTTCGTCGCCACGGCGGTGAACTCTATCACCCCGCCGACACTCTGAAGGAGGATTAACGATGCCTGCATTTCCTGCTACCGCCCCGCGCCTGGGGCTTTATCCGGTGGTTGACAGCCCCGACTGGATCGCACGCCTGCTGGAGGCGGGCGTCCGCACGATCCAGCTGCGCATAAAAGATCAGCCCGAGGCGATCGCTGAGCCTGCCATCGCGCAGGCGATTGCGCTGGCTCAGCGCTACGATGCGCGCCTGTTTATCAACGATTACTGGGCGCTGGCGATAAAGCATCGGGCCTATGGCGTCCATCTGGGTCAGGAGGACCTGGATATCGCCGATCTTGACCGCATTCGGCAGGCCGGCTTACGGCTGGGGATCTCAACCCATGATGATGCGGAACTGGATCGCGCCCTGGCGATCCAGCCCTCTTACATCGCGCTGGGCCATATCTTCCCGACTCAGACCAAAGCGATGCCGTCTGCGCCACAGGGCCTCGAGCAGCTGAAACAGCATCTGGCCCGCCTGACCGACATCCCTACCGTGGCGATTGGCGGGATCTCGATAGCCCGTGCGCCCGGGGTGCTGGCCACTGGCGTGGGCAGCATTGCGGTGGTGAGCGCGATTACTCAGGCGGAGGACTGGCGTGCCGCAACCGCGACGCTGCTGGCGCTGACCGAAGGCGATGGGCAGGCATGCTGAGACCTGTCCCGCAGCGCGACGGCAAAACGGGTAACACCGGTACGCTCTGCGGAAAGCCTGTCGCAGAAGAGAACGTTGCCGCTGGCGTGTGCTGGTGCGGCAGCTTAACGTGGACGTCGTCAGGTTAAGGTTATCTGACCAAGGCCGGTTCACTCCTCTTGCCGGCCCTGCCTCCTTGTTCACGATGTCAGCGCGGAGGCCGGGCCTGGCGTCTCATGCTGGCAGGCGATCATCGCGCGTTCAACGGCCGCCCCGACCTGCGCCAGTGCCTGTTCAGTCTGTTCGGTAACGGGCAGGCCGTAGTTCAGACGCAGGCAGTTACGGTATTTACCTGAGGCGGAAAACAGCGAACCTACGGCGATCTGTATTTTCGACTCGCGCAGTTCACGGTTGAGCCGGACCGCATCGAAGGCGTCGGGAAGTTCGATCCACATCAGAAAACCGCCCTGAGGCCGCGACACGCAGATGCCACAGGGAAAGTAGTGGCGTACCCAGCAGCTGAAGCGTTCATAGTTGCGGTGATAGATCTGCCGCATCCGGCGCAGATGGGGCTGATAATGTCCCTGACGGATAAATTCGGAGACCGCATGCTGAGGCTGCGTGGCGGTGGAACCGGTGACGATATATTTCATATGCAGCACGCGATCGCGATAGCGGCCGGGAACCACCCAGCCGACCCGTAAACCCGGTGCCAGCGTTTTAGAAAAGGAGCTGCAGAGCAGAACCCGGCCGTCCAGATCAAACGCTTTAATGGCCGGTGGCCGTGGATAGTCCCAGGCCAGCTCACCATACACATCATCTTCAATGATCGCGGCATCGAACCGCTGCGCCAGCGCCAGCAACGCCCGCTTACGCGACTCCGGCATGATAAAACCCAGCGGATTATTACAGTTCGGCACGACCACAACGGCCTTGATCGGCCATTGATCAAAGGCCAGCTCCAGCGCCTCCAGACTGATGCCGGTCGCCGCATCGGTCGGGATCTCGATGGCGCGGATGCCAAAGCCGCGCAGCGTCTGCATAATGCCGTGAAACGAAGGCGACTCGACGGCAATGATGTCACCCGGCTCGCAGACCGCCCGGACGGCAACGGATAACGCTTCGTGACAGCCGGTGGTGATCACAATGTCATCGGCCGTAAGCTGGCAGCCGCTGTCGATCGCCAGCCGGGCAATCTGCTGCCGCAGTGCAAGTACGCCATAGAGATTGTCATAGTTGAGCAACGCGGTTTCCTGCTTCTGGGCCTGGCGGCTGAACGCTTTCCAGAGTGGCTTAAGCGTTGGCTGCGTCAGATCGGGCATCCCGCTACCCAGCTGCAGGACATCCTCTTCCAGACGTCCATTAATCAGCTCCAGCACTGCATCCCACTGCGTTACCTCCACCGGCCGCTGCACGGGGCGCGTCAGCGCCGGGATCGGCGGCGCCGCTTTGCAGGATGCAACAAAGTAGCCGGAGCGTGACTGCGGCGTGATCATCTGCTTCTCTTCCAGCAGATGGTAAGCCTGCTGCACGGTACTGATACTGACGCCATGTTCAGCGCTAAGGGTTCGTACCGACGGCAGGCGTTCGCCACTGCGGTATAAGCCCTGTTCAATGCGCTGAGCCAGCAGCGAAGCCAGATGTTCATAACGGGTCATTGTATTTACTCCGGCTCAGGTAGTGAGCAGTAACCAGTACAGTTGAGTCCCGTTTTTACCATTCAGACCCCGTTTACCGCAATCTGTATGTTAAAAAAAGGTGATTTTTGAATCTGTATCATACAGACCGTTTTACGGAAAATAGCCTCTCACATCACTGAGGGCACTATCATGGGATACGATGAGAATCGCGCAGTTAAACCGTTTGCCGGCACGCCTTACCACCTGGTTCGTTTTCTGTGGCGCTGTTTCAGACGCTGGCAGCGGCGGCGGGAAACCTCTGCCATTCTGTCGAAGCTGAGTGACCAGCAGCTCAGGGATATTGGCATCCGCCGCAATGAGTGGAAGGCCTGAAAAAAGCGAAAAAAAAACCCTGCCGGAGCAGGGTTTTTTATCAGACAAAGGACGATTAATCGTCTTTGTTGCCGCCGAGACCGGCGTTCAGCAGTTCAGCCAGGCTGGCTGATGCTTCATCCGCAGTCACCTGCGGTACAACTGGCACTTCGCCTGCCGCTCTGCGACGCATACGATCCTGATGGTACGCATAACCGGTACCGGCCGGGATCAGACGACCCACGATCACGTTCTCTTTCAGGCCGCGCAGTTCGTCGCGCTTGCCCGCTACTGCGGCTTCGGTCAGGACACGGGTGGTCTCCTGGAACGATGCGGCAGAGATGAACGATTCGGTAGCCAGTGACGCTTTGGTAATACCCAGCAGATCACGTACGTAGGTTGCGCCCACTTTTCCGTTCGCTTCCAGATCACGGTTAGAGATCTTGATGCGAGAGTACTCAGCCTGCTCACCTTCCAGGAAGTCTGCACCGCCTGCGCTCACGATAGTGGCTTTACGCAGCATCTGACGAACGATGACTTCGATGTGCTTATCGTTAATCTTAACGCCCTGCAGACGGTAAACTTCCTGCACTTCGTTAGTGATGTAACGGGTCACCGCATGCACGCCACGCAGACGCAGGATGTCATGTGGAGACTCTGGGCCATCGGAAACCACGTCACCGCGCTCAACACGTTCACCTTCGAACACGTTCAGCTGACGCCATTTCGGAATCATCTCTTCGTACGGCTCGCTTCCATCCAGCGGAGTGATCACCAGACGGCGTTTACCTTTGGTCTCTTTACCGAAGGAGATGATGCCGCTGATCTCCGCCAGGATAGCTGGCTCTTTCGGACGACGCGCTTCGAACAGGTCAGCAACGCGTGGCAGACCACCGGTAATATCCTTGGTACCGCCCGATTCCTGCGGTACACGCGCCAGGGTGTCACCGGCACTGATTTTCACGCCATCTTCCAGCTGAACAATCGCTTTACCTGGCAGGAAGTACTGAGCCGGCATGTCGGTGCCCGGGATCAGAACGTCGTTGCCGCTGGCATCAACAATTTTCAGCGCAGGACGCAGATCTTTACCGCCTGACGTACGCTCAGCACTGTCCAGAACCACCAGCGAAGACAGACCGGTTAAGTCATCTGTCTGACGGGTAATGGTCTGGCCATCGATCATGTCCGTGAAGCGAATGAAACCGCCCACTTCGGTGATAACTGGCATGGTATGCGGATCCCAGTTCGCAACGGTCTCGCCCGCAGCAACCTGCTCACCATCACCTTTCGCCATGGTAGAACCGTAAGGAACTTTATAGCTCTCTTTGGTACGACCAAATTCATCGATCATTTTCAGTTCGACGTTACGCGAGGTGATCACCAGCTTACCGGCCGAGTTCGTTACCGACTTGGCGTTGGTCAGCTTGATGGTACCTTTGTTCTTCACCTGAATGCTGGATTCAGCAGCCGCACGCGATGCCGCACCACCGATGTGGAACGTACGCATCGTCAGCTGTGTACCCGGCTCACCGATGGACTGTGCCGCGATAACACCGATCGCTTCGCCTTTGTTGATGATGTGACCACGTGCCAGGTCGCGACCGTAGCAATGCGCACACACACCAAAGTCGGTTTCACAACCTACAACAGAGCGGACTTTCAGGCTGTCGACGGAGTTCAGTTCCAGCACGTCACACCAGTGCTCATCGAGCAGGGTGTTGCGTGGAACCAGAATGTCCGCAGTACCCGGCTTCAGAACGTCTTCAGCGGTCACACGACCCAGTACACGTTCACGCAGCGGCTCTTTCACGTCGCCACCTTCGATGACTGGCGTCATCATGATGCCTTCGTGTGTACCACAGTCATCTTCAGTCACAACAAGGTCCTGAGCAACGTCAACCAGACGACGCGTCAGATAACCGGAGTTCGCTGTTTTCAGTGCGGTATCCGCAAGACCTTTACGCGCACCGTGGGTTGAGATGAAGTACTGGAGTACGTTCAGCCCTTCACGGAAGTTCGCCGTAATCGGTGTTTCAATGATTGAGCCATCCGGCTTCGCCATCAGACCACGCATACCGGCCAGCTGACGAATCTGTGCAGCAGAACCACGCGCACCAGAGTCGGCCATCATAAAGATGCTGTTAAAGGAAACCTGTTTCTCTTCTTCGCCGTCACGGTTAATCACGGTTTCGGTTGAGAGGTTTTCCATCATCGCCTTGGCAACACGTTCGTTGGCGGCGGCCCAGATATCGATGACTTTGTTATAACGTTCGCCGGCGGTAACCAGACCAGACTGGAACTGCTCCTGGATCTCAGCCACTTCCGCTTCCGCTTCGGTGATGATTTCCACTTTCTTCTCTGGAATCACCATGTCGTCGATACCGACTGACGCGCCTGAACGGGCAGCGTAGGCGAAACCGGTGTACATGGTCTGGTCAGCGAAGATAACGGTCGGCTTCAGACCCAGAATGCGGTAACAGGTGTTCAGCATTTTGGAGATAGCTTTTTTACCCAGCGCCTGGTTAACGATGGAGTAAGGCAGACCTTTTGGCACGATCATCCACAGGATGGCGCGACCGATAGTCGTGTCGATCAGGCTGGTTTTAGCGACCCACTCATCCTGCTCGTTTTTCTCGTGTTCGGTGATACGCACCTTCACGCGAGCATGCAGAGAAGCGAGGCCAGCGCGATAAATACGCTCAGCTTCTTTCGGGCCAGTCAGCACCATGCCTTCGCCTTTGGCGTTAACACAGTCACGGGTCATGTAGTACAGACCCAGTACAACGTCCTGAGAAGGAACGATGATTGGCTCGCCGTTCGCAGGTGACAGGATGTTGTTGGTCGACATCATCAGCGCACGCGCTTCCAGCTGGGCTTCCAGCGTCAGCGGTACGTGGACAGCCATCTGGTCACCATCGAAGTCGGCGTTATAGGCCGCACAGACCAGCGGGTGAAGCTGGATCGCTTTACCTTCGATCAGAACCGGTTCAAAGGCCTGAATACCCAGACGGTGCAGCGTAGGCGCACGGTTCAGCAGAACCGGGTGCTCACGGATCACTTCGTCGAGGATATCCCAGACAACCGCTTCTTCGCGCTCAACCATTTTCTTCGCGGCTTTGATGGTGGTGGCCAGGCCACGCAGTTCCAGCTTGCCGTAAATGAACGGTTTGAACAGCTCGAGTGCCATTTTCTTCGGCAGGCCGCACTGATGCAGACGCAGGTATGGACCAACGGTGATAACGGAACGACCAGAGTAGTCGACACGTTTACCCAGCAGGTTCTGACGGAAACGACCCTGCTTACCTTTGATCATGTCTGCCAGCGATTTCAGCGGACGCTTGTTGGAACCGGTGATCGCACGACCGCGACGACCGTTATCCAGCAGAGCATCGACCGCTTCCTGCAGCATACGCTTTTCGTTGCGCACGATGATGTCTGGCGCAGCCAGATCCAGCAGGCGCTTCAGACGGTTGTTACGGTTGATCACGCGACGATAGAGATCGTTCAGATCTGACGTTGCGAAACGGCCACCGTCCAGCGGTACCAGCGGACGCAGATCCGGTGGCAGAACAGGCAGCACGGTCAGGATCATCCACTCTGGCTTGTTACCAGACTGTACGAACGCTTCCAGCAGCTTGATACGCTTGGTCAGTTTTTTACGTTTGGTTTCGGAGTTCGTTTCGTTCAGCTCTTCACGCAGCTGATCGCACTCCTGCTCCAGATCCATGTTTTTCAACAGGGCCTGGATCGCTTCGGCGCCCATTTTGGCGTCGAATTCGTCACCGAACTCTTCCAGTGCGTCAAGGTACTGCTCTTCGGTCAGGATCTGACGCTTCTCGAGGTTGGTCATGCCACCTTCGATTACCACGTAAGATTCAAAGTAGAGCACGCGCTCGATGTCACGCAGCGGCATATCCAGCAGTAAGCCGATACGCGATGGCAGTGACTTCAGGAACCAGATGTGCGCGGTTGGCGACGCCAGTTCGATGTGGCCCATACGCTCACGGCGTACTTTAGTCTGGGTCACTTCAACGCCGCACTTCTCACAAATCACACCACGGTGTTTCAGGCGCTTGTACTTACCGCACAGGCACTCATAGTCTTTTACCGGCCCGAAGATACGGGCACAGAACAGACCATCGCGCTCTGGCTTGAAAGTACGGTAGTTAATGGTTTCTGGCTTTTTCACTTCACCAAAAGACCAGGAACGGATCATGTCTGGCGAAGCCAGCGCAATTTTGATCGCATCAAACTCTTCGGTCTTAGTTTGCGCTTTCAGAAACTTAAGTAAGTCTTTCACGGATTAGCTCCCGTCGGAGTGAGACTCAGGGGGCGTCCAACCGAAATTGAACGCCCCGTAACCAGTACAATTGCGAGCGCTTTAAACCCGGCGCTTTCAGGCAACGGCGAACCGCTGCCTGAAATGGGGTTACTCGTCTTCCAGCTCGATGTTGATACCCAGCGAGCGAATCTCTTTCAACAGTACGTTGAAGGATTCCGGCATGCCCGGTTCCATCTGATGGTTGCCGTCAACGATGTTTTTATACATCTTGGTACGGCCGTTGACGTCATCAGACTTAACGGTAAGCATTTCCTGCAGGGTATACGCGGCACCGTAAGCTTCCAGTGCCCATACTTCCATCTCACCAAAGCGCTGACCACCGAACTGCGCCTTACCACCCAGCGGCTGCTGAGTAACCAGGCTGTAGGAACCGGTAGAACGTGCATGCATCTTGTCATCAACCAGGTGGTTAAGTTTCAGCATGTACATGTAGCCAACGGTTACCTGACGTTCGAACTGCTCACCGGTACGGCCGTCAAACAGGGTAATCTGACCGGAAGAAGGCAGGCCGCCGAGCTGTAACAGCTCTTTGATCTCACTCTCTTTCGCGCCATCAAACACCGGCGTAGCGATTGGCATACCTTTCTTCAGGTTCTCAGCCAGACGCAGAACTTCGTCATCGGAGAAGGTGTTCAGGTCAACTCTCTGACGCAGATCGGTACCCAGGTCATAGGCGCGCTGGATGAATTCGCGCAGTTTCGCGACTTCTTCCTGCTTCTTAAGCATGGCGTTGATCTTCTCGCCGATGCCTTTCGCTGCCATTCCCAGGTGGGTTTCCAGAATCTGACCGATGTTCATACGTGATGGTACGCCCAGCGGGTTCAGAACGATGTCTACCGGCGTGCCGTTTTCATCGTAAGGCATATCTTCAATCGGGTTGATCTTGGAGATAACACCTTTGTTACCGTGACGACCAGCCATTTTGTCACCCGGCTGAATCTGACGCTTAACGGCCAGATAAACCTTAACGATTTTCAGCACGCCTGGTGCCAGATCATCGCCCTGGGTGATCTTACGACGCTTACCTTCGAGCTTCTTCTCAAACTCGTGCTTCAGTTCGTCGTACTGCTCGGCCAGCTGTTCCAGCTGGTTTTGCTTCGCTTCGTCGTTCAGACCCAGTTCCAGCCAGCGCTCGCGCGGCAGCTTGTCCAGTTTGTCTGCTTCAACGCCACCGGAGATCAGGACGTTCTGAATACGGCTGAACAGGCCCGCTTCCAGAATCTGCAGCTCTTCAGACAGGTCTTTCTTCGCCTGCTTCAGCTGCATCTCTTCGATTTCCAGCGCACGTTTGTCTTTTTCCACGCCATCGCGGGTAAAGACCTGAACGTCGATCACGGTGCCTGACACGCCATTCGGTACGCGCAGTGACGAATCTTTCACGTCAGAGGCTTTTTCACCGAAGATCGCGCGCAGCAGTTTCTCTTCTGGCGTCAGCTGGGTTTCACCTTTCGGCGTTACCTTACCCACCAGAATGTCACCACCGGTCACTTCAGCACCGATGTAGACGATGCCTGACTCATCCAGTTTAGAGAGTGCAGCTTCACCCACGTTCGGGATGTCAGCGGTGATCTCTTCCGGCCCCAGTTTGGTGTCACGCGACACGCAAGCCAGTTCCTGAATGTGGATAGTGGTAAAGCGATCTTCCTGCACCACGCGCTCGGAGACCAGGATGGAGTCTTCGAAGTTGTAACCGTTCCACGGCATGAACGCGACGCGCATGTTCTGACCCAGCGCCAGTTCACCCAGATCGGTGGACGGGCCATCAGCCAGCACATCACCACGTTCAACCGGCTCACCCAGAGAGACACATGGCATCTGGTTGATACAGGTGTTCTGGTTAGAACGGGTGTATTTGGTCAGGTTATAGATGTCGATACCGGCTTCGCCAGCATACATCTCATCTTCGTTCACCTTGATCACGATACGTGAGGCGTCAACGTACTGAACGGTACCGCCACGTTTGGCCACGGCGGTAACACCGGAGTCAACGGCAACAGCACGTTCCATACCGGTACCAACCAGCGGCTTATCAGCACGCAGAGTCGGAACGGCCTGACGTTGCATGTTCGCACCCATCAGAGCACGGTTGGCGTCATCGTGTTCCAGGAACGGGATCAGGGATGCACCGACAGAAACCACCTGCTGGGTGGAAACGTCCATGTAGTCAACCTGATCGCGGCTGAACAGGCTCGATTCGCCTTTGCTACGGCAGGTGACCAGGTCATCCACAAACGCGCCGTTGTCATCCAGCGGGGCGTTCGCCTGTGCGATAACGTAGTTACCCTCTTCGATAGCAGAGAGGTAATGAATCTCGTCAGAGACCAGGCCATCGATCACACGGCGATACGGGGTTTCAAGGAAACCGTACTCATTGGTCTGCGCATAAACAGACAAGGAGTTGATCAGACCGATGTTCGGACCTTCCGGGGTCTCGATTGGGCAGACACGACCGTAGTGCGTTGGGTGTACGTCACGCACTTCGAAGCCGGCACGCTCACGAGTCAGACCACCCGGGCCGAGAGCAGAGATACGACGTTTGTGCGTGATCTCTGACAGCGGGTTGTTCTGGTCCATAAACTGAGACAGCTGGCTTGAACCAAAGAACTCTTTCACCGCGGCCGAAATCGGCTTGGCGTTGATCATGTCCTGTGGCATCAGGGTATCCAGATCGCCCAGTGACAGACGCTCTTTAACCGCACGCTCAACACGTACCAGACCTACGCGGAACTGGTTCTCAGCCATTTCGCCGACTGAACGAATACGACGGTTGCCGAGGTGGTCGATATCGTCCACTTCGCCTTTACCGTTACGGATGTCGATCAGCTTCTTCATCACTTCGATGATGTCTTCTTTGCTCAGGATACCTGAACCTTCGATTTCATCACGCAGCAATGAGCGGTTGAATTTCATACGGCCGACAGCAGACAGGTCGTAACGATCTTCAGAGAAGAACAGGTTTTCGAACAGGTTCTCTGCGGCTTCACGCGTTGGCGGCTCACCAGGACGCATCATGCGGTAGATCTCAACCAGGGCGCTCAGGCGATCGCTGGTTGGGTCAACACGCAGGGTCTCAGACATATATGGACCGTGGTCCAGATCGTTGGTGAACAGCGTTTCGATGCGCTTGTGACCGGACTGGCTCAGTTTCGCCAGCAGATCCAGCGACAGCTCCATGTTCGCTGCAACAATCAGCTCACCGGTGCTCTCATCGATGTAATCTTTAGCGACCACTTTGCCCGCGATATATTCAACCGGGACTTCGATGTGCTGAATGCCATCTTTTTCCAGCTGACGGATATGGCGCGCAGTGATGCGGCGACCTTTTTCGACGTAGACGGTGCCGTTCGCTTCGATATCGAAGGTCGCAGTTTCACCGCGCAGGCGCTCAGGCACCAGCTCCATCTGCAGCTTGTTGTCACGGATTTCAAAGACCACTTTCTCAAAGAAGAGATCGAGGATCTGAGGCGTCGTGAACTGTAACGCACGCAGGATGATAGTGGCCGGCAGCTTACGACGACGGTCAATACGGACAAACAGGTTATCTTTCGGGTCAAACTCAAAGTCGAGCCATGAACCGCGGTAAGGGATGATACGTGCGTTATAAAGCACTTTACCCGAAGAGTGGGTTTTACCCTTATCGCTATCAAAGAACACGCCAGGACTACGGTGCAGCTGAGAAACGATAACGCGCTCGGTACCATTGATGACAAAGGTACCGTTGTCGGTCATGAGCGGAATTTCGCCCATGTAGACTTCTTGTTCTTTAATATCTTTTACGGTGCCTTCTGGCGCTTCGCGCTCATAGATCACCAGACGCAGTTTCACGCGCAGCGGTGCCGAATAGGTCACGCCACGGATCTGACACTCTTTCACGTCAAAGACAGGTTCGCCCAGGCGATAGCTGACATACTGCAGCTCAGAGTTGCCGCTGTAGCTCGCAATAGGGAATACAGAGCGGAATGCAGCTTCCAGCCCGTACTGACCTTCTGGATCTTGCTCGATAAACTTCTGGAACGAGTCGAGCTGGATGGAAAGGAGATAAGGTATGTCCAGTACTTGTGGACGTTTACCAAAATCCTTACGAATACGTTTTTTCTCGGTATAGGAGTAAACCATAGGGTTCCTCAGCTAGCTGACAAGTCGACCCACGCTGTCCGTCCTGACAGGACAGTTCATGCAACACGATTTTGTTTGATTCACTGGCTGCGGGGCAGCAGTGCAATACCTCTTTCTATCACGCTTAAATCATTTCATCGCTTTTGCGAAGGCAGGGAACCCACTCAGGAAAGCGGTATATTAAGTCGTCGATAGAGAAAGATATTGAAGAGTAGCAATGGACAAACAGTGTGAAACCCCATTGAAACCCTGTAGCGCAAAAAGGCTGGTGACCAAAAAGTCACCAGCCATCAGTCTGAAACTACTCAGACTGCAACCCGAGGGTTGTCTTACTTAACTTCAACTTCAGCGCCAGCTTCTTTCAGAGCAGCTTCAAGTGCAGCTGCGTCGTCTTTGCTGATGCCTTCTTTGATCACGCCAGTTGCTTCAACCAGATCTTTGGCTTCTTTCAGGCCCAGACCAGTTGCAGTACGTACGGCTTTGATTACTGCTACTTTGTTCGCGCCAACAGCTTTCAGTACGACGTCGAATTCAGTTTTTTCTTCAACAGCTTCAGCCGGGCCCGCAGCAACAGCTACAGCAGCAGCAGCAGAAACGCCGAATTTTTCTTCCATAGCAGAAACCAGCTCAACTACTTCCATTACGGACATAGCTGCAACAGCTTCCAGAATTTGGTCTTTAGTGATAGACATAACAATTGTTCCTAAGAATCAGAAAAAGTTTATACGTTAGCAAACACGAAGGAAAAGAGGCTGGCCTTAAGCCGCTTCTTTTGCGTCGCGTACAGCAGCCAGAGTGCGGACCAGTTTGCCAGCAGCGGCTTCTTTCATGGTCGACATCAGACGTGCCAGTGCTTCTTCGTAGGTCGGCAGCGTTGCCAGACGGTCAATATTGGCCGCCGTGATCAGCTCACCTTCAAAGGCTGCAGCTTTGACCTCAAATTTTGCATTCGCTTTCGCGAAATCTTTGAACAGACGAGCAGCAGCGCCCGGGTGTTCCATAGAATATGCAATCAGGGTCGGACCAACAAACGTGTCTTTCAGGCACTCAAACTGAGTACCTTCAACGACGCGGCGCAGCAGGGTGTTACGAACAACACGCATGTAAACGCCAGCTTCACGACCTGCTTTACGCAGTTCGGTCATTTTATCAACGGTAACGCCACGGGAATCCGCAACAACCGCTGAAAGCGCACCTTTGGCTACTTCGCTGACTTCAGCAACAATCGCTTGTTTGTCTTGAAGATTTAATGCCATTAGCTTTTGCTCCTGGATTTGACCGGGAAAGGATTTCCCCGGAACTCACTTCACTTATCCCCCCGAAGGAAAATAAGCGCTCGAACACGGTGAGCAGAATCCAGCTAAGAAAAAATTCTTTTGGTTCTGTCACCGTCTACGCAGGATATTAAGCCATTTATCCGGAGATAAGCGGCTCCTGCGGTCTTGGACGGAGGCCAGGATAAGGCCTGGCTCCAACCTAAATTCTGTGCGACGCAGCAGAGTCAGAGGGAAAAGCGATAACGCCCTACTCCGTTCCGGCTCTCTGGTGTCCTGTTCTGCTAATAACAGAACAACGGGCGTAAGATTCTAGGTGAATTTTTCGCCCGTTTCAAGCAGCAATTAGTTTGCTGTTGCGTTCAGACCAGCCTGGTCAACGGCAACGCCGGCGCCCATGGTGGTTGAAAGGCTGACTTTCTTGATGTACACGCCTTTCGCCTGAGAGGGTTTTGCTTTTTTCAGCGCAACCAGCAGAGATTCCAGGTTTTCTTTCAGTTTGTCAGCGTCAAAGTCCACTTTACCGATGGTAGTGTGGATGATGCCGTTTTTGTCGTTACGATAACGAACCTGACCCGCTTTAGCGTTCTTAACCGCTTCAGCAACGTTAGGGGTTACAGTACCGACTTTCGGGTTTGGCATCAGGCCACGTGGACCCAGAATCTGGCCCAGCTGGCCAACAACGCGCATTGCATCCGGAGAAGCAATAACAACGTCAAAATTCATTTCGCCTTTCTTGATCTGCTCAGCCAGGTCTTCCATACCAACCAGCTCAGCGCCGGCAGCTTTAGCCGCTTCAGCGTTAGCACCCTGGGTGAAGACAGCCACACGTACTGAACGACCAGTACCGTGTGGCAGAACGGTCGCGCCGCGTACGTTCTGATCAGATTTACGTGCATCGATGCCGAGGTTGACAGCAACGTCAACGCTTTCAACGAACTTGGCAGTAGCCAGTTCTTTCAGCAGAGCAACAGCTTCAGCAATGTCATACTGCTTGGTCGCGTCAACTTTGTCGCGAATTACGGTCATGCGCTTGGTCAGCTTAGCCATTTCTTAGTCCTCTACTACCAGGCCCATGGAACGAGCAGTACCTTCGATTGAGCGAGTCATCGCTTCAACGTCAGAACCAGTCATGTCCGCAGCTTTGGTTTCTGCGATTTCACGTACCTGAGCACGAGTCACTTTACCGACTTTATCTTTGTTCGGCTTACCAGAACCAGACTTGATGCCCGCTGCTTTTTTCAGCAGTACGGCAGCCGGAGGCGTTTTGGTAATGAAAGTGAAAGAGCGGTCGCTGTATACGGTGATAACAACAGGAGTCGGCAGACCTTTTTCCAGAGATTCGGTCTTCGCGTTGAACGCTTTACAGAATTCCATGATGTTAACACCCTGCTGACCCAGAGCTGGACCAACCGGTGGACTTGGGTTCGCCATACCAGCTGCAACCTGCAGCTTGACGTAGGCTTGGACTTTCTTAGCCATGATATTTCCTCAATTGGGTTATAGCGCCTGTAAAAAGGCTCCCCGTGATAACGATTTATACGCTGTTGCCAGCGCATAAAAACAAAAGGCGCGAAATTGTAGTTAAATTTCGCGCCTGCTGCAACAGCTAATTTGTGAGCGGAAAGAGGTTAACCTTTCTCCACCTGACCGAAGTCGAGTTCAACCGGCGTTGCACGTCCGAAGATGGAAACGGAAACCGTCAGGCGGCTCTTCTCGTAATCCACATCTTCAACGACACCGTTAAAGTCAGCAAAGGGACCATCGTTAACGCGAACCATTTCACCTGGCTCAAACAGCGTTTTCGGACGCGGCTTGTCACCGACCTGCTGCAGACGGTTCATGATCGCATCAACTTCTTTGTCGCTGATCGGTGCCGGACGGTCAGAGGTCCCGCCGATGAAACCCATCACGCGCGGGACACTGCGCACCAGGTGCCAGCTGGCGTCATTCATCACCATCTGAACCAGTACGTATCCCGGGAAAAACTTGCGCTCGCTCTTACGACGCTGGCCACCACGAATCTCAACGACTTCTTCAGTCGGAACCATGACGTCGCCAAACAGCTCTTCCATGTTGTGCAATTTGATATGCTCGCGCAGCGATTGGGCTACGCGGCCTTCAAAACCGGAAAACGCCTGTACGACGTACCAGCGTTTCTTTGGAGCTTCAGACATCTCAGAACCTCAGGCCAGTGATAAACGATACCAGACGGACCAGAATACCATCCAGCCCCCACAAAATCAGTGACATCACGGCAGTCACCGCGGCAACGATTAACGTGGTGTGCAGCGTTTCCTGGCGGGTTGGCCAGATAACCTTACGCATTTCTGTTCTTGCTTCACGAGCAAAAGCCACGGTCGCTTTGCCTTTGGTCGTTAAAAGCGCAATGCCGCCAGCCGCTGCAATCAGTACAACTACGGCTAACGCGCGCAGTGGCAGTGACACATCACGATAGAGGTAGTTACCTACAATCGCCGCAAGCAGCAGTACCACGACTGCTACCCACTTTACCGCTTCCAGGCCACGCCCGCTCCCTTGAGCTTCGGTATTCGCACTCATAAACCAACCTGCCACAATAATTCAGAAACTATTCTGCCCCGCAGTGCGAGGCGTCCAAACCGAATGAGCTTTTGAGGCGTAACTCGGTATCTAACGCCGCATGACAGAGCCTGTCTCAGCAATGATTATGATCGAAAAAATCACTGATGAGCCAGGTTCTATAAAACAGCGTGCAAAAAGGGCATCAAATGATGCCCTTTCCGTGTGCATTGCGTCAAACGTTATCGGTAATTATGCGATAACTTTAGCAACAACACCCGCGCCAACGGTACGGCCACCTTCGCGGATTGCGAAGCGCAGACCTTCGTCCATAGCGATTGGGTGGATCAGGGTAACAACCATTTTGATGTTGTCGCCTGGCATAACCATTTCAACGCCTTCTGGCAGCTCTACTGAACCGGTCACGTCAGTGGTACGGAAGTAGAACTGTGGACGGTAGCCCTTGAAGAACGGAGTATGGCGGCCACCTTCGTCTTTAGACAGAACGTAAACTTCTGACTCGAACTGGGTGTGTGGCTTGATGGTGCCTGGCTTAGCCAGAACCTGACCACGCTGGATGTCTTCACGCTTGATACCGCGCAGCAGAACACCACAGTTTTCGCCTGCCTGACCCTGGTCCAGCAGCTTACGGAACATCTCAACACCGGTACAGGTTGATTTCGCAGTATCTTTGATACCAACGATTTCAACTTCGTCGCCGACTTTAACGATGCCGCGCTCAACACGACCGGTAACAACGGTACCACGGCCAGAGATTGAGAAGACGTCTTCGATTGGCAGCAGGAACGGCATGTCGATCGCACGGACTGGATCCGGGATGTAGTTGTCCAGGTGTTCAGCCAGCTCGATGATTTTAGCTTCCCACTCCGCTTCGCCTTCCAGCGCTTTCAGCGCAGAACCACGAACGATTGGAGTGTCATCGCCTGGGAAGTCGTACTGTGACAGCAGGTCACGAACTTCCATCTCAACCAGCTCCAGCAGCTCTTCATCATCAACCATGTCACACTTGTTCAGGAACACGATGATGTAAGGAACGCCAACCTGACGACCCAGCAGGATGTGCTCACGGGTCTGTGGCATCGGGCCATCAGTCGCAGCAACAACCAGGATCGCGCCGTCCATCTGCGCAGCACCGGTGATCATGTTTTTCACATAGTCGGCGTGGCCTGGGCAGTCAACGTGAGCATAGTGACGTGAAGCCGTCTCATACTCAACGTGTGCGGTGTTGATGGTAATACCGCGGGCTTTTTCTTCAGGGGTGCTGTCGATCTGGTCGAATGCACGCGCCTGGCCGCCGTTGGTTTTAGCCAGTACGGTAGTGATAGCTGCAGTCAGGGTGGTTTTACCGTGGTCAACGTGACCGATGGTGCCCACGTTTACGTGCAGTTTGTTACGTTGAAATTGCTCTTTAGCCATCGCTAGTCCCTCTAAGACACGGATATATCAATGATATCATCACATTAACCAGGCAATGCCTGACTGCAAGGAAGTTACAGAGAAAATCAGGAGGGAGATTAAAGGAAGTGGTGCTGATACCCAGAGTCGAACTGGGGACCTCACCCTTACCAAGGGTGCGCTCTACCAACTGAGCCATATCAGCACATCTGGAGCGGGCAGCGGGAATCGAACCCGCATCATCAGCTTGGAAGGCTGAGGTAATAGCCATTATACGATGCCCGCATCCTGGAACTCGGCTACCTGTTCTTTCTGTAGCTTGCAGAAAACAGAGAATGACTCTCTGTTATCTACTGCCTGCCAGCGAAGCTGACCGGCTTTGACTTCGCTAACGCTCAGTCTGAATTCAGGGTGATAGATGACTCACCTGACAGATAAACAGGTTGTCTATCTGTACTCAACCGCGAGGCTGAGATGGTGGTGGGAGAAGGATTCGAACCTTCGAAGTCTGTGACGGCAGATTTACAGTCTGCTCCCTTTGGCCGCTCGGGAATCCCACCTACTTGATGGTGCCGGCTACCGGAATCGAACTGGTGACCTACTGATTACAAGTCAGTTGCTCTACCAACTGAGCTAAGCCGGCATCAAGTGGTGCGCATTCTAGGAAGGTCGGGCGCCGGATGCAACTAAAAAATCGCATATTTTTTTTCTATCGCTTACTATTTGTGCAAATCGTCGCATTTTCGCGATTTCCTGCAGAATATTTGTGCAATCCGGCCCTGTTTTTAGCATCTCAGCCGGTTCTGACCAACGCTTCACTCCGCGCGAAAGTGCGCTTTCAGGCAGATAAATGATCCACGGCCTGCGCATTTATTTTACCTGTACGAACTGAGTGATGCTTTTTTGAACCATGCTGCCGCATTTTTTTATTCACCGTCGTGCTTCAGCAGAAAAGAAAACCGCTTTGCGACTAAAAAAACCCGTTTTTTTGGTGCCACCGTGACGAACGCGGTCTCAGAAAGGCAGCCGGTTTTGCCGGGGATATCATCCGGCATCGGGTTTTCTCTTTCCCCCGTCCGCTTTACGCTGCTCTCCCGCGTTCACGCTCGCAGGCGAGGCCCGTAATCAGATAAAAGGGATAATCGTCACCCTGTGGCTGTGAAGCGCGATAAGAGAATAAACAACCCCGGTTCGGCGAAAACAGCGACTATCGTCACGTTTTGTGGGTATGCCGACGAAAGCGAGATCGCCTCTATCTTTTTACTTCTGTTGAAAGCCATACTGGTGATACCCTCCAGCCCATTGTTCTCACTGATAAACCAGCGATTCGTGATCCAATTCACCTGTGCTGTCCTGCTTATCGGATAACGCGCGGTTGATTGCACTGAATCTGCGGTCAGATGCATGCTTATGGATAAAACGACACCCCTGACAACGCCTTATCTGGAGTTCACTCGCGAGCAGTGGGCTGCATTACGTGATTCTGTTCCTATGACACTGTCAGAAGATGAGATCGCGCAGCTGAAAGGTATTAACGAGGATCTCTCACTGGAAGAGGTGGCAGAAATTTATCTGCCGCTTTCGCGTCTGCTTAATTTTTATATCAGTTCGAATGTTCGCCGGCAGGCGGTACTGGAGCAGTTCCTCGGCACGAATGGCCAGAAGATCCCCTATATCATCAGTATTGCGGGCAGCGTAGCGGTCGGGAAAAGCACCACGGCGCGTGTATTGCAGGCGTTGCTGAGCCGCTGGCCTGAACACCGTAAGGTGGAATTGATCACCACGGACGGCTTCCTTCATCCTAATGCCGTGCTGAAAGAGCGTGGCCTGATGAAGAAGAAAGGGTTTCCGCAATCCTATGATATGCACCGGCTGGTTAATTTCGTGTCTGACTTAAAGTCGGGCGCCAGTCAGGTCACCGCTCCGGTCTATTCGCATCTGATTTATGATGTCATCCCTGATGGGGATAAAGTGATCCAGCAGCCTGATATTCTTATTCTTGAAGGCCTGAATGTATTGCAGAGCGGGATGGACTATCCCCACGATCCTCATCATGTCTTTGTGTCAGACTTCGTCGATTTCTCTATCTATGTGGATGCGGAAGAAGATCTCCTGCAGAACTGGTATATCAATCGATTCCTGAAATTCCGTCAGGGCGCCTTTACCGATCCCGACTCCTACTTCCATCACTATGCCCGGCTTTCAGAAGCGGAAGCGATTGAGGTTGCAGGGAATTTATGGAAAGAAATCAACTGGCTCAACCTGCAGGAGAATATCCTGCCGACACGTGAACGGGCCAGCCTGATTATGACTAAAAGCGGCGACCATGCGGTCGACAGGGTTCGCCTGCGTAAATAGACGCTACCGTCTGAGAGCCTGCATTCATGCAGGCTCGCTGACTCACACCGGCCGCAGCGATATCTCACCGCCTACCCAGGATTTGATTTCGCCCTCCTGTTCCAGCAGCAGGCCACCCTGACTGTCGACCCCCCGCGCGATGCCGTGCACTTCCCGTTCGCCAATCAGCAGCTTAACCGGCCGGTTGATAAAATTATCCAGCGCGGCCCAGCGTTCAATAAAGGGCGTTAACCCCTCCTGTTCGAAGAGCGGCAGGGCATCACGCAGGCTGTTAATCAGGCGGGCCGCCAGTTCATTGCGATTCACGGTGACCCCGGCCTCCTGCAGGTTGATCCAGCCCTGATTTATCTGGGCGGCATCCGCTGAACGCATCGCCAGATTAATCCCGGCCCCCATCACAATCTGCGCAGCATCGCCGGTTTTGCCTGTCAACTCAACCAGGATCCCGGCCAGTTTGCGATCGTTCAGATAGATATCATTAGGCCACTTAACGCGGACGTCGCTGGCACCTGACGAGCGCAGTGTCTCCGCCATGATAATCCCAATCACCAGGCTCAGACCCATCGCCGCAGCGGGTCCCTGCTCCAGACGCCAGTACATGGACATGTAAAGATTGGCCCCAAAGGGAGAGAACCACTGACGGCCACGACGGCCGCGACCAGCCTGCTGATATTCCGCGATGCAGGCAGCGCCCGACGCCAGTTCGTTCATCCGCTCCAGCAGATACTGATTCGTCGAATCAATGACCGGGATCACTGAGACGTTGCCCTGTTTGACCAGTGAGAGAATCAGCTGCTCATCCAGCAACTGAATCGGCGCAGAGAGGCTATAGCCCTTTCCTGTTACGGTAAAAACGTCAAGTCCCCAGCTTTTCAGGGTCTGGATATGCTTATTGATGGCAGCCCGGCTCATCCCCAGCGTTTCGCCTAGCTGCTCACCGGAATGAAATTCACCATCAGATAAAATATCGACCAGCTTTAGCGGAACACTGTGGTCTTTCATGCGATTACTCCGACGGCGTTACACTCGCCCCGCGCCTCGATAAAGCGCACTTCAGGCTCCAGCCAGACATCAAATTTTTCCCCTACCCGGGCGCGCACGGCTTTTGCCAGCGCCACGATGTCCTCTGAGGTGGCGTTATCGGCATTGATCAGGACCAGCGCCTGTTGCTGATGAACGGCTGCGCCTCCGATGCGATAACCTTTCAGCTGGCACTGGTCGATAAGCCACCCTGCGGCCAGCTTGGTTTCGCCATCCGGCATCGGATAGTGTGGCATCGCCGGGAACTGCGCCAGCAGTGAACGGCACTGCGCTGCGGAGATCACCGGATTTTTGAAGAAACTGCCGACGTTGCCGGTGACTTTTGGGTCAGGTAACTTGCTCTGGCGCATCCGGCACACCGCATGATAGACATCCCAGGCACTGGCAGTCAGCGGATCGAGCGTCTTCAAATCGCCGTAGGTCAGTACCGGCTGCCAATGCTTAGCCAATATGAACCCTACCGCGACGATCACATAGCCTGACTGATAGCGATGCTTAAAAATGCTGTCGCGATAGCCAAACTCACACGCCTGGCAATCGAGACGCTCTGTCTGGCCATTGTGCAGATTCAGGACGTCGACGTAGTCGCAGACATCTTTTAACTCGACTCCGTAAGCGCCGATATTCTGAATGGGTGCAGAGCCCGTCATTCCCGGGATCAGCGCCAGGTTTTCCAGGCCAGTGATCCCTTTTTCCAGCGTACTTTTGACCAGCTGATGCCAGTTCTCACCGGCGCCGACATGTAATCGCCACTGTTCGTTGTCATCCTGAATGCGGATGCCCTGAATACGGTTTAATACGACGGTTCCGGCAAAATCTTCAAGGAAGAGGACATTGCTACCTTCGCCCAGCACCAGGAAGGGTGTCTGATCCTGCTGGCTGGCCTGCCAGGCCGCCAGAATGGCCGCTGGCGTCTCAGCGACGATGCGTTTTTGTGTATGTACTTCGAGTCCGAGCGTATTGTCGGCTTTTAAGGAAGGATACTGGCTGGACATTTGACGGCCTTTACTGAGTTATCTGGCCGTAGTTTACCGTATCAGAGAGGGGTTCTCAGGCTGTTTTCGGGGATCGGGATGAGGTTTTTCACGATCGACAGACGTAAAAAAGCCCCGCACTCGCGTGCGGGGCTTCTTCACTTATACAATGCCTGGCAGTTCCCTACTCTCGCATGGGGAGGCCCCACACTACCATCGGCGCTACGGCGTTTCACTTCTGAGTTCGGCATGGGGTCAGGTGGGACCACCGCGCTAAAGCCGCCAGGCAGATTCTGTCTTCCGCGCCGCCCTGGGGCCGCGCAGACTTATCCGGTTCAGGCTGAAAATCGTCTCTCAAAAAACGCCTCTGGCGTTGTAAGGTTAAGCCTCACGGGTCATTAGTACCGGTTAGCTCAACGCATCGCTGCGCTTACACACCCGGCCTATCAACGTCGTCGTCTTCAACGTCCCTTCAGGACTCTCAAGGAGTCAGGGAGAACTCATCTCGGGGCAAGTTTCGTGCTTAGATGCTTTCAGCACTTATCTTTTCCGCACTTAGCTACCGGGCAGTGCCATTGGCATGACAACCCGAACACCAGTGGTGCGTTCACTCCGGTCCTCTCGTACTAGGAGCAACCCCCCTCAATTCTCCAGCGCCCACGGCAGATAGGGACCGAACTGTCTCACGACGTTCTAAACCCAGCTCGCGTACCACTTTAAACGGCGAACAGCCGTACCCTTGGGACCTACTTCAGCCCCAGGATGTGATGAGCCGACATCGAGGTGCCAAACACCGCCGTCGATATGAACTCTTGGGCGGTATCAGCCTGTTATCCCCGGAGTACCTTTTATCCGTTGAGCGATGGCCCTTCCATTCAGAACCACCGGATCACTATGACCTGCTTTCGCACCTGCTCGAGCCGTCACTCTCGCAGTCAAGCCAGCTTATGCCATTGCACTAACCTCACGATGTCCGACCGTGATTAGCTGACCTTCGTGCTCCTCCGTTACTCTTTAGGAGGAGACCGCCCCAGTCAAACTACCCACCAGACACTGTCCGCACCCCGGATTACGGGGCCACGTTAGAACATCAAACATTAAAGGGTGGTATTTCAAGGATGGCTCCACGCAGACTGGCGTCCGCGCTTCAAAGCCTCCCACCTATCCTACACATCAAGGCTCAATGTTCAGTGTCAAGCTGTAGTAAAGGTTCACGGGGTCTTTCCGTCTTGCCGCGGGTACACTGCATCTTCACAGCGAGTTCAATTTCACTGAGTCTCGGGTGGAGACAGCCTGGCCATCATTACGCCATTCGTGCAGGTCGGAACTTACCCGACAAGGAATTTCGCTACCTTAGGACCGTTATAGTTACGGCCGCCGTTTACCGGGGCTTCGATCAAGAGCTTCTCCTTACGGATAACCCCATCAATTAACCTTCCGGCACCGGGCAGGCGTCACACCGTATACGTCCACTTTCGTGTTTGCACAGTGCTGTGTTTTTAATAAACAGTTGCAGCCAGCTGGTATCTTCGACTGGCTTCAGCTCCGGGAGCAAGTCCCTTCACCTACGCGCCAGCGTGCCTTCTCCCGAAGTTACGGCACCATTTTGCCTAGTTCCTTCACCCGAGTTCTCTCAAGCGCCTTGGTATTCTCTACCTGACCACCTGTGTCGGTTTGGGGTACGATTCTGTGTTACCTGATGCTTAGAGGCTTTTCCTGGAAGCAGGGCATTTATCACTTCAGCACCGTAGTGCCTCGTCGTCACGCCTCAGCGTTAAAAGAGTCCGGATTTACCTGGACCCTCCGCCTACACGCTTAAACCGGGACAACCGTCGCCCGGCTGATATAGCCTTCTCCGTCCCCCCTTCGCAGTAACACCGAGTACAGGAATATTAACCTGTTTCCCATCGACTACGCCTTTCGGCCTCGCCTTAGGGGTCGACTCACCCTGCTCCGATTAACGTTGAACAGGAACCCTTGGTCTTCCGGCGAGCGGGCTTTTCACCCGCTTTATCGTTACTTATGTCAGCATTCGCACTTCTGATACCTCCAGCATGCCTCACAGCACACCTTCGACGGCTTACAGAACGCTCCCCTACCCAGCAACGCATACGCGCCGCTGCCGCAGCTTCGGTGCATGGTTTAGCCCCGTTACATCTTCCGCGCAGGCCGACTCGACCAGTGAGCTATTACGCTTTCTTTAAATGATGGCTGCTTCTAAGCCAACATCCTGGCTGTCTGTGCCTTCCCACATCGTTTCCCACTTAACCATGACTTTGGGACCTTAGCTGGCGGTCTGGGTTGTTTCCCTCTTCACGACGGACGTTAGCACCCGCCGTGTGTCTCCCGTGATAACATTCTCCGGTATTCGCAGTTTGCATCGGGTTGGTAAGCCGGGATGGCCCCCTAGCCGAAACAGTGCTCTACCCCCGGAGATGAGTTCACGAGGCGCTACCTAAATAGCTTTCGGGGAGAACCAGCTATCTCCCGGTTTGATTGGCCTTTCACCCCCAGCCACAGGTCATCCGCTAATTTTTCAACATTAGTCGGTTCGGTCCTCCAGTTAGTGTTACCCAACCTTCAACCTGCCCATGGCTAGATCACCGGGTTTCGGGTCTATACCCTGCAACTTAACGCCCAGTTAAGACTCGGTTTCCCTGCGGCTCCCCTATACGGTTAACCTTGCTACAGAATATAAGTCGCTGACCCATTATACAAAAGGTACGCAGTCACCCCATAAAAGAGGCTCCCACTGCTTGTACGTACACGGTTTCAGGTTCTGTTTCACTCCCCTCGCCGGGGTTCTTTTCGCCTTTCCCTCACGGTACTGGTTCACTATCGGTCAGTCAGGAGTATTTAGCCTTGGAGGATGGTCCCCCCATATTCAGACAGGATACCACGTGTCCCGCCTTACTCATCGAGCTCACAGACCGTGTGTTTTTGTGTACGGGAGTATCACCCTGTACCCTGCGACTTTCCAGACGCTTCCACTAACACACAGGCTGATTCAGGCTCTGGGCTGCTCCCCGTTCGCTCGCCGCTACTGGGGGAATCTCGGTTGATTTCTTTTCCTCGGGGTACTTAGATGTTTCAGTTCCCCCGGTTCGCCTTGCAGCACTATGTATTCATGCTGCAATGATGCACAGAGTGCACCGGGTTTCCCCATTCGGACATCGACGGCTGTAGCGGTTCATATCACCTTACCGTCGCTTTACGCAGATTAGCACGTCCTTCATCGCCTCTGACTGCCTGGGCATCCACCGTGTACGCTTAGTCGCTTAACCTCACAACCCACAGGCGTTTTCACGCTGCGGACTGCAAGCATTGAGAGACCCGACCGTATCGCTCTGCCATCCCTTATTACGGAGGGATGACGCGCTACGTCGTTTCAATTTTCAGCTTGTTCCGGATTGTTAAAGAGCAAATATCTCAAACGCGTCTCCGCCGCTTACGCAGCCGAACCGGTTTTGAGATACTGTGGAGACACCTTTCACCTGTCACCAAGCAGGTGGCGTCCCCTAGGGGATTCGAACCCCTGTTGCCGCCGTGAAAGGGCGGAGTCCTAACCGCTAGACGAAGGGGACACGATAGTGTCACGACTTCGCAGCCGTCCTGCTCATTACTTTTTATCAGACAATCTGTGTGAGCACTGCGCGGGAAGGTATCTTAAGGTAAGGAGGTGATCCAACCGCAGGTTCCCCTACGGTTACCTTGTTACGACTTCACCCCAGTCATGAATCACAAAGTGGTAAGCGCCCTCCCGAAGGTTAAGCTACCTACTTCTTTTGCAACCCACTCCCATGGTGTGACGGGCGGTGTGTACAAGGCCCGGGAACGTATTCACCGTGGCATTCTGATCCACGATTACTAGCGATTCCGACTTCACGGAGTCGAGTTGCAGACTCCGATCCGGACTACGACGCACTTTGTGAGGTCCGCTTGCTCTCGCGAGGTCGCTTCTCTTTGTATGCGCCATTGTAGCACGTGTGTAGCCCTACTCGTAAGGGCCATGATGACTTGACGTCATCCCCACCTTCCTCCGGTTTATCACCGGCAGTCTCCTTTGAGTTCCCGACCGAATCGCTGGCAACAAAGGATAAGGGTTGCGCTCGTTGCGGGACTTAACCCAACATTTCACAACACGAGCTGACGACAGCCATGCAGCACCTGTCTCAGCGTTCCCGAAGGCACCGGGGCATCTCTGCCCCGTTCGCTGGATGTCAAGAGTAGGTAAGGTTCTTCGCGTTGCATCGAATTAAACCACATGCTCCACCGCTTGTGCGGGCCCCCGTCAATTCATTTGAGTTTTAACCTTGCGGCCGTACTCCCCAGGCGGTCGACTTAACGCGTTAGCTCCGGAAGCCACTCCTCAAGGGAACAACCTCCAAGTCGACATCGTTTACGGCGTGGACTACCAGGGTATCTAATCCTGTTTGCTCCCCACGCTTTCGCACCTGAGCGTCAGTCTTCGTCCAGGGGGCCGCCTTCGCCACCGGTATTCCTCCAGATCTCTACGCATTTCACCGCTACACCTGGAATTCTACCCCCCTCTACGAGACTCAAGCCTGCCAGTTTCAAATGCAGTTCCCAGGTTAAGCCCGGGGATTTCACATCTGACTTAACAGACCGCCTGCGTGCGCTTTACGCCCAGTAATTCCGATTAACGCTTGCACCCTCCGTATTACCGCGGCTGCTGGCACGGAGTTAGCCGGTGCTTCTTCTGCGGGTAACGTCAATCGGCGCGGTTATTAACCGCACCGCCTTCCTCCCCGCTGAAAGTACTTTACAACCCGAAGGCCTTCTTCATACACGCGGCATGGCTGCATCAGGCTTGCGCCCATTGTGCAATATTCCCCACTGCTGCCTCCCGTAGGAGTCTGGACCGTGTCTCAGTTCCAGTGTGGCTGGTCATCCTCTCAGACCAGCTAGGGATCGTCGCCTAGGTGGGCCATTACCCCGCCTACTAGCTAATCCCATCTGGGTTCATCCGATAGTGAGAGGCCCGAAGGTCCCCCTCTTTGGTCTTGCGACGTTATGCGGTATTAGCCACCGTTTCCAGTGGTTATCCCCCTCTATCGGGCAGATCCCCAGACATTACTCACCCGTCCGCCACTCGTCACCCGAGGAGCAAGCTCCTCTGTGCTACCGTCCGACTTGCATGTGTTAGGCCTGCCGCCAGCGTTCAATCTGAGCCATGATCAAACTCTTCAATTTAAAGTTTGATTTGCCGGAACAAGTCCAGCGATGCTCATCTGTAAAACGTCATAATGAATTTCATTATGTGTTCACTCGTGAGGCTTAATATTTTTTTGCGTCCGGAGACGCTGATATCAATCCTGCGAGTGCCCACACAGATTGTCTGATAAATTGTTAAAGAGCAGTGCGAACAGTGCGTTAGCGTCCTGTCGCGAGGTGGCGTATATTACGCTTTCCTCCTTCAGAGTCAACCTCTTTTTTCAGAAGTTTTCTCCGGCGGCGCAGTCTCCTGTGCCTCTCAGCCCGTTTCCCGTTGCCGGTGTGCCGTGTTGATGGAGGCGCATTATAGGGAGTTCGCGCGCCCTGACAAGCGTTTATTGCAAAAAGATTACTGTTCGAAGTAATTTTCATCAAATCGCGTTATTTCGCTACGATTTGCCTGGTAACTGTGCAAATTCCTGAGCAAAAGCACGGACCTGCGCCCAGTCTGTGTACTCCACTTCTTTCGTTGAATCGGTTTCTCCGCCAGTCATCCGCATAATGAGCTGAATCATGACCCGATCAAACCAGCGATAGCGCGGATAGTAGAGCGCTCCGGCGAAGACGGCGCAGCAATCGGGCTGCCACGGTGACGCCGCCAGGAACTTCCGGGTATAGGCATTCGTCTCGGGAGAGCGCTTCTCCGGTTTACGCGCCGTCAGGTTCACCGAGAAGAATCCGCTGGTACACTGCTGCAGCGCCTGGAGATGTTGCTTCACAAAGGTTTCGACGACCGGCTGAAAATGACCGTAACGAATAGAGGCGCCGATCAGCACGCGATCGTAGTCTGCCCATACCGGCTGCGGCGCATCCTGAATGTTCATCAGGTCACAGGGTTGCTGCGTACGGATCGCTTCAGCAAGCGCAGAGGCAATCTTCCGGGTTTGTCCGTCACGGGTCGAATAGAGAATCAGGGCTTTCATTTCAGCATCCTTATTAATTATTCACGCCAGAAAGTCGGCGTGAACAGCACCAGCAAGGTAAATACCTCGAGGCGTCCGAATAACATAGTCGAGATCAGTATCCATTTCGCTACGTCATTCATCGAAGTGAAGTTATCGGCGACCACCCCTAAGCCTGGCCCGAGGTTATTCAGGGTGGCGGCAACGGCGGCAAAAGCCGAGAAATCATCTACGCCTGTGGCGATGATCGCCAGCATACTGACCAGGAATACCAGCGCATACGCCGAGAAGAATCCCCATACGGCTTCGAGGATACGTTCCGGCAGCGCGCGGTTGCCCAGCTTAATGGTGTAAACCGCATTCGGGTGAACCAGACGCTTAAGTTCACGGTTGCCCTGCTTGCACAGCAGCAGGATACGGATCACCTTCAGGCCACCGCCGGTTGAACCGGCACATCCGCCGATAAAGGCAGAGCACAACAGCAGCACTGGCAGGAACAGCGGCCAGCGCGAGATGCTGTCGGTAGTGAATCCCGCCGTCGTGGCCATCGACACCACCTGGAAAAAGGCCTGGTTCAGCGTTTGCCAGCCATCCGAGTAGACATGGTGGAACCAGAGTACCAGCGTGCAGATCAGCACCAGCGTCAGCTGTACGCCAATAAACATGCGGAACTCCGGGTCGCGCCAGTAGACGCGCGGATTGCGTCCGCTGAGCATGGCAAAGTGCAGACCATAGTTACAGCCGGAGATCAGCAGAAACACCGCCACGATAGTGTTGATGGTGCCACTGTTAAAATAGCCGATGCTGGCATCGTGGGTTGAGAAGCCGCCGATAGCGATGGTTGAGAAACTGTGACCGATGGCATCGAACGCCGGCATGCCCGCCAGCCACAACGCCAGTGCACAGGCGACCGTCAGCAGAACGTAGATCAGCCAGAGTGTTTTCGCCGTCTCGGCAATACGTGGCCGCATCTTGTTATCTTTTAGCGGCCCCGGCATCTCAGCACGATAGAGCTGCATGCCGCCGACGCCCAGAATCGGCAGAATCGCCACCGCTAACACGATGATCCCCATCCCGCCCAGCCACTGCAGCATCTGCCGGTAGAAGAGGATTGCTTTAGGCAGCGAGTCCAGCCCCACCAGGGTCGTGGCACCGGTGGTCGTCAGGCCGGAGAAAGATTCAAAGAAGGCGTCCGTCACCGAAAGATGCGGCTGCTCGGCAAAGATAAAGGGCATCGCCCCCACGCTGCCCAGCACCGTCCAGAACAGCACGACGATCAGAAATCCTTCCCGCGGCTTAAGCTCGGTTTTCTTTTTGCGGTTCGGCCACCACAGCAGCGAGCCGATCACCAGCGCCATCATAAAGGTCTGGCTAAACGCCCGTCCTGCGCCATCGCGATAGATCAATGCGACCAGGCCAGGCAAAATCATCGTCACTGAAAAGAGGATCACCAGCAGACCGACTATGCGGGTAATGGCGCGAAAGTGCATTCAGCCGTTCCTTTAAATAAAAGAGATGAAGATCAGGGTGTGAGCGGGATAAGCGATAACGCTCCCCGACTAAAGTCTGACAGATTTTGTTTGAAACCGTCGATCTGCCCGTAAGGCACGGCCAGCGTCAACGCGATACGATCCTGATAGTCGCTCTCCGTCACCTTCGCGTCGAAACGCTGTACCAGCCGTTCGATATCACTCAGCTGCGGATAGTCACATTGCAGAGTGAAGTATTTCATCGGCACTTTACGCTGCCGGGGCAGCTGCTTAAGGCCCTGCTGGACGCCGCCGCCATACGCTTTCACTAAGCCGCCGGTTCCCAGCATGATGCCGCCGTAATAGCGCACCACCACGGCGGTAATCTCGCCAATCCCGGCGCCCATCAGCTGCGCCAGCATCGGCTTCCCCGCCGTGCCCGACGGCTCACCATCATCGGAGAAGCCGAGCTGCTGAGAGTCATCCGGCGCGCCCGCGACCCAGGCCCAGCAGTGATGGCGGGCAGTGGGATGCTCACTTTTCACCTGCTGAACAAAAGCACGCGCCGCCTCTGCTCCCTCGGTGTGTGCCAGTAGCGTAATGAAGCGACTCTTCTTGATGGTCTCTTCACTGCTGCTCACTGGCACAGCCGGAATATCAAAGGCCTCCATGTCAGGCCAGATGCAGATCGCGGGTCATGTTCTCAACGCGATGCGCATGGATCACCACGTTATCCTCGATACGAATGCCGCCATAAGGCCGCAGCGCATCGATCGCCTGCCAGTTGAAGTGCTGACTGAAACGCCCTTCGCGCAGCGGTGCCAGGAGCGAATCAATAATATAGAAGCCCGGCTCGATGGTTAACACCATGCCCGGTTGCAGGACGCGCGTGCAGCGAAGATAAGGATACTGCGCAGGCGCAGCCAGATGGGTGCCCTGCTCATCCTGCATGAAACCGGCCACATCGTGCACCTGCAGACCCAGAGGATGCCCCAGACCGTGCGGCATAAACGGCCCGGTCAGGTCTTCCGCCACCAGCGCCTCTTCGCTGATTCCACGCACCAGCTCGAACTTCAGCAACATCTTCGCAATACGATGGTGCATCTGAAGATGATAATCGGTGTAACGCACGCCGGGTTTCAGCGTGGCGATCAGCGCCAGCTCTTCAGCATTCATCGCCTCCACCATTCTGGCATAGAGAGAACTGCTCTGGGCGGCATAGCTGCGGGTCAGATCGGCGGCATAGCCCAGATACTCAGCGCCGGCATCAATCAGAAAACTGTGACGTTTCGCGGGCGGCTGATGGTCCAGACGGGTGTAGTGCAGCACCGCGGCGTGTTCATTCAGCGCAATGATATTGCCGTATGGCACGTCGGTGTCGCGGTGGCCGGTCGCGGTCAGGTAAGCCTGATTGATGTCGAACTCGCTTAATCCCGCCGAAAAGGCCTCTTTCGCTGCCCGATGGCCCGCCACGGCCAGCTTTTGCGCCTGGCGCATACAGGCCAGCTCATAATCTGTTTTAATGCTGCGGTGGAAGTGCAGGAAGTCGATAACCGCTTTGGGGTTGATATTGCCGGAGGCGATGCCGAGCTGGGTGGCGCGCGCGCTGACCGGGCCGATATAGGCGACGTTATCACGCTGAGCAGGCAGCAACTGCCCGATCTCATCCGCATTTTTCAGGCCAATAACCTCAACATCTTTCGTCCAGAAGCTATCCGGCAGCGGCTCCACGTTATGCCAGTAATCGACCGGCGAGTAGAACCAGAGTTTCGGTTTGTTCACCCCGTCGATCCATAACCAGCAGTTTGGAACCTGCGTCACCGGAACCCAGGCTTTAAACTGGGGGTTCACCTTGAAGGGATAGGTGTGATCATCCAGAAACACCGTCAACAGCTCACCGGAATGGATCAACATCGCATCCAGTTTATTGCGTGCCAGCACCTGCTGCGCCCGTTGTTGCAACGTGGCGATGTGCGCGTGATACAAGGTCTTCAGTGAATCCATTGACGTCTCTCCAGTGTCGCGAAATGGCCGCAGTTTAGCACACCCCTTGCACAGATGACGAAGCTGGCGCAGCTGTGATCTTGTTAGCAAATAAGCAAAGACCCGTTTGCAAAAAATTAACATCGCTCCCACACTCACGATCATCTGGTATGACCAGATCACCTTTCGCGGTTTCAGGAGACGCACATGCTCTACCAAGGCGCTAACCTTACTCTTCACTGGCTGGACGATGGCATCGCCGAGCTGGTTTTTGACGCTACCGGCTCGGTCAACAAGCTTGATACGCAGACTGTCGCCAGTCTGGGCGAGGCGATCGCCGTGCTGGAACAGCAGCCCGACCTGCGCGGCCTGCTGCTGAGCTCCGCTAAACCCGCTTTCATTGTCGGCGCGGACATCACCGAGTTTCTCTCGCTGTTTGATGCCCCGACCGAAAAGCTGAGCCAGTGGCTGAGCTACGCCAACAGCATCTTCAACCGCCTGGAAGATCTGCCGGTGCCGACCCTGTGCGCCATCGACGGCTATGCGCTGGGCGGAGGATGTGAATGCGTGCTGGCCACCGATCTGCGTATCGCTACTGCGGACGCCCGCATCGGTCTGCCGGAGACAAAACTCGGCATCATGCCGGGCTTTGGCGGCAGCGTCAGGTTGCCGCGCCTGCTGGGCGCCGACAGCGCGCTGGAGATCATCGCCGCAGGCAAAGATGTCGACGGAGCCGCAGCCCTTAAACTCGGTCTGGTCGATGCGGTGGTTGCCCGCGACAAACTGCGCGAGGCGGGCATCATCATGCTCAAAGCCGTGGCCAGCGATGGCAGCTGGCGCGCGCGCCGCGCACCTAAACTGGCTCCGTTAAAACTCAGCCCGATCGAAGCGGCCATGAGTTTTACGATCGCCAAAGCCATGGTGATGCAGACCGCCGGTAAGCACTATCCCGCGCCGCTGATGGCCGTGAAAACCATCGATGCGGCGGCCACGCTGGGTCGCGATGACGCCCTGAAACTCGAAACTGCCGCGTTTGTGCCGCTGGCGCAATCCGATGAAGCGCGTGCCCTGGTCGGCATCTTTCTCAACGATCAATACGTTAAAAGTCTGGCGAAAAAGCGAGCCGCCGAAAGCGGCGCGCCCGCCCAGGCTGCGGTGCTGGGCGCCGGGATTATGGGAGGTGGCATCAGCTACCAGTCTGCGTGGAAAGGCGTGCCGGTCAGAATGAAAGACATTAATCCGCAGGCGTTAACGCTGGGGATGAACGAAGCCAGCAAGTTGCTGAATAAGCTGCTGACGCGCGGCAAAATCGACGGTAATAAACTCGCCAGCGTGATTGCCACCATCCAGCCGACACTGGACTACGCCGGTTTTGAACAGGCTGATGTGGTGGTCGAGGCGGTGGTCGAGAACCCGCAGATCAAAGCCAGAGTGCTGGCCGAAACCGAACAGCATCTGCGTGAGGATGCGATTCTCGCCTCTAACACCTCGACGATTCCGATCAGCCAGCTGGCTCAGGCGTTGCAGCGCCCCGAAAACTTCTGCGGCATGCACTTCTTTAATCCGGTGCCGCGTATGCCGCTGGTTGAAGTGGTGCGCGGCGAGAAAACCAGCGAAGCGACCCTGAGCAAAGTGGTGGCCTGGGCCAGTAAGATGGGGAAAACCCCGATTGTGGTGAATGACTGCCCCGGCTTCTTCGTTAACCGGGTGCTGTTCCCCTACTTCGCCGCATTCAGCCTGCTGCTGCGCGACGGCGCCGACTTCCGCCAGATCGATAAGGTAATGGAAAAACAGTTCGGCTGGCCGATGGGGCCCTCCTGGCTGCTGGATGTGGTCGGCATTGATACCGCGCACCACGCGCAAAGCGTGATGGCTGATGGTTTCCCGGATCGTATGAAGCATGACTACCGCGATGCGATCGACCTGCTGTTTGAAGCCGGGCGCTTTGGCCAGAAAAATGGCAAAGGGTTCTGGCGCTGGGAAGATGACAAAAAGGGCAAGCTGAAGAAAGTGCCGGATGCAGAGGTGGATACGCTGCTGCAGCAGGTCTGCCAGCCCGCACGGGCCTTCAGCGATGAAGAGATCCTGAACCGTATGATGCTGCCGATGCTGAATGAGGTCGTGCGCTGTCTGGAAGAGAAGATCATCGCTTCGCCTGCAGAAGCCGATATGGCGCTGGTTTACGGTCTCGGCTTCCCGCCTTTCCGTGGCGGGGCTTTCCGCTACCTCGATACGCTGGGCAACAGCAACGTTGTCGATCAGGCCCGGCGCTACAGCGCGCTCGGCGGCCTGTACGCCCTGCCCGCGCTCCTGGTAGAGAAAGCCCATCAGCATGAAAGCTGGTATCCCGCCGCCAAACCGATTGACGAAGCCGCGCTGAAAAGCGCCTGAGGGCATAAAAATGGAAAATGTGGTGATTGTTGATGCGGTGCGTACGCCGATGGGCCGCTCAAAAGGCGGCGCCTTTCGTCATGTGCGTGCTGAAGATCTCTCTGCGCATCTGATGCGTGAAATCCTGAGCCGCAACCCGGCGGTGGATCCGGCATCCCTGGACGATATCGTCTGGGGCTGCGTTCAGCAGACGCTGGAACAGGGGTTTAATATCGCGCGTAACGCCGCGCTGCTGGCCGAAATACCGCATTCGGTGCCCGCCACGACCGTTAACCGGTTATGCGGCTCCTCTATGCAGGCACTGCACGACGCGGCCCGCGCCATTATGGTCGGTGATGCGCAGAGCTGCCTGATTGGGGGCGTGGAGCATATGGGGCACGTACCGATGAGTCACGGCGTCGACTTTCATCCGGGCCTGAGCCGCACCGTGGCGAAAGCGGCGGGCATGATGGGCTTAACCGCCGAAATGCTGGCGCGTATGCATCACATCAGCCGTGAGCAGCAGGATGCCTTTGCCCTGCGCTCCCATCAGCGTGCCTGGCAGGCGACACAGCGCGGGGACTTTGCAAACGAGATTGTCGCGACCTATGGCCATGACAGTGACGGCATCCTTAAACGCTATACGTTCGATGAGGTGATCCGCGAGGAGACCAGCGCCGAAGGCCTCGCCGCGCTGAAACCCGCGTTCGATCCGGCGAATGGCACCGTTACGGCCGGCACCTCATCAGCGCTGTCAGATGGCGCAGCCGCAATGCTGGTGATGAGTGAATCACGCGCCCGTGAATTGGGGCTGACGCCACGCGCCCGCATCCGCAGCATGGCGGTGGTAGGCTGCGATCCGTCGATCATGGGCTACGGACCGGTACCGGCAAGCCGGCTGGCACTGAAACGGGCGGGACTGAGCGTCAGCGACATTGATGTCTTTGAACTGAACGAAGCCTTTGCCGCGCAGACGCTGCCCTGCATTAAAGATCTGGGTTTACTGGAGATGATGGATGAGAAGGTCAATCTGAACGGTGGCGCGATCGCGCTGGGTCATCCGCTCGGCTGCTCCGGCGCACGCATCAGTACGACGCTGCTGAATATTATGGAACGACGGGATGCCCGTTTTGGTCTGGCCTCCATGTGTATCGGGCTGGGCCAGGGGATCGCCACCGTGTTCGAACGTCTGTAATACGTTGAGTCTTACTTTGTCAGATTTACCCGCCGTTACCGGCGGGTTTTTTCTGTCTGCGGCAGACCGCTACCGGGCCTCAGATAAAGGCAAACGCATCGCCATACATCTGTGATTCCACGGCGCCGCGTTCGGCACAGAAGCGATCGCGGGCGATTTTCGCCATCTCAAAACGACCGGCAATGTAGATCTCATGCTCGCTCAGCGTGCTGAAGTCCTGCATCACTGCCGTCAGGACCGTACCTGAACGACCCTGCCAGCCCGCTTCAGGCTGCTCGACCACCGGAATGACCTTCAGGTTGGGATGCTTCACGGCCAGCGCATCCAGCTCGTCCAGATCGTACAGGTGCTTGAGTTCACGTCCGCCCCAGTAAATGGCGATATCGCGCTCAGGCTGTTCCGCCAGCGCGGTCAGCAGAATCGAGCGGGCATAGGAGAAGCCGGTGCCGCCTGCGATCAGAATCAGCGGCTTGCGGCTCTCTTCGCGCAGCCAGGCATCGCCGTGCGGGATATCTACCGTGATCTGACGATCGTTGCGGATCCGATCCATCACCGCCATGGCGTAGAGATTGAGATCGGAGGCACCGATGTGCAGCTCAATGATCTCTTTTTCCATCGGCGTGGAGGCCAGTGAGAAGGGACGCTTGTCACGCTCATCCATCACTACCATCAGATACTGTCCCGCGCGAAAGGTGAATTCCGCTTCGGGGATCAGGCGAACGCGATAGACCGTGTCGGTAATCGCCTCAACCGAAGTTACTTTACAGCTTAACGTTGTCATGCGTTCCCTCTGTCGGGTCGTCTTTATGGTTGTGCTCGCCATCAACGCTGTGGCGGCTGATCAAAAATACCTAGCTCATCCCAGATAGCATCAATGCGCGCCGTCACCGCAGGATCTTTAACGATGGGGGTACCCCATTCGCGCTGCGTTTCACCCGGCCACTTATTGGTTGCGTCCATCCCCATCTTCGACCCCAGTCCGGAGACAGGTGAAGCGAAATCGAGATAATCGATCGGGGTATTTTCCACTAATACCGTATCGCGGGCCGGATCCATTCGCGTCGTAATCGCCCAGATCACATCGTTCCAGTCACGCGCATTAACATCATCGTCACACACAATAACAAATTTGGTGTACATGAACTGCCGTAAAAACGACCAGACGCCAAACATGACACGTTTGGCGTGTCCTGCGTACTGCTTTTTAATGGTGACGACAGCCAGCCGGTAAGAGCATCCTTCTGGCGGCAGATAGAAGTCCACGATCTCCGGGAACTGCTTCACCAGAATCGGCACCAGCACTTCGTTCAGCGCCACACCCAGCACCGCAGGCTCATCCGGCGGACGGCCGGTGTAGGTGGAGTGATAGATGGCCTGACGACGCTGTGTAATATGCGTGACGGTAAAGACCGGGAAGCTATCCACTTCATTGTAGTAGCCGGTGTGGTCGCCGTAAGGGCCTTCAGGGGCCATATCGCCCGCTTCGATATACCCTTCGAGCACGATCTCCGCGCTGGCGGGCACTTCGAGGTTGTTCGACAGGCACTTCACCACTTCGGTTTTGTTACCGCGCAGCAGGCCGGCAAAGGCATATTCCGACAGGGTATCCGGCACCGGCGTTACGGCACCGAGGATAGTGGCCGGATCGGCACCCAGCGCCACTGACACCGGAAAACGCTCGCCCGGATGCGCCTTCGTCCACTCCAGATAATCCAGCGCGCCACCACGGTGCGACAGCCAGCGCATAATCAGCCGGTTTTTGCCAATCACCTGCTGGCGATAGATGCCGAGGTTCTGCCGCTCTTTGTGCGGTCCGCGTGTCACGGTCAGGCCCCAGGTAATCAGCGGAGCCGCATCGCCCGGCCAGCACCGCATCACCGGGATGCGCGTCAGATCGACCTCATCGCCGCTGAACACCACCTCCTGACAGGGCGCATTACGCAGCCGTTTGGTCGGCATATTCAGCACCTGCTTAAACTGCGGCATCTTGTCGAACAGATCGCGGAAGCCTCTTGGCGGCTCCGGCTCTTTCAGGAAGGCCAGCAGCTTACCCACTTCACGCAGGGCGCTGACATCCTCCTGACCCATGCCCATGGCCACGCGCTTTGGCGTGCCAAACAGGTTGCACAGCACCGGCATGTCATACCCTTTCGGGTTTTCAAACAGCAGAGCGGGGCCACCGGCGCGCAGGGTGCGGTCGGCAATTTCGGTCATCTCCAGTTCGGGATCGATCGACTGGGTAATGCGCTTTAGCTCACCGCGCTGTTCGAGCAGCGCGAGAAAGTCTCTTAAATCGTGATATTTCATGCGGCTTTAACTTTCCGGCCAGAGTGAATCGGCCATTATAGGTCTGATTAGGCGGATATGCTGAGGTTTATACGACAGCCGCCGTGATGGTTATCGAGTCTGATACAGCGCGGTGGCTGACGTCAATTTTCCGTCGCCCTTTCTGCCGCGATCCGGCAGGTTAAGAAAAGTCTCAGTTTATTTTCACCAGGGGACGCTTTACGCTGCCCCTGCGCTATAACTCTGGCAGCAGGTTTGCTATTCTTAGCGTCCATTCGATGGGAGCAGTTATGGAATCCTGGTACTTACTCTATTGCAAACGTGGACAGCTATTACGCGCGAAGGAGCATCTGGAGCGGCAGGAAGTGCATTGCCTGAGCCCGATGATCGCTCTGGAAAAGATCGTGCGCGGTAAACGCACCACCGTGAGTGAGCCTCTGTTTCCTAATTACCTGTTCATCGAGTTCGATCCGGAAGCGATTCACACGACGACGATCAGCAGCACGCGCGGCGTCAGCCACTTTGTGCGCTTCGGCACCACGCCCGCCACGGTGCCGTCGGCCGTGATTGAAGCGCTGGAAACCGACGTTCCGCAAATCCTGCTCGATCCGGAAACCCCTCAAAGCGGCGATGAAGTGGTGATCACCGAAGGCACATTTGAGGGGCTGCGCGCCATCTTTGCCGAACCGGATGGTGAAACGCGCTCTATTCTGTTGCTCAATCTGCTGAACAAGCAGGTGATGCGCAGCGTCGATAACAAGCAGTTCCGCAAGGTTTAAGCCAGTCTGAACAGCGTCCGCGCATTTTGATCGACGCGGGCCGCCAGCGCCTCAGCATGTTCGCCACGCCATGTCGCCACCTGATTCACAATATGCGGTAAAAAGCAGGGCTCGTTGCGGCGCGAGGTCGGACGCGGGCGCATATCGCGCGGCAGCAGATAGGGCGCATCCGTCTCCAGCAGCAGACGATCGGCCGGAATCAGTGGCAGCAGCTCGCGCAGCTCCAGCCCGCGTCGTTCATCGCATACCCAGCCCGTAATCCCTACCGATAAGCCCATCGCCAGACAGGCTTCCAGCTCATCGCGCGTGCCGGTAAAGCAGTGGATCACTGCGCCCGGCAGTTTTGGCAGCCAGGGTGCCAGGACCGCGGCGAAACGCGCATGGGCTTCGCGACAGTGCAGGAACACCGGCATATTGAGTTCTGCCGCCAGCGCCAGCTGCGCGTCAAACGCATACTCCTGCTGCTCATGAGCGGAGAGGTTGCGGTTGAAATCGAGCCCGCACTCACCGATAGCCACCACTTCCGGTTTTTCAGCCAGACGACGCAGGGTACTGGCGATCTCCGCCGACCACTCGCTGGCGTGATGCGGGTGAACGCCCGCGGTGGACCAGCAGAAACCCGGTTGATCTTCAGCCAGCCGCTGCGCCTGCTGGCTCTCCAGCGCATTGGTGCCGGTAATCAGCATGCCGGTGACGCCCGCATCACGCGCGCGTTTAACCACCTTTTGCCGATCGGCGGCGAATTGCGTGCTGGTCAGGTTTACACCGATATCAAACATAATTTTTCCCATAGTTTATAAAACAAAAAACCGCCCATCAGGGCGGTTTGCAGCGATAGCTTCCCGCCAGGGCGGGTAAGACTGTCAGCGTCAGGAGTCGGTGTTCTCGTCCTCATCCTGCAAGCGGCGGCCTTTACCCACGTAGTAACGGGAAAAGAATACGCCGACTTCAAACAGGCAGTACATCGGAATAGCGAGCAAAGTTTGGGAAAAAACATCCGGTGGTGTGAGCAGCATCCCGACCACAAACGCGCCTACCAGAATATAGGGACGTTTCTTTTTCAGATCTTCCGGGCTGGTAATGCCGGTCCAGCAGAGCAGCACGATCGCCACCGGCACCTCAAACGCCACACCAAAGGCCATAAACAGCGTCATGACAAAATCGAGATACTTGGCGATATCGGTCGCGACGGTGACGCCAATCGGCGCGGTCTTGGTGAAGAAGCCGAATGCCAGCGGGAAGACCACGAAATAGGCAAAGGCTACGCCGAAGTAGAACAGGAAGGTGCTGGAAAACAGCAGCGGCATCACCAGCCGGCGTTCATGCCGGTATAGCGCCGGGGCGACGAAAGCCCAGACCTGATAGAGGATCACCGGCACTGCAAGAAACACCGACACGATGATGGTCAGCTTAATCGGGGTGAAAAAAGGCGAAGCCACATCGGTCGCAATCATGCTGGAGCCGACCGGCATCTGGCTGATTAACGGGGCCGCAATCAGCTGGTAGATGTCGTTGGCGAAGAAAACCAGCACCAGAAAAATGGCTAAGACGGCGATGATGCAGTTCAGTAATCGCTTACGCAGCTCAATCAGATGGCTGATGAGCGGTTGGGTATCTTCAACGGCCATTATCGTTCATCACTTGCAGAAGAGGAGGGTGCGGCAGGCCGCCCGGAATCGGCGTTTCTGGTCACCTCGCCCGTGGGTGCCTGCGCGGGGGCGCTGGCGACACCGGAAGCGGCAGCCGGGGCGCGTACAGCCGGATCGGCGGAGCCCGCAGCCGGTGCCTGCGCCGGAGCGCTGGCCGCACCGGACGCGGCAGCCGGGGTGTGCACAGCCGGATCGGCGGAGACCGCAGCGGGTGCCTGCGCCGGAGCGCTGGCCTGCTGTTCTGTCGTTGCCGGAGTCGCCGCAGGCTCGGAAGCCGGCTGTGGCGCGACGGTGTGCCGGGCAGAATGGATGGTGTTAGCCTCGTCTTCCTCTTTTTCAATGTCGATGCTCTGGCTGACCGAGCGCTTCATTGAATCCGCGGTTTTACGCAGCTCTTCCATCGACTCTTTCAGCTCAGGGGAGAGTGTGCCGCGGCTCGCCTCTTCCACCTTTTTCAGGCTGTCCTGCAGCTCCTGCAGTTTCAGCTCCTGCGCCAGTTCATGTTGTACATTGGCTGCCAGCGAACGAATCGCCCGGATCCAGCCGACCACGGTTTTCACCGCAACCGGTAAACGTTGCGGGCCGAGAACAATCAGCCCGATAACGAACACCAAAACCAGTTCACTAAAACCAATATCGAACACGGTTTACACCTGCTTGTCGTTCTTGGCTTCTTCTTTGTTAGCCGACGTGGGCTGTTTGTCCGCCAGCGTTTTCGCCGCGAAGTCAGCATCCTGATCTTTCGGTTGATCCTTTTTGTCATCCTCATCGCTCATGGCTTTTTTGAAACCACGAATCGACGAACCTAAATCTGACCCCAGATTACGTAACTTATTGGTACCGAACAGAAGTACAACAATCACGGCAATGATTAATAATTGCCAGATACTGATACCGCCCATGAGATAGCCTCTGATGTTCTGTGAAAATGATGAGGTAATGCACCACAGCGAGCCCTTTTTAACCGGGCCTGAACCAGCGACATTACCTTTTTTTTGCCGGACGTGACAATCAGTTTGTCTTACGCCAGCCGATAACCCAGGAGACGATTCCCGCCGCCATCAGCACCGCCGGAAAGAAGTCCCAGTCCGGCCTGGCGAGCAGAACCGCCGTTCCGCTTAACAGCAGGGTGGCCCCGACGCCAAACAGGTAACGCGCCTGATGATGACGGACGCGCTGCACGTTCAGGTCGCCCACTAATTTATCGACGCTGTGACGCAGAAGTTTGTGCTGACGCATGCTGTCGTAAAAAAGTTCGGGCAGCTCGGGCAACTTTTCAGCCCAGAATGGCGCTTTCTCTTTAACCGCCCGCACCAGCGCGGAGAGACCCACCTGATCCTTAATCCACTCTTCCAGGAACGGCTTCGCCGTCTTCCAGAGGTCAAGCTGCGGATAGAGCTGACGACCAATCCCTTCCACGTAGAGCAGCGTTTTCTGCAGCAGCACCAGCTGCGGCTGCACTTCCATATTGAAGCGGCGGGCCGTGTTAAACAGGTTCAGCAGCACATGCCCGAAGGAGATTTCAGCCAGCGGCTTTTCAAAAATCGGTTCGCAGACGGTGCGAATCGCAAATTCGAAATCTTCCACGTTGGTATCGGGCGGCACCCAGCCGGAATCCACATGCAGCTCCGCCACCTTGCGATAGTCGCGGTTGAAGAAGGCGATGAAGTTTTCCGCCAGATAGCGCTTATCTTCCTTGTTCAGCGACCCGACAATCCCGCAGTCGATACCGATATATTGCGGATCTTCAGGATGTTCATAGCTGACAAAGATGTTGCCCGGATGCATGTCGGCATGGAAGAAACTGTCGCGGAAGACCTGGGTGAAGAAGACCTGCACGCCACGTTCCGCCAGCAGCTTCATGTTCACACCATGCCGCTCCAGCGTCGCCACATCGGAAATCGGGATCCCATAGATGCGCTCCATCACCATCATGGTTTCGCTGCAGTAGTCGGAATAGACTTCCGGCACATAGAGCATGCGGCTGTCTTCGAAATTCCGGCGCAGCTGAATCGCGTTGGCGGCTTCACGCAGCAGGTTCAGCTCATCCAGCAGGGTTTTTTCGTAGTCGCGCACTACCTCGACCGGACGCAGACGGCGGCCATCCGGCAGCAGACGCGGTACCCAGCGAGCCAGACGGTAGATCAGCTTCATGTCCGCTTTAATCACCGGCAGAATGTCGGGGCGGATCACTTTGATCACCACGGCCTTGCCGTTCGATTTCAGTGTGGCGGTGTGGACCTGCGCGATAGAGGCTGACGCCAGCGGTTTGATGTCAAAATCGTCGAACCAGGTCTCAATCGGCGCGCCCATAGAGGCTTCAATCTGCGCTTTCGCTTTGACGCCATCAAAGGGTGCGACGCGGTCCTGCAGAATGGCGAGCTGATCGGCGATCAGCGGCGGGAAGAGATCCCGGCGGGTCGACAGCATCTGGCCAAACTTGATCCAGACCGGCCCCAGCTGCTCCATCGCCATGCGCATGCGGGCACCGACCGGTTCATGCTGATGCAGGTTCGGGATCCAGAAAACAGAGCGCCGCCACAGGCGGAACAGGAAAGTGAGGCGGGTCTGAGGGATCAGTTCATCAAGGCCATAGGTCAGAAAAACCTTCATGATCAGATATAAGCGGCGGATCTCTCCAAAACTCATTTTGCCTCCAGCTGCGCCAGACGCGCATCAAGCGCCTCAAGCGAACGTTCCATCGCGTCGACCTCCTCAGAGAACCAGGCTAACTCCAGTGAGCCAGGCGCAACACGCCACTCTTCCGTGATGGCCTGTCCAAGATAGTCCTGGCGACGCTGCACTTCACCTTTGAAAAAGCGTAAAGCCTGTTGTGCGCGCTGACTGATACCCTGCGCAGCGATATCGCCGACCCAGGGCGCCAGATATTCCGCCGGATCCAGCTCAGCCAGATCCAGCAGCGCAGAGAACTGCTGCACGACCTGCAGATCGCCGTCGACCTGCAGCTCACCGCTGCGGATCAGCGGCGTCAGCTGCTGGCGATCGCGCAGCTTCGGCAGGGTTTTCAGCGACGTGATCACCGTGCAGTCGCTGCGATCCTGCCAGTCTGCCAGCACATCGAGTTGCTGTTCACTGAACACCAGCACCAGCGGATGAGAGAACTCTTCCAGGCGCAGCGTCAGCACGCGGCCGTTCAGGCGTTGCCGCGCTGATTTCAGGCCGCGATCGCGATAAAGAATACGGTTCAGCGCCGTTTCCAGACCTGCGGTAATCAAGGGCGTCAGGTTCATTACCATCTCACTCAGAACTTAAATCCACGATGCAGCGCCACGATGCCGCCGGTCATATTGGAGTAAGTGGTATTTTCAAAGCCGACATCGTTCATCATCGCTTTCAGGGTCTCCTGATCGGGATGCATGCGGATCGATTCGGCCAGATAGCGGTAGCTCTCTGCATCCTGCGCCACCAGCTGCCCGATACGCGGCAGAATGTGGAACGAGTAGGCGTCATACGCCTTGCTCAGCGGATCCAGCACGGGCTTAGAGAACTCCAGCACCAGCAGACGTCCGCCTGGCTTAAGGACACGGAACATTGAGGCCAGCGCCTTCTCTTTTTCCGTGACGTTGCGCAGGCCAAAGGAGATGGTGATGCAGTCGAAATAGTTATCGGGGAAAGGCAGCGCTTCTGCGTTGGCCTGCACGTAACTTACGTTGCCAACCACGCCCTGATTGCGCAGCTTTTCGCGGCCCATCTTCAGCATGGAGCTGTTGATATCGGCCAGAACAACCTGACCCGTTTCGCCGACCAGACGCGAGAATTTTGCCGTCAGATCGCCGGTTCCGCCCGCCAGGTCCAGCACGCGCTGACCGCGACGTACGCCGCTACTGTCAATGGTAAAACGCTTCCAGATGCGATGGACGCCAAACGACATCAAATCGTTCATCAGGTCATATTTTGCGGCTACGGAATGAAAAACGTCCGCGACTTTGTCCGCTTTTTCGCTTTTGGCGACCGTCTGAAAGCCAAAATGGGTGGTTTCCTGCTGTGATTCATCTGCCATCGGTTTTACCTGCTCCACAAACAATACTTCCCGAAGTGTATCAGAGTCACGGAAGTCAGGCACGTTGCGCCCATACTATTCGTGGAGGCGTCTCACACGCGACTCACTCTCCTCCCCTTCCCTCTCCTCATCGGCCTCCTCTTCCAGCCGGTTTTCTGGCATGGCGCGTTCGGCTAATTGCGGGTTGATGGGGCGTTTGATCTCCACGCCCAGCGCCCGGAACCCCTCGCTCTGCGCGATCAGGTTACCGCGCCCTTCTGCCAGCTTTTTCATCGCCTCGCGATAGCTGTTCTGGGCTTTATCCAGGCTATGGCCAATCCCGCTCATATCATCCACGAAGAGCCGCATCTTGTCGTAGAGCCGCGCTGCCCGATCGGCTATCCGCTGGGCATTGCGGCTCTGGTGCTCATAGCGCCACAGATTATTGATGGTGCGCAGCGCCACCAGCAGCGTGGTGGGGCTGACCAGCATAATGTTCTGCTGCAGCGCCTCGCTAATCAGTTCAGGCTGCCGATCGATCGCCAGCAGAAAGGCGGGCTCCACCGGAATAAACATCAGCACATAATCCAGCGACCGCAAGCCAGGCAACTGCTGATAATCTTTCCGGCTCAGCAGGCGGATGTGCGCACGCATGGCACTCACATGCTCCTGGATCGCCTGCTCACGGGCGATCTCATCCTCTGCGTTGAAATAGCGTTCATAGGCCACCAGCGTCATCTTGGCGTCCACCACCACATCTTTGCCCTGCGGCAGACGCACAATCACATCCGGCTGCATCCTGCCCTGCTGCTCAGACTGGATGCTGACCTGCGTTTCATATTCGTAGCCTTCCCGCAGCCCGGAGGCTTCCAGCACCCGGCTCAGCACCACTTCCCCCCAGTTCCCCTGAATTTTATTGTCGCCCTTCAGCGCTTTCGTCAGGTTGAGCGCCTCCTGCGCCATCTGCGCATTCAGCTGCTGCAGCTGGCGGATTTCATGGGTCAGGGTATGCCGTTCGCGTGCTTCTGCACCAAAGCTCTCATGCACCTGCCGGCGGAAACCATCCAGCTGCTCACGCAGCGGGCCGATCAGCCCGTTCAGGCTCTGACGGTTCTGTTCATCAACGCGACGGCCGCTGTTTTCGAAAATACGGTTGGCGAGGTTTTCAAACTGGGCGCTGAGACGCTGTTCGCTGTTGGTCAGCAGACGCTGTTTCTCTTCTGCGGCGTAGCGGGTCTCTTCCAGACGGATGGTCACTTCGCGCAGCTCCGCTTCCTGGGCGCTGTTCACCTCCAGCTGATTGCGCAGTTCGCGATTAAGCTGTTCGCTTTCGTTACGCCAGTAATCAAGCTGCTGCAGCCGTTCGGTGGCACCGCTCAGCGCGCCGTGAAGCTGACGCAGCTCCTGCTCCCGCTGCTGCGCCTGCTGCTGAAGCTGATCGACCTGCTGCTGCTGACGCTGTTGCGCCTCTTCCAGCAGACGGCGCTCGGTCTGAAAACGGGCGACCAGATGACCGGCACGTAACTGTGCCAGCATCCAGCCGATCCCTGCCCCGGCAAGCGCCAGACAGGCGCTGATGATGATGTGCTGATCCATGATTTCCCCCGACTCAGGCTGCTGAGGGAAAAGGTAGAGTCGCACTGTATGAATGTCCAGATAATTTTGCCGGGATTCAGCGCCTTAGAGGGCCGCGACCCGCAGCCTGCCCGCCTGCCACTCCTCGATCAGAAAAAAGGGCATGGGCAGCTGCCACTCGCCCTTGCTGACCGGCGCCAGATAGTCCCAGGTCGTCTCGCCAGCGGTGATCGCCACGCGCTGGCGGCTGCCATCCGCCGCCGCCGATTTTCCGCGCATACTGGCAAACCCGGCATTGCTGCCCACATGAAAATGGGGCGTCTGCCAGCGCACGGGCGCATGGTCAGGCCAGGGCCGGGCCTGGTGGAAATGGAAGAGTTCATCGTGGCTCAGGAGACTTTCCCGCACCGTCGGCCATAACGCCACCTTCAGGAAATACTGGTCGGTAAAGCGCTGGCTCCCCTGATACTGCGCGATGAAATCGCGCATCGCCTGCGCCACATGCCGGAAGACGCCGTGACAGCCGCCCCACATGCCCGCCAGCAGCAGTTCGGTATGAGAGAAGTAGTCACGCATATGGTGGAACCAGTAAGGCGAGGCGAGCCAGGCGTTAACCGCAGCCGCTTCGCGCTCCGAGAGCAGCGAGTCGGCATCGCGCACGATAAAGCGCTTTACCTGTGGATCGTCGAGCACCAGAAAACGCCACAGGGTCGGATAGAGCGTTTTCTCGTGCGACATATCGATCAGCCTGACATGCGGCTGATCCAGACGCTGCCAGACATGCTGCGGCACGCTGTCATCCAGATAGATACGGCAGGACCAGCCGGGATAGAGCGCCGGTGCCACCTCCACGTTTTTAATCAGGGTTTCACAGTAGCGAGGCTGATCGCCATACAGAGAGAAGGCGATAACGTTCTGCTCTGGCCGACTGAGATCGGCGGGTTCGGGCTGCGCGGCCGGAAAGGCCACACGCTGTCCCTGACTGAAACGCGCATCCGAGCGCATCAGCGAGGCCAGCCCATACTGCGCCATCTCTTCGCGTCTGTTGAGCCAGCCGCACACCTCGGTTAAGCCATCCAGCCAGGTGTCGGAGGCGGTGGCCTGCACCGCAGGCGGCGACTGAAGGATCTTCTGATAGATTTTGTACGCTTTCGCGTGCTGGCCCAGACGCAGCAGGCAGAGAGCATAGTCGCTCAGCACCTGCATCTGATTTGGCATTGACCGCAGCACCTCTTCACAGCAGCGGGCGGCCAGCGCATAGTCGCCCTGTTGCATGGCGGCGCGGAAACGTTCGGCACTGCGTTCCAGCCGCGCATTGAGAGCGGCGGGATTGAGACCAAGGGCAGGACGGCGGACAGGAGAGGTATGGCGCATAAACATCCTCAGGTTTAACTGATGTTACGCGCCGTTAATGACCAGCAGCAGGTTCTGAGTCCGGAAAACCTGCTGCCTGACGCGACCGTTACAGCAAGCGACGCGCCGCTTCGACCACAATCTTCACTGCGTCACTTTCTGTCTGCTTCATCGTGACCGCATCCGGGATCTCTTTCTGCGTACGGTTCACAATCACGCCCGCCACCATGCCGGCTCGCAGACCCTGGCTGGCGCACATGGTTAACAGTGTAGCGGATTCCATCTCATAGTTGAGTACGCCCATCTCCTGCCACTCCTTCATCGATCCCCTGAAGCGACTGACCACGCGGCCTGAAACGGTGTCGTAGCGCTCCTGGCCCGGATAGAAGGTATCAGACGAGGCGGTGATACCGATGTGGGTCTTCGCGCCACAGGCTTCTGCGGCCGCGACCAGGGCGGTGGTGCAGCTGAAATCGGCCACTGCCGGGAACTCCATCGGTGCGAAGTGCAGGCTGGCGCCATCCAGGCGAACCGACGCCGTGGTCACCAGCACATCGCCGACGTTGATATAGGGCTGGATCGCACCGGTGGTGCCAACGCGCAGGAAGGTGCGCACGCCAAGCTGCGCCAGCTCTTCGACCGCAATCGAGGTGGATGGGCCACCGATGCCGGTTGAGCAGACGACGACAGGCTTACCATCCAGCTTTGCCAGCCAGGAGGTAAATTCACGGTGTGAGGCGAGATGCGTGGCATCTTCCATCAGTCCGGCAATCTTCTTCACGCGCTCCGGATCGCCTGGCACAATCGCCAGGGTAGCGCCCTGCAGGTCGGCTTTGGTCAGGCCCAGATGGAAAACGTCAGACTGTGTCATTTTCAGACTCCTGTTAAGGGAAAGTATCGCGCCACTTTACGTCAGCACGCCGGATAAATATGTGACAGCTTTCACTTAAGAAAATGAAAGTTACATTTTTCAGACCACAGATTGAGACTATCGTCACACAAATACATCTTCCCGGTCGCGACTGTGCGCAGTAAGGCTGTGTCGGCGTTAGCGCAATGCTAAAGAGTGGGAGGATTTTATTCGCGGCTGATCCTGTAGCCCGGCACCTGGCGCGCGCAGTTTAACGCCAGGCTATAGTTACCTGATTGCGCAAATGCTTGCACGGAGAGACTAATGAAACCCAGTGATAATATGGCACAAAAACCGGCGACGGACGGCTTTGCCCCTGCCGTGCAGCCCACCGCCGCCACCACCATCATGACCGACAGTCCGGCCATTCAGGCGGGTGAAACCTCAGTGCCCAGCCAGGGCGAAAACATGCCAGCCTACTTCGCCAGACCGCAGGGCGCAGACGGCCCGCTGCCTGTGGTGCTGGTGGTGCAGGAGATCTTTGGTGTGCATGAACATATCCGGGACATCTGCCGCCGCCTGGCGCTGGAGGGCTATCTGGCTGTCGCGCCTGAACTCTATTTCCGCGAGGGCGATCCGTCGGAGTATCACGATATCCCGACGCTGTTCAGCGAACTGGTCAGCAAAGTGCCGGACAGCCAGGTGCTCTCCGATCTCGACCACGCCGCCAACTGGGCAGCCCGCAACGGCGGCGACATCCGCCGCATGGGCATTACCGGATTCTGCTGGGGTGGCCGCATCAGCTGGCTCTATGCCGCGCACAATCCCCAGCTGCGGGCCGCAGTCGCCTGGTATGGCCGACTGACCGGGGAGCGCACCCTGAAGCAGCAGAAGCATCCGATTGATATTGCTGTCGATCTCAATGCGCCGGTGCTGGGCCTGTATGGCGGTCAGGATGAGGGGATCCCGCTGGAGAGCGTCGAGCAGATGCGTCAGGCGCTGCATGCCGCCAATGCCACCGCCGAGATCATCGTCTATCCCGAAGCGGGACACGCGTTCAACGCCGACTACCGGCCGAGCTACCATGCGGAATCGGCCCAGGATGGCTGGCAGCGGATGCTGGCCTGGTTCAGGCAGTATGGCGTCGCCTCACGATAAATAAAAAACGGGCGCTTCTGCGCCCTTTTTTCCCCGTCAGACCCTCGGCTACGCCGTCTCTCCACGCAGTTTCTTCGCCGCTCTCACCATATTCGCCAGCGCCTGGCGCGTTTCCGTCCAGCCACGCGTTTTCAGTCCACAGTCCGGGTTTACCCACAGCCGCGCCTCCGGGATGCGCTTCGCCGCCTTCAGCAGCAACGCTTCGATGCCTTCGACGCTGGGGACGTTGGGCGAGTGAATATCATAGACGCCGGGGCCGATCTCATTGGGATAGTCGAAGTGTTCAAACGACGCCAGCAGATCCATGTCAGAGCGCGCGGTTTCAATGGTGATCACATCCGCATCCAGCGCCGCGATTGCCGCCATGATGTCGCTGAATTCGCAGTAACACATATGGGTGTGAATCTGGGTCTCGTCCCGCGCCACGCCCGCCGTCAGCCGGAAAGCCTCCACCGCCCAGTTCAGATAACCGGCCCAGGCCGAGTGATGCAGCGGCAGCCCCTCCCGCAGGGCCGGCTCATCAATCTGGATAATGCCGATACCCGCCTCCTGCAGATCCGCCACCTCATCCCGCAGCGCCAGCGCGATCTGTTTCGCGAGGGTTTCCCGTGGCACATCTTCACGCGGAAATGACCAGCAGAGGATCGTTACCGGGCCGGTCAGCATGCCTTTGACCGGTCTGTCCGTCAGCGACTGCGCATAACGGGCCCAGTCGACGGTAATCGGCGCCGGACGATAGACATCGCCGATGATGACGGGCGGCTTCACGCAGCGCGAACCGTAGCTCTGCACCCAGCCATTGCGGGTAAAGGCAAAGCCCTCCAGATGCTCGCCAAAGTACTCCACCATATCGTTACGTTCCGCTTCACCGTGCACCAGCACATCCAGCCCCAGCCGCTCCTGTTCGCGAATCGCCTGCCTGATATGCTCCGCGATACCGGTGCGATAATGGCGGCTGTCGAGCCGCCCCTGCTTAAAGTCGAGGCGCAGGCGGCGAATCTCCGTGGTCTGCGGAAAAGAGCCGATGGTCGTGGTGGGCCAGGCGGGCAGGCTCAGTCGCTGATGCTGCAGGCGACTCCGTACCGGCCAGGCGCTCTGGCGGGCACTCTGTTCGGGTGTAATGGCCTGCAGACGCTGCGCCACCACCGCATTATGCACGCGACGGGAGTGGGCGCGGGCGCGAATCGGCGCGCTCCAGGCGTCCAGCGATGCCGCATCGTTGCGGTTCAGGGCCTGACTCAGCAGCGACAGCTCACCACACTTCTGCAGCGCAAAGGCCAGCCAGCTTCTGACCTCCTCATCCAGATGCGTTTCAGTGCTGAGGTCGATCGGGCTGTGCAGCAGAGAGCAGGAGGAGCCGATCCAGAGCAACGGACGCCGGGCGGCCAGCGGTTGCAGGCGATCAAACCAGCGGCTCAGATCGGTGCGCCAGACGTTGCGTCCGTTGATGACGCCAAGCGACAACAGCCAGCTGGCGGGCAATTGCTGATGCAGGTGCTCAATATCGTCATCCCCATGAACCAGATCGACATGCAGCCCCTGCACCGGCAGCCTGCGGATCACCTCAAGGTTCTGCCCGATGCGGTCAAAATAGGTGGTCAGCAGCAGTCTGCAGTGACCCTGCAGGGCGTCATATGCCGGTTGAAAGGCGTCGCGCCATGCCTGCGGCAGCTCAAGGGCCAGGGCGGGTTCATCCATCTGGACCCACTCAATGCCACGCTTTGCCAGTTCCGCCAGCACCTGCTGATAGACGGGCAGGATCGCCCTCAGCAGCGAGAGGCGTTCAAACGGCGCGCCTTTGACCTTGCCCAGCCACAGATAGGTCACCGGGCCCAGCAGCACCGGCTTGATGTTATGCCCCAGCGCCAGCGCCTCATCCACCTCATCCAGCAACTGGGTCCAGCTCAGCTTAAAGGTCTGATCCCGGCTGAATTCCGGCACCAGATAGTGATAGTTAGTGTTAAACCATTTGGTCATTTCGGCCGCTGCCGCAGGTTCGCCGGCGGGGGCGCGCCCCCGGCCCAGGCGGAACAGCGTGTCGAGGTCAATCGTGCCCGCCGGGTTCTGATGGCGTTCAGGCACATTGCCCAGCATCAGGCTGGTGGTCAGCACATGATCATACCAGGCGAAATCCCCCACCGGCAGCAGATCGACGCCAGCTTCTTTCTGTTGCTGCCAGTGACGAGCGCGCAGCTCGCGTCCCGTCGCCAGAAGCGCCGCCTGGGTGCTGTCGCCCGCCCAGTAACGCTCCAGGGCTTTTTTCAGTTCACGATGCAGGCCAATACGGGGAAAACCGAGGGTATGATTGAGGATAGTCATGTGCCAGTCTCCAGATAAAGGTTCACGGTGCTTTAACCGGGCAGTCAAAGATGTTTAGCCGTCCAGATGTTTACACTGCTATACTCTGCGGGTACTGTATGTTGCACAAGCGCAATATGTTCATTTTCGATGTGAAGGACACTCATGATCGAACTCAAGCACCTGCGGACGCTTCAGGCTCTGCGCAATACGGGATCGCTGGCTGCGGCAGCGGCCCAGCTCCATCAGACGCAATCGGCGTTGTCTCACCAGTTCAGCGATCTGGAGCAGCGTCTGGGATTCCGCCTGTTTGTGCGTAAAAGTCAGCCACTGCGTTTTACCCCGCAGGGCGATATCCTGCTGCAACTGGCGGAGCAGGTGCTGCCGCAAATCCAGCAGGCACTCCAGGCCTGCGACGAGCCGCATCAGACCACGCTGCGGGTCGCTATCGAATGCCATAGCTGCATTCAGTGGCTGACCCCGGCGCTGGATAAATTCCGTCAGAGCTGGCCGCAGGTGGTGATGGATTTCAAATCGGGCGTGACGTTTGATCCTCAGCCCGCGCTGCAACAGGGTGAGCTGGATGTGGTGCTGACCTCCGATATTCTGGCGCGTTCGGGTCTGTTCTACTCGCCGATGTTTGATTTTGAGGTGCGACTGGTGCTGGCGACGGATCATCCGCTGGCGCAGCTGGAGCAGATCTCGCCGGAAGATTTGGCCGATGAAGTCCTGATGATCTATCCGGTCCAGCGTCAGCGTCTTGATATCTGGCGTCACTTTCTGCAGCCCGCTGGCGTCAGCCCGGCGCTGAAAAATGTGGATAACACGTTGCTGATGATTCAGATGGTCTCCGCGCGCATGGGCATTGCCGCGCTGCCGCACTGGGTAGTCGAGAGCTTTGAGAAGCAGGGGCTGGTCGTGACCCGTACGCTGGGCGAGGGTCTCTGGAGCCGCCTCTATGCCGCAGTGCGCGACGGCGAACAGCGCCAGCCGGTGCTGGAAGCCTTTATCCGCTTTGCCCGCCAGCACGCCTGTGAGCATCTGCCCTTTGTGCGCGATGCCGCGCGACCGGGTGCCGTGCTGCAGCGTTAAGCCGATCGGCACAAACCTGCGCGGGCGCGGGCAAAATCCCCTATAATGCGCAGCCTGTTGACCGACCATGAGAAGATTTCACCATGACTAACAACGATATTCTGCGCAGCGTGCGCTACATGCTTAACCTGAGCGATGCGAAAATGGTGGAGATTTTTGCGCTGGCAGAGTGCGACGTGCCGCAGACAGATATTCAGGCATGGCTGAAAAAAGATGACGATGCCGCGTTTCGCCCCTGCCCCGACGTGCTGATGGGGTATTTCCTGAATGGTCTGATCTTCTATCGTCGCGGCAAAAGTGAAGATGCGCCTGCGCCATCCATCGAGCGCAAAATGACCAACAACATCTTCATGAAGAAGCTGCGCATCGCTTTCGATCTGAAAACCACCGACATTCCTGAGGTGCTGAAGCGTGCGAACTTTACGGTTTCGCAGGCCGAAGTCGGCGCGATTTTCCGCAAGCCTGACCATAAAAACTACCGCGAATGCGGCGATCAGATCCTGCGTAACTTCCTGAAAGGGCTGGCAATGATTCAGCGCCCTAAGAGCGAAAAGCCTGCCTGATCCCGTGCCATACGGTCGGAAAGAGCGGGCTATGCCCTGAGCTGGAGATCCATCCATTCCAATGCCTTCACCGTCGGTTTGTTTACCTTATTCGCGAGGTTTTCTCCCTCGCGGGCCAGCACGTGACCGTGTTCAAACATTCAGGTTTGAACATGGTGGCAAACGTTTTTCTGCTTAGCGCTTTGTTGATCAGCACACCCGGTATGCGCTCTGATTGTCTGAGGCAATAGTCATCAGGAGCCTGGCGTATAACGGTTCTGGTTCCTGTTGGTACGCTCTCGATCGATGACTAACCTGTAGTGTGAGCCTGGGCTGGCGGATAGTATTCAGTTTCTGAGGGGGATTAAGCAAGACACCAATCCCTTGCAGCCAGACTGACTAGTTCTACAGGCAATTAACCCCATTTACTTCATGGCTATCGCCCACTCTTCTGCCTGTACCAATAAGCACGAAGAAGTCGTTAACGCTTCAGGGGTAACGCGCCTGAACGGCGAAGTGTCCGGGCCAGGATAGCCCGGACGACGAAAAAAGATGGCGATCCTTTACGAGGCGACTACGTCAGTCCGGAAGGCTGAACCGGCATCAGCCCGCCGGTTCAGCATCGGTGCAGATACATTCACCGGTTTATCGATCGCGCCGCCCGACTACCCAGCGCTTATGCACCCACAGCGAGGCGACGATCACCAGCGCGCCCGCGATAAAGCTCGGCCAGTGCGGTTTCTCCTGCCAGATAGCCAGATTGACCAGCAACCCGGCGGGAACGTGCATGTTGTTCATGATGCCCAGCGTGCCGGCATCGACCTGCGTTGCCCCGTAGTTCCACATAAAATAGCCAAGACCGGACGCCGCCACCCCCAGCCAGACCAGGATGCCCCACTGCAGCGAGGTGGTCGGCAATTTCTGCGGATTCCCCCAGGCTGACCAGGCGATCACCGCGATCGCGACCGCGCCCAGATAAAACCAGGAGAAGGCGGTGTGCTGCGGCATAGGCCGGGTCTCCTGCAGACGCTTATACCCCACCATTCCCGCCGCGAAGCAGATGTTGGCGAGCTGCACGAGCAGCAGACCAAACCAGAAATGATCGCTGACTTTGTCATAGCGGATAATCGCCGCCCCGGCCACCGCCAGCAGCGCACTGAAGATATAGCCGATACGCAGGGGACGACGACTGATCAGGTCATAAATCAGCGTCACATAGAGCGGCGTCATCACCGTAAACAGCAGGAACTCCGACACGCTGAGGTAGAGATAGGCTTCGAAACTCAGCAGGTACATCACGCCCAGCTGCAGCATCCCCACCAGCATGTATAGCAGCAGCGTTGACGGCCGATAGCCGCGCCAGCGCAGAAAGGGTAAAAACACCAGCGCAGCGAGCGCCAGTCGCATCAGCACAGAGAACCAGCTGTCCACCTGACCGGCGAGGTATTCACCAATCAGGCTGAACGAAAAGGCCCACAGAATAGTGGTAATGATCAGTAAGAACACGGTAACAATCCCGAAATTAACAGGCCGTCAGTGTAAACAATGTGTCGCCGCGAGGCTGCAAAATCTGGTTGACATCCGGTTATAAACCAGGCGACCGGAACAGCCCTTTCTGCGGCTATTTACACGTCCTGACATAACTGTCGCCGGAATCGGTTTTCAGCCAGACAAAATGCGCGAAATGATCCATCTCGTGATCACTTTCGCTCTCATCTGTAATAAAACTGTAACAAATGTGTCATCCATCACAGTAACGTTGCGCAACTAACACTATTCTTTGCGCGAAATGGAACATCTTTTGTCCATTTCGTTCTGTCCACGTCCTGCCCCAACCTGCTGGGAATTAAAACCATAATGTGCCCTGGAGGGCTTCACTGATGCTGAGTATTTTTAAACCTGCACCACGTCAGCCGCAGGTGGCAGAGGATCGCGTCGATCCTCTCTACCGTCGTCTGCGCTGGCAAATTTTCATCGGGATCTTTTTTGGTTATGCGGCCTACTATCTGGTCAGGAAAAACTTTGCTCTCGCCATGCCCTATCTGGTTGAGCAGGGTTTTTCACGTGGTGACCTGGGCTTTGCCTTGTCGGGCATTTCCATTGCCTACGGCTTTTCTAAGTTCATCATGGGATCCGTCTCTGACCGCTCGAATCCGCGCGTCTTTTTACCGGCCGGTCTGATTCTGGCCGCCGCCGTGATGCTGATCATGGGGTTCGTTCCCTGGGCCACCTCCAGCATCATGGTGATGTTCGTGCTGCTGTTTATCTGTGGCTGGTTCCAGGGCATGGGCTGGCCGCCCTGCGGACGCACCATGGTGCACTGGTGGTCGCAGAAGGAGCGCGGCAGAATCGTCTCGGTCTGGAACTGTGCGCATAACGTGGGCGGCGGTATTCCGCCGCTGCTGTTCCTGCTCGGGATGGCGTGGTTCAACGACTGGAAAGCGGCACTCTATATGCCAGCCTTCGGTGCCATTGCGATTGCGATTCTGGCCTTTGCGCTGATGCGCGATACCCCGCAATCCTGCGGTCTGCCCCCGATTGAGGCGTACAAAAACGACTATCCACCCGACTATGACGCCAGCCACGAAGAGGAGCTGACGGCCAAACAGATCTTCATGAAATATGTGCTGCCGAATAAGCTGCTGTGGTACATCGCGCTGGCCAACGTGTTTGTCTATCTGCTGCGATACGGCATCCTGGACTGGTCGCCGACCTATCTGCGCGAGGTGAAACACTTCACGCTGGATAAGTCCTCGTGGGCCTACTTCCTGTATGAATATGCGGGGATTCCTGGGACGCTGCTCTGCGGCTGGATGTCGGATAAAGTCTTCCGCGGCAACCGTGGCGCGACCGGGGTCTTCTTTATGACGCTGGTGACTATTGCGACCGTGATCTACTGGCTCAATCCGGCGGGCAACCCCGGGGTCGATATGACCTGCATGATCGTGATCGGCTTCCTGATCTACGGCCCGGTAATGCTGATTGGTCTGCACGCGCTGGAGCTGGCACCGAAAAAAGCCGCGGGAACGGCGGCAGGCTTTACCGGCCTGTTCGGCTACCTGGGCGGCTCTGTCGCCGCCAGCGCCATCGTGGGCTATACCGTCGACTACTTCGGCTGGGACGGCGGCTTTATGGTGATGATTGCCGGCTGCGTGCTGGCGGTGGTCCTGCTGCTGCTGACCATGGTCAGCGAACACCGGCACAAAAAGAGCCCTGCCTGAAGGCAATAAAAAAAGGGCCGGATAACCGGCCCTTTTTTATGCGGATGGCTTAAGCCAGATAGAGCGTGCGCAGCGTCTGCGGCACCGCGTCATCGGCATTGGAACCAATCACATCCAGCTCCGGCAACGTATCTTTCAGCCGCTGATGCGCGTTCTGCATGATATAGCCCTTTCCGGCCATGCTCAGCATCTCCACGTCATTCATGCCATCGCCAAAGGCGATACAATTTTCCAGCGAGTGGCCCAGCTGTTTCGCGACCGCTTCCAGCGCATGGCCCTTCGATACGCCGCCCGCCATCACTTCCAGACAGGTCGGCAGCGAGAAACTGACATTCACCCGGTCGCCCCAGCGCGCCTCAATAGCCTGCTCCATCGGGATCAGATGCTCAGGATTTTCACAGGTGAAAAAGACCTTGCTGATGTTATCGGTGGGCAGCAGACCCGGCTCATAGACCTGATAATTAAACACCGACTCGCGGAAATAGTCCTGCTCAGCCGGGCTGGAACGGCTGACAAACCACTCATCGTCGCGGTAGACGTGCGTCAGGATGTCGCGGTGGTGATATTGCAGGCCAAACAGATCGCTGGCGATATCCTCATCCAGATTGTGGCTGAACACCAGCTCACCCTGGGCATTGTGCACGCGCGCGCCGTTTGAGGTGATCATATAGGCCGGAATCGCCAGGCTGTCGCGCATCTGGCCCACATCAATATGGTGACGACCGGTGGCGAAAATAAAGTGAATCTGTTTCGCGACCAGCTGCTGCAGCGTTTCACGCGCAAAAGGGGTCAGGCGATGTTCGGGAGAGAGCAGCGTGCCATCCAGATCGGATGCAACGATGTGATACATGAAAACCTCGGATAGCTGATTCAGCCGGTGTTAACCGGTCGGATAAATAACGTCAGTGATGCGATGAAAAAAAGTCGACCACTGCATTGAGTGCTTCGGCACGCATCTCATCTTTTTCAAACAGGATCTCGTGACGCGCACCGTCGATCACCCGTGGCGTGTTGCCTTCACACGGATGGCCCGCCGCGGCCATGGCGGCACAGAACAGATCCTGCGAACGATTGTCGACCACCCGGTCATCGCTGGCCTGCAGCAGCAGCAGCGGCGTGGTGATCTTATCAACCTGGCTGAGGATGTTGCGACCCGCATGGATGCCTTCACGCACCCAATGGTAGGTCGGTCCGCCCATGCGAAGCGCCGGGTCGTCCGCATAAAAACGCAGATTGCGCCGGTAACGCTCGGCGCTGTGCGTCAACCGATTGATGCCAAACGGGTGGGCGCGCCAGCGTCCGGTGCCCAGCGCATAGCCATCGCGCACGGCCGGTCGCTTCTCCGCCCAGTCCAGGATCCGGTGGGCCAGAAAGGAGGGCAACGGTAACGCGATGCCAAACATCGGCGCCACCAGCGCCACCGCATGAAAGGCCTGTGGCTGACGCGCCAGAAACAGTGTCAGGATCGCCCCACCCATAGAGTGCGCCAGCGCGTAACGCTGCTGATAGTGACCGCTGACGATCTCTTTCAGATAGAGCGTTTCCAGATCGTCGACGTAGTGGGTAAATTCCGCCACATGGCCGCGATGGGTATCTTCCAGCAGGCGATCGGATCGTCCCTGACCGCGATGATCCAGGATGATCACGTCAAACCCGCAGTGGAACAGATCGTAGGCCAGCTCAGGATATTTTATGTAGCTCTCGATGCGTCCCGGCACAATCAGGATCACACGCTGATGTTGCGATGATGTGAAACGCACATAGCGCAGCGTCAGATTGCCGACGCCGATGAATTCACACTCTTCACGGCGGTGCCAGAAGTCGAGCAGCGGCCCGGTGGCGAAGGCCGCAAAGGCTTTTTCCCGTCTCAGCCAGCTGGCTTTATGTTGATCCATTCGCCCTCCTGTTGACCGGATACCGGGTCCTGAATGCCTGGTGCAGGCCGTAGCGCCGCGCTTAATTCTGGCGTATTGTGTCACAATTCCGCTACTAATGAGAGCCTGACCCATGACCATCGAATGGTGGCTGACCTATCTGCTTACCACCACAATCCTCAGCCTGTCGCCGGGTTCCGGTGCCATTAACACCATGAGTACCGGGATCAGCCACGGCTACCGCGGCACGGTGGCGTCGATCTCTGGCCTGCAGGTCGGACTGGCGCTGCATATCATGCTGGTGGGTATCGGGCTGGGCGCGCTGTTTTCTCAGTCGCTGCTGGCGTTTGAAATTTTGAAGTGGGCCGGTGCGGCCTATCTGGTCTGGCTGGGTATCCAGCAGTGGCGCTCCGCAGGCGGGATCGATCTGGATGCCGTCGCCAGAGCGATGCCGCGTCGTCGTCTGTTCAAACGCGCCGTGCTGGTTAACCTGACCAACCCGAAAAGCATCGTGTTTCTCGCCGCGCTTTTTCCGCAGTTTATCCAGCCGCATCAGCCGCTCTTTATGCAGTATCTGGTGCTGGGCGTGACGACCGTGGTGGTGGATATCATCGTGATGATTGGCTACGCCACGCTGGCGACGCGGATTGCCGGCTGGATTAAAGGCCCCCGCCAGATGAAGTTAATGAACCGTATTTTTGGCGGACTGTTTATGGCGGTGGGCGCACTGCTCGCCAGTGCCAGAAAGATCGCCTGAGTGCCGCGCGCCGACCGGCGCTGGTCGGCGCCTCGCTTTTCCCCTTCCTGCCCCGCCATCAAGGCGCACTGACCGGCAGCGCACGCAGGACAATAATCCCCGGCTTAGACCGCATATAGTCGCGAAAAGGCATATCGACCACTTTGCGGGTGGTGGCCAGTGAAGAGGCGTTTCTGAACCATAACCGGCCATCATGCCGCACCGCGATGCCAGCATGCGTGACATCCAGCGCCGGTGCGGTGGCGTAGACGCCGACATAATCGCCAGTGCGGATCTGCGCCAACACCTGGGGCGTGATGGCTTTCGCGGGCAGATAGGTAATGCGACGGGAGATCACGCCGAGACCGGGCACCTGTGGTTTTCCGCGTCTCGCACGATTCAGCAGCTTCACGACCGTCACCGCCTGCGGGCTAAGGCTGCCCGTCACATCTGCGGCGTTGCGCGGGGTTTCCGCGAACCAGTCAGAGAAGAAGTGGCGGCGGTTCAGGTAACGCACCTCGCCCCCCGCGTAGCGGGTGCGGATCAGGTTCGCCTCAAAGCTGGCGCGGTCACGGCTGGCGCTCAGTGCCTGAACGTAATCCAGCAGCGTGAAACAATCCACGCCGTGAAAATTCACCACCAGCGTTTCGGGGATCTCCGGCGACCCCTTAAGCGTGTGCGCCTGATAAGGCGTCCTGAGAAAGGCGGCGGAGATCTGCGCGATTCTCTCGCCCTGCGGCGCTGACAGCGGCGGTGCCTGCGCCAGGATCGCCGACACCCTGTCTTTTCTGACCGGTTCCGGCGCCGGGGGAGCCACGGATGCCGGTGCAGCACAGGCGCTTAGCGCGGCCGCGATGAGCAGCAGTAACAGACGTTTGATTCTGATTATCCTCTTCACAACAACAGGCCTTCCACGCCGACCCTACCGGAGGCCAGCGTTTCAGTATTTAACAAAGGGTGACGATTTATCTGCGGCAGCGGCAGAAAAAGAACAGAATCGCGGAAGGCAAATCAGAAAGAGAAGGCTGAGGGTGGGACGTCTGCCGGTCGCGCCCTGCGCGTTCCGGCAGATCGGACTGCATCCGGGCTTAACGCGAGATAATAAGGTGGATACCGAAACCGGCAAACAGCACACCGGCCATGCCATCGACCCACTTCGCCAGACGCTGATACTTCGCGCGGATCCACGGCAGCGCAAAGATAGCCGCCACCAGCGCAAACCAGGCAAAGGTTTCGCCGATAATCAGCAGGAACAGGCCCCAGCGCTCCGCCGCACCCACATCATCGCCGACAAACAGCGAGAAGACGCTGCCGAAGTAGATGATGGCTTTCGGGTTCGACAGGTTGGTCAGCAGCCCCTTGAGAAAACTCATGCCGCGTTTTGGCAGTTCCACCACCGGCTCATCCTGCTGCGGCTGTTTGTGACGCTGGCGGGCCGAGCACATCAGTTGCCAGCCCATCCACAGCAGATAGAGTCCGCCACCGACCATAATAATCTGATGCAGCCAGGCCATTTTTTCCAGGATCAGATGAAGGCCCATCAGCGCCACGCCCGCCCAGACCACAATCCCCAGCGTGATGCCCAGCACCCCCATCATCGCCTCTTTACGGGAGCGGCTGGCGGCGGTTTGCGAAACGAAAAAGAAATCGGGGCCGGGGCTCATCAGCGCCACCAGATGCACCAGCGCGACCGTTGCAAATAACATCAGCATAATCAGTGTCCTCTACTCTTCATCGAGATGCTCTTTGATCATCACCAGGAAAGGTTTGCCAAAGCGCTCCAGTTTGCGGTGCCCGACGCCGTTGACGCTCAGCATCTCTGAGGCGCTGACCGGCATCTGTTCTGCCATCTCTATCAGCGTGGCGTCGTTAAACACTACATAAGGCGGAATGTTCTCTTCATCCGCAATCGCTTTTCGCAGCTTACGCAGCTTGGCGAACAGTTTGCGATCGTAGTTGCCACCGTGAAACTTCGCCGGGCCGCTGCTTTTGGTTTTTGCGGTAATCAGACGCGGCACCGCCAGCATCAGCGGCACTTCGCCCCGCAGCACCGGACGCGCCGCCTCGGTGAGCTGCAGCGCGGAATGCATGGCGATGTTCTGCGTCACCAGTCCCAGATGGATGAGCTGACGCAACACGCTGACCCAGTGTTCGTGGCTCTGATCTTTGCCCAGCCCGTAGACCGGCAGCTTGTCGTGGCCCTGTTCGCGGATACGCTGGTTGTTCGATCCGCGCAGCACCTCCACGATGTAGCCCATCCCGAAGCGCTGCCCGACGCGATAGATGCCGGAGAGCGCTTTCTGCGCCTCGACCAGACCGTCATAGCGCTTGGGCGGATCGAGACAGATATCGCAGTTATCGCACGGCTGCTGACGACCCTCGCCGAAATAGTTCAGCAGCACCAGACGACGGCAGGTCTGCGCCTCGGCGAACGCGCCCATAGCATTGAGCTTGTGGCGCTCGATATCCTGCAGCGGGCCGGGCACTTTCTCTTCCAGGCATTTACGCAGCCAGGCCATATCCGCCGGATCGTAGAGCATCATCGCTTCCGCGGGCAGGCCATCCCGTCCGGCGCGCCCGGTTTCCTGATAATAGGACTCGATGTTGCGTGGAATGTCGAAGTGCACCACAAACCGGACGTTGGGCTTGTTAATGCCCATCCCGAAGGCGACCGTCGCCACCACGATCTGCAGATCGTCGCGCTGAAACGCTTCCTGCACCCGGCTGCGCTGTTCGCTGTCGATCCCGGCGTGGTATGCGCCGACGCTGAATCCCCGGCTCTGCAGACGCGCGGCGGTATCCTCCACCTTCGCCCGGCTGTTGCAGTAGATAATGCCGCATTTGCCGCGCTGATCCTGCACATAGCGCAGCAGCTGATCGGTGGGCTTGAACTTCTCCACCAGCGTGTAGCGGATGTTGGGACGGTCAAAGCTGCTGATCTGGATCAGCGGGTCCTGCATATGCAGCAGGTTAACGATGTCGTTGCGGGTGGTTTCATCCGCCGTGGCGGTCAGCGCCATCACCGGTAACGCCGGGAAGCGCTGACGCATGCTGCCGAGTGCGCCATATTCCGGCCGGAAATCGTGGCCCCACTGAGAGATACAGTGCGCTTCATCCACCGCCAGCATCGCGGGTTGCCAGTGCGCCAGATTCTCCAGGAAGTTATCCATCATCAGGCGCTCAGGAGCGATATAGAGCAGCTTCACCCGACCCGTGCGGCAATCCGCCATCACGGCCTGCTGCTGCTCACGCGTCATGGTCGAGTTGAGACAGGCGGCCGCCACGCCATTCGCCAGCAGCTGGTCGACCTGATCTTTCATCAGAGATATCAGCGGGGAGACCACCAGCGTCAGCCCCTCGCGCACCAGCGCCGGGATCTGATAACAGAGCGATTTACCGCCGCCGGTGGGCATAACCACCAGACAATCGCGCCCGTTCAGCGCCTCATTAATGATCGTCTGCTGACCGGGACGAAACTGCTGGTAGCCGAAGGTATCCTGTAATACCTGCTGCGCCAGCGCTTCCTGATTGAGAACTGCCGAGGTTGCCACGCGATTCCTGTCTTACGTTAGGGATTAGAACAAGTCGTTGAGCGTTACACCCACACCCAGACGCGTCTGGCGATGGTTGTAATCGATCAGTGATTCACCGTAGCCGCTGAATACCTGAGTATAGAAGCGAACGTGCTCGCTGATGGGGTAGCTCCAGCCCAGGGTGGCGCCGCCATAACCGCTGTTCCAGTTATAGTTGCCCTCTACGCTGAAGATGTTGTCGCCCAGTTTATAGCCCAGACGGGTGCGGTAATAGCCCATATATTTGGTGATATCGGGATTATCATCGTTGTTGGCGCCGTCCGGAATACGATACCAGGGCTTGATCTCCGCCAGGAAGTTCCCGTTCTCGGCCATCAGGCGCGCATAAACGCGGTTCCAGCTTCGTGAGGTCGGGTCGCTGCGTCCGTTGGATTCATGATTCAGACCCACTTCCACATCACGCAGCGTCCAGCCTCCCAGCGAATAGTCCGTGGCCCAGCCCAGGAAAATCTGCGGCTCATAGTTGGTCTCACGGAAAGGCGATGACTCACCGCGATTCGACAGCTGCCACCAGGAGCGCTGGGTATAGGACGCGGCCAGCACCGAGTTGTCGCCCAGAATACCGCGCCAGAGCGGAAATGCCAGGCTGAGCTGGAATTTCACCTCATCCTTGCGGGCATTTTCTCCCCAGTTATAGGAGGAGATCGCCTCTTTGTTCATGTCGCTGGTGTAGGTATAGAGCAGATAGTTGTTCTCATACGGGTAGAGAACAAACGGGTTATCGTGCTTCTCCAGCAGGTTAGCAATAATGCTTCCCTGAACCTCTGGTGCGTCATGAACCTCTTTAATCTGGGCTTCATCCGCCTGCGCCAGCGCAGGGAAGATCAACATTGCCGCCAGCAAGGCGCGATGCTTACGCATAAAATTCTCCGGTGAGCGCTGCGTATCAAAATAACTGAAAGGGTGTCGTAAAAAGGAGGCCATTCTACACGCAAATGGCAGTGAGCATGAGTGCTGATTTCTTAAACTGGAAACACCCCCGCAGGCGGCATAGAATACACAACTCATTAACGTTCCGCGCCCCTCTGGCCCGATTTTTTCAGGACACATCATCATGTCATCACCCGTGCTGACACCGCAGGACGCTCGCCAGCTGGTCGGCGAAATTTTCGTTTATCACATGCCGTTTAATCAGGCACTGGGCCTGGAGCTGATGCGCCTTGACGCCGACTACGCCGAGATCAGCTTCAATAACAAAAGCATGCTGGTGGGTAACCAGGTGCAGCAGATCCTGCACGGCGGCGTGATCGCAGCCGTACTGGACGTGGCGGCGGGCATGGTCTGCGTCAGCAATGCCTTAACCCGTCAGGAGAGCATCAGCGAGGCCGATCTGCGCCACCGGCTCTCGCGCATGGGCACCATCGATATGCGCGTCGACTATCTGCGGCCCGGACGTGGCGAGCGCTTTACCGCCACCAGCAGCCTGCTGCGCGCCGGAAACAAGGTCGCCGTCGCGCGCGTAGAGCTGCACAATCAACAGGGTGACTATATTGCCACCGCGACCGCCACCTATCTGATCGGCTAATCACTTCTGGATTTCACATGGATACGCAACAGACCCGTCAGGGCATCGGTTTTGCCCTGGGCGCTTACTTTATCTGGGGCATCGCGCCCGCCTATTTCAAGCTGGTAAAACAGGTTCCGGCGACGGAGATCATGACACATCGCGTGATCTGGTCTGCACTCTTTATGCTGTTGCTGATCACCGCAAGCCGCAGCTGGCCCATGGTGCGATCCGTATTACGGCAACCCAGGAAAGTGCTGCTGCTGGCGGTAACGGCGCTGACGATTGGTGGCAACTGGCTGCTGTTTATCTGGGCGGTCAACAATCAGCATATGCTGGAAGCCAGCCTCGGCTACTTTATTAACCCATTGATCAATGTGGTGTTCGGTATGCTGTTTCTGCGTGAGCGTTTCCGTCGCCTGCAATGGCTGGCGGTCCTGCTGGCTGCGGTCGGCGTGCTGGTGCAGCTGTGGCAGTTTGGCTCGCTGCCGATCATTGCGCTCGGTCTGGCGCTGAGTTTTGCCGTGTATGGGCTGATGCGGAAGAAGATTCAGGTCGATGCGCAGAGCGGTATGCTGATTGAAACCCTGTGGCTGTTTCCGCTGGCGGCGCTCTATCTGTTTGGGTTTGCCGACAGCAGCACCAGTCATCTCTCCGCGAATCCGCTCAGTCTCAACCTGATGCTGATAGCGGCCGGCATTGTCACCACCATTCCGCTGATGCTGTTTGCCGCAGCCTGTACCCGGCTGCGGCTCTCAACGGTGGGCTTCTTTCAGTATCTCGGCCCGACGCTGATGTTTATCCTGGCCGTCGCGTTTTACGGTGAAACGATCACGCCGGACAAGATGGTGACCTTCGGCTTCATCTGGCTGGCGCTGCTGGTGTTTATCTGCGACGCGGTGGCGTTTTCACTCCGTACCCGTGCGCGCATAGCGTGAAATAAAGCGGGCTAACGCCGGTCCGGTCAGCAGGATGGTAAAGAGACGCAGCGTCTGTAACGCCATCACAAACGCCATGTTGACCTGGGTGCCCGCCGCTATAATCGCCACCGTGTCCAGTCCGCCCGGACTGGTGGCGAGATAGGCCGTCATCAGATCGATATCCAGCATCTGCGTCAGCATCCACGCCAGCCCGCCACACAACAGCATCAGCCCGAAGATCGAGGCCAGCATCTGCGGCAGCGTGCGCAGCGCCAGCAGGAATATCGGCCGGGTAAAGCGCAGCCCCACGCTCCAGCCGATCAGCGCATAAGCCATCGCCAGCAGCCATTCCGGCACCTGCAGCGCCACAAGATCGCTGCCGTTCAGCAGCGCGCCAGCCAGCGCGGGCATCAGCAGCGCGCCAGAAGGGATGCGCAGACGGGTGCCCAGCCACGCGCCCGTCAGCATCACCACCAGGGTCAGCGCAAAACCGTGATTCAGGGTGGGAAACCAGACTAACGACACGCTGTGCGCCTGATCGCCCAGCCCGATGCGCGCCACCAGCGCCGCCGCCGATGCGACAAACAGCACCCGCAGATACTGCATAAACGCCACCAGCCGCACGTCTGCGCCAAAGTCTCCCGCCATCGCCACCATCGCCGACGCGCCGCCCGGCGACGATCCCCAGGCGCCGGTCGGGCCGGGCAGATGACTGAAGCGCACCAGCAGAAAGCCGGAGAGGCCGCTGGCCGCCAGCGTCAGCAGCAGCACCATCACGATAATCGGCCACTCCTGAATCAGCGGGGTCAGGATCGACGGCGACAGGCTCTGGGCGATCATGCAGCCCAGCACGGCCTGAGCCAGCAGAAACAGCCGTTTATCAATCCGCAGCGTGGCACCCGACAGCCCCATCACGACACCGACCACCATCGGCCCCAGCAGCAGCGCGGCTGGCACATGGAAAACGTGCAGCACCGCACCGAGCAGTACCGAGATCAGCAGCAGCAGCGTCCACTGCACAGGCAACGACAGAGCATCCATAAGAAGTTAATTATTTGTAAAAACAGAAGGGTGAGATTACGCAGAAAAGGGGACGGGAGCCAGTAAAATGGGCCATCTCAGATGGCCCGTCACGGTTTTACAGCCAGTTTCTGCGCTTGAAGTAGAGATAGGGCGCGAGTCCGGCCAGAATCATCAGGCCAATGGCACCGGGATAGCCAAAGCTCCACTTCAGTTCCGGCATAAACTCGAAGTTCATCCCGTAGCTGGAGGCCACCAGGGTGGGCGGCAGGAAGACCACGGAAACCACCGAGAAGATCTTGATGATGCGGTTCTGTTCGATGTTGATAAAGCCCATCGCCGCCTGCATCAGGAAGTTCACCTTCTGGAACAGCGATTCGTTATGCGGCAGCAGCGATTCGATGTCGCGCAGGATTTCCCGCGCCTGCTCCAGCTGGTTGCCCGGCAGCCGCGCCTTACGCACCAGGAAGTTCAGAGCGCGCTGGGTATCCATCAGACAGAGACGCACCTTCCAGCCGATATCTTCCAGCTCTGCCAGCCGCGACAGCGCCTGATCGTACTCTTCGCCCTGCTGGCCTTCCATGATCACCCGGCTGAGTTTTTCCAGCGCGCTGTAGATGTTCTCGATCTCATCCGCCAGCTGCTCGATTTTGGTCTCAAACAGGTCGAGCAGCAGCTCAAAGGCGTTGCCGTCGATCAGGGTCTGGTTGCGGGCGCGCATGCGGTAGAGACGAAACGCAGGCAGTTCACGTTCGCGCAGCGTATAGAGCCGGCCTTCACGGATGGTGAAGGCCACGGTGGAGTTACCGGCGTGATCGTCAGCATCTTCATAAAAGAAGAAGGAGTGGATATGCAGCCCATCTTCATCTTCGAAGAAACGCGCCGAGGCCTCGATATCTTCCAGCTCCGGCCGTGTCGCCAGGCTCTGGCCCAGCTCGGACTGCACCCGGTCACGTTCGCCCTCTTCCGGTTCGATCAGATCGACCCAGACGGAGGTGGTCAGTTTGTCGTTTTCGTCTTCCAGCTCCAGTCGCGTCAGGCGGCTGCGATCCAGTTTAAATGCGCTCAGCATAGCAATACTCCCCATTGCAGACTAAATGGGACAAGGCTGTCCGCCGTTCCTCACAGGAACCGGCAACCTGAACACGGAAACAGAGTTTCAAAGGTAAATCAGTGCTGACTCGTGCGACGGAATCAAAAAGGGAGGTCGCTGATAACCGCTAAGGCTACCCGCGTAAAGAGGTAGCCTTAGATGTTATGCCTGCTAAACAGGTCATTGAGCCAGCATCGACTGGGCGTGTCCAAGGCATTGTCCTCTCATGATAATAGTGGGCGCATGTTACGCTGAGACGAAAAAGCCGTCAACCGCACGCTAAAGCGTTTCCAGCTTCGCGTAGGCCGCCACCAGCCACTTGATTCCCTGCCCCTGAAACGCCACCTGCAGACGGCTGTGCTCGCCGCTGCCTTCCAGATTGATGATGGTGCCTTCACCGAATTTAGCGTGGTGAACACGCTGGCCCAGCGCGAATCCGCTGTCATTTTTGGTCACCGGCGCACCCATCCGCTGATGGTTCACCGGACGGCTGACGCTGGCGCGCAGACGCACCTCTTCGATGCAGGTTTCCGGCAGCTCGCCAATAAAACGGGAGGGCCGGTGATACACTTCCTTACCATAGAGTCGACGGGTTTCGGCGTAGGTCAGCGTCAGTTTGAGCATGGCCCGGGTCACGCCGACGTAGGCCAGACGACGCTCCTCTTCCAGCCGCCCGCCTTCGTCCAGCGACATCTGGCTCGGGAACATGCCCTCTTCCATGCCGACGATAAATACCTGGCTGAACTCCAGCCCTTTCGCCGAGTGCAGCGTCATCAGCTGAACCGCATCCTGCCATTTGTCGGCCTGACCTTCGCCTGCCTCCAGCGCCGCATGGGATAAGAAGGCCTGCAGCGGCATCAGATCCTCATCTTCATCCTGATAGCTGAACTGACGCGTTGCGGTCACCAGCTCCTCAAGGTTTTCGATACGCGCCTGACCCTTCTCACCTTTCTCCTGCTCATACATCAGCCACAGGCCGGAGTCTTTGATAACCCGGTCAGTCTGAACATGCAGCGGTAAATCGGCGGTTTCGGTGGCCAGTGAATCGACCAGCTCACAGAAGCGTTGCAGGGCGGAGGCGGCGCGACCCGCCAGCGCACGGCTCTGCAGCAGTTCGCGGGTTGCCTGCCACAGCGTCATCTGGCGTTCACGGGCCGTCTGACGCACCACATCCAGCGTACGATCGCCCACGCCGCGCGTCGGGGTGTTCACCACGCGTTCAAAGGCCGCGTCATCGTTACGGTTCGCCATCAGGCGCAGATAGGAGAGCGCATCTTTGATCTCCTGACGTTCGAAGAAGCGCATACCGCCATAAATGCGGTACGGCAGGCTGCTCTGCAGCAGCGCCTCTTCCAGCACGCGCGACTGGGCGTTGCTGCGATAGAGAATCGCGCAGTCGTTGAGCGCGCCGCCGTTCTCCATCCAGACCTTGATGCGATTCACCACAAAGCGCGCTTCATCCAGCTCATTAAAGGCGCAGTAGATAGAGATCGGTTCGCCGTCGCTGCCTTCGGTCCACAGCTCCTTACCCAGGCGGCCATTGTTATTGGCGATCAGGGCGTTAGCGGCTTTGAGGATGTTGTTGGTCGAGCGGTAGTTCTGCTCCAGTCGGATCGTTTCTGCAGCCGGAAAATCCTGCAGGAAGCGCTGGATATTCTCGACCTGCGCGCCGCGCCAGCCGTAGATCGACTGATCATCGTCGCCCACGATGATCACCCGGCCGCTGTCGCCCGCCAGCATCCGGATCCAGGCGTACTGAATGTTGTTGGTATCCTGAAACTCATCCACCAGCACGTTGGTGAAGCGCTCGCGGTAGTGATTCAGGATGTGCGGCTTGTTGAGCCACAGCTCATGAGCGCGCAGCAGCAGCTCGGCAAAATCGACTAACCCGGCGCGATCGCAGGCTTCCTGATAAGCCTGATAGATACGCAGCCAGGTCTGCTCAATCGGGTTGCCGTAGCTTTCGATATGCTTTGGCCGCAGGCCTTCATCTTTTTTGCCGTTGATGTACCACATGCCCTGACGCGCAGGCCACTGCTTCTCATCGAGGTTCATCGATTTGATCAGGCGCTTCAGCAGGCGCAGCTGATCTTCGCTGTCGAGGATCTGAAAATCCTGTGGCAGACCGGCATCAAGGTGGTGGGCGCGCAGCAGGCGGTGCGCCAGGCCGTGAAACGTCCCGATCCACATGCCGCCCTGGCTGGTGCCGATCAGCTGTTCGATACGATGACGCATTTCCGCCGCCGCTTTGTTGGTAAAGGTCACCGCCATAATTGAGTAGGGCGAGCAATTCTCGACCGACATCAGCCACGCAATGCGATGCACCAGCACCCGCGTTTTGCCACTGCCCGCGCCTGCCAGCACCAGCAGGTTACTGCGCGGGGCCGCAACGGCAGCGCGCTGATTGTCATTTAAACCATCGAGCAGTTCAGAAACGTCCATAAGCACCGTTTACCAGAGAAGAAACGCCGTCGTCGCGCTGTTGCGTTCGCCTGCCGCCGGGGTGCCGACGCAGAAAAGCGGCGACACAGACGCCAGCTCAGAGGCGGCAACAGCGCAGAAAAAAGGATGACGACTGGATAAATTTACAGCCATTATAGCAGTGAGGTGAGTGATGCCAACCGTGAAATTTCGACATGCGGTAACAGGCGCGCATCCGGGATGTGCATCAGATTACCCTGCCGCAGATTAATCCAGCACGCCTGCAACCCGCCGCGCAGGGCACCCGCCACGTCGGTAGTGAGGTCATCACCCACATGCAGAATGTGCTGCGGCGCGATAGCCAGCCGCTGTGCGGCAAGCTGATACATATCCTGCCACGGCTTGGCACGTCCGTCCGGTCCGGCGCGCAGGGTAAACCGGAAGTACGCCGCGATGCCCATTTTTTCCGGGCTGGCGTTGCCGTTGGTGATCGCCACCAGCGGCACTTTTTCCGCCAGCGCTTTCAGCGTCTGGTGCGTCTCCTCCGGCATCTCGACCTGGCTGCGCCAGTGGTGGAACACGTCCATCACCTCTGCCGCCCCTGCGGTGGCCTCGGCGGCAGAGAGACCCGCATTCAGCATTGCCAGCTCAACCGAGCGGCGTCGCCACTCCGACACATCGTGATAGATCTCCGGCTCACGCAGCAGCAGGTCGTCGCGCAGACGCTGATAATCCTGCGGCGTGACGCTACGCAGCGCCGGATGATACGCCTGCAGCGCGGCGTGCGACTCCAGGGCGGTGCGGCGGATCACCGGATGGTTATCGTAGAGCGTGTCATCAAGGTCGAAAGTCAGGGCCTTAATGGCCGACAGCGGACGATAAAACTTCATTCGTTCTTTCCTCGTTTGGCGCGGGGATGCGCCGCGTCATACACCGATGCCAGATGCTGGAAGTCGAGATGGGTATAGATCTGGGTCGTCGACAGGTTCGCATGTCCCAGCAGCTCCTGTACGGCGCGCAGATCGCCGCTGGACTCCAGCAGATGCGTGGCAAAAGAGTGACGCAGCTTATGCGGATGAATATGGCTGGCGACACCCTGCCGGATGCCCCACTCCGCAAAACGCTTCTGCACATTGCGGGGCGAGATGCGGTTGCCGCGCGTCGAAAGAAACAGCGCATCATCCTGGCCGCCAAAGGTGTCGCGCAGCGGCAGCCAGTGCTGGATCCAGGTGACCGCCGTGCCGCCAATCGGCACCCGACGCTCTTTGCTGCCCTTTCCCACCACCCAGACTTCGCCGGAATCGAGATCGACGTGACGGCAATCCATATTCACCAGCTCAGAGAGACGCAGCCCGCCGCCATACATCACCTCAAGCATCGCCCGGTCGCGCACGGCCAGCGGATCGCTGAGGTCGATCTCCAGCAGCTGATTCACCTCATCAACATCGATATTCTTCGGCAGATGGCGCGCCTTACGCGGGGTCATCACCCCTTTGGCCGGGTTAGCGGCAAGCAGCCCCTGGCTTACCTGCCAGTCGAGAAAGCTGCGCAGAGCCGAGAGTCGCAGCGCGAGGCTGCTGGCGGAAAGTCCGGCGCGACGGCTGCGTGCCGCCATGCTGCGCACCTGCGCCGGGTCCAGCGCGGCCCAGCTGCTGAGCTTCATCTCACCGGCAATGGCCGCCAGCGCGGCAAGCTGGCGCGCATAGCTGCTCTGCGTCAGGGGGCTGAGCTGGCGCTCCACCTTCAGGTAGCGCAGAAATCCGTCGATGGCCTCCTGCAGCCCCTGACTCATGCGCGCTCTACCCAGCGGGCGAGCAGGCCCGGCATCATCTGTGACAGATGCTGCAACAGCAGCGTGCCCATGCCCGATTGATAGTGCTGGCTGTCACGGCTGCTGAACACCAGCACGCCGAGATCGCCCTCTTCGCCCATCAGCGACATCGCCACCGAGCCAATCGCTTTGGCCTGCGGCAGCAGCAGCAGCAGTTCCGGCCCGTTGATGCTGCCGAGATAGTGATGCTGATTGCCGAAGCGCTGAATGCGCAGCGGCTCAAACGCCTGACGCGACAGGCTCAGCTGGAAGAAATCGGACGGTGCGCCCAGCAGCCATTTATCGCTGAACAGCCGCACATTCGCGCCCGCCAGGCCCAGCTCACGTGCCCAGCGATGGAGACGGTTGAGCATATCCTGCAGGGAGTCCGCCGCGGCCAGATGGCTCTCCAGCGACAGCAGACGATCAAAGAGTTCGTGGTTGGCGCTGGCCTGTTCCATCAGCAGCGTGATCTCTTCTTCCAGACGCTGAATATGGTTGCGTTGCCGGGCCATATGCCATTCGACCAGCGACACGCTGCCGCGCACCGGATGTGGCACGGTCATCTGTTCAACTTCGCGGGCATTGCGGATAAAGAATTCGGGATTCTGCCGCAGGTAATCACTGACGGCCTGATCGTCCAGCAGAACCGAACTGTCAGCCTGCTCTTCGATATTTTTCATAGATGAATAAACCCATCATAGACGTGTGTGGCAGGCCCGGTCATATAGAGCGGCTGACCAGGCCCTTTCCAGGTGATATGCAGCGTTCCGCCGGGCAGATCAACCCGGACCTTCGGGGCCAGAATGCCCTGCTGGATGCCGCACGCAACGGCAGCACAGGCGCCGCTGCCGCACGCCTGTGTTTCACCCGCGCCGCGTTCATAGACGCGCAGGCGGATATGTTCGGGATTAAGGATCTCCATAAACCCGACGTTGACGCGTTCCGGGAAGCGTTCATGGCTCTCCAGAATCGGGCCGAGCAGCTCGACCTGTGCGGTTTTGACACTGTCGACCTGAATGACGCAGTGCGGATTACCCATCGACACCGCACCCAGCATCACGGTCTGTTCTGCCACGCGCAGCAGATAGAGATTTTCCGCTTTATTGGCGCGAAACGGCACCTGCTGCGGCTCGAAGTTGGGCTCGCCCATGTTCACGCGCACCTGATCATCAGGCGTGACGGTCAGGACCATGCGGCCATTCTGGGTACTGACGCGGATGTCGCTTTTGTTGGTCAGCCCTTTCAGCTGCACAAAGCGGGCAAAGCAGCGCGCACCGTTGCCGCACTGTGCCACTTCACTGCCGTCGGCGTTGAAAATGCGATAGTGGAAATCGAGGTCGGGATCGTAAGGCGGTTCAACAATCAGCAGCTGATCAAAACCGATCCCCAGATGGCGGTCAGCCAGCCGGCGGATCAATTCCGGCGAAAAAAAGATATTTTGTGTCACGGCATCCACAACCATAAAATCGTTGCCGAGACCGTGCATTTTGGAGAACTGCATTTTTTGCTCCGCCGGATAAGCCATCAGATTAGTTCGCTTTTACGCCTGCATTGCCGGTTACCAGTCCGCCCACATCGGCTTTAGTGGCGTCCGCTTTCTGGCGTTCGGTCGGCGCCTGCTGTTTCTTCGGCTGATCCTTCGGCGGGAAGTAGAGCGGTCCTTTCAGGCCACAACCTGCAAGGCTGATTACTGCCAGTGTCATGGCCAACAGGCTTGTTACTTTCTTCATTCTTTATGCTCTTCATGTCCTTTACCTGGATGCTTATCATCGCAGTTGAAGGTGGAAAAGCAACAGGAAATCCCCGCAAATAGCGTGAACCGGGTGACAGGCCAGAAAGAGAGCGGCCACCTGCGGAGCGCAGGCAGCCCGTCAGCATCAATGCACCTGATAGCGCGGTTGATAGTCGCTGTTGTCGTTGTCAGGCTGCGACGTGCAGAGCTGCGTCAGCGTCTGACTGCGGAACGGAATGACCTGGAATCGCTCCCCGGTATTCACGATCTGGTAGAACTGCGGCAGGTTGAAGTTGATAAAGCTCGACCCATAGGTAAAACGGTCGTGTGACGAAGAGTAGAACCGGCTGACGTCGCGCACCAGCTCCTCTTTGCTGCCTTCGCAGTGATGATAGACCTCCACCCGGTTGGTCTCATCGAGGATATAGATGTTGAAGCCACGCTCGTCGGTGGTGTTCTCAAAGAAGAACTGAATGATCCCTTCGCTGGCGTAGCCGTTGACCACCGGCGGCAGCGGCGTCTGATTGGTTTCGACTTTGATCGACAGACCGTGCAGCTTGTTGTTGGAGATCGCGCCATAAAACTCCACCGCGTTTTCCAGCTTCTGCACCGAAACGCTCATGCGTTCGAAGAAGAGTCCCCACGTCTGGCCCGCCATACGCAGGGCTTTGAAGCGGCCCGGCTCCTGACGTGTGCTGGAAAGACGCAGCTCGATACATTCTGACACCAGCTGCTGCACGCGCGTACGGATCAGCCCGCGCAGATGCTGGCTGTAGCAGAACACTTCCACCGTATCGGGCGGCGACGCATCCTGATGCATCTTGCCCAGAATGGTTTTCAGCCCTTCGATCATCGCCTGTTCGCCGCTGAAGTGCAGCGTACGCACCTCATTCCAGGAGTTACGATAGAGCAGATCGATACTTCCGATCAGGCACTGCTGCTGCTGACCAAAGCTGAAGACGTCCAGCTTGCGGAAGTCGAAGTGCACTACCTGATTGCGGAAGGCCGCCGTCGGATCGTGCTCAAGGTTGACGATAATCGCAAGATGGCGGATTTCGCACGGGCTGTAGAGCGCTTTTGGCGTCGGCGCAGGCAGACGCAGCGGGAAATGGCTGGAGACATCGTTCACCAGCTCCTGCAGCCGCGCCAGATCGCAGATTTCGTTGCCTTTAATATGCAGCCGGGTTTTGCGGGTCAGCAGACCGTTGAACCACGCCCACGCCACCAGCTTGTTCAGGTAGCGGTTATATTCCAGGGGCTGATGGCTGATGATCGAATCCATGTCCGGCGCCTGGTTATAGAGATACCAGCCAGGACGGTTGGCGCGGCCAGGCGGCACATGAATAAAGGTCAGATTAGGCTCGGAGAGATCGGGCGAGATCTGCGGGTTAACCAGCGTGACCTTTCCCGGCAGCGCCTCGAAAGCCGCATAGAGTTTACGGGTCAGCACGCCGATATCCTGCGGGCTGGCGCTGACGCTTAAATTGTTGCGACGGGCAAAGCGGATCAGGTTGCGATAGCTCTGCATCATCGCATCCAGCAGTTCGTTATGCGCTTCGCGCACCCGCTCGATTTTCCACTCTGCACGGTTGTCCAGAATGGCAATCTTTTCGTCGTTCCAGCCCCAGGCTTTCACCAGCTGCGATAAGATTTCGCGGCGCCAGCCGGTGCGGTGCTGATGATCGTCGGTGCTGAGTTTTTCGCACACTTTCAGATAGAAGCAGCGGCGCACCAGATCAAGACGCGGCTGATCGTCGATGCTGGTCAGATAATCGGTGACCCGCTCCAGCATCATGCAGTAGGGATCGAGCCCGAAGCAGATAATTTCGCCGTCGTGCAACCGCTGTTTGATATCCATCGCCAGCAGCTGCGTATTAGGATATTCCCAGCTGTAGGCTTCCAGCAGCAGCGTTTTCAGGACGGCTTTATAGGGGGAGTCGATGCTCTTATAGAGCTGCCACAGGCTGGCACCGAAATACTCTTCGGCCGAGAGCGTGCCGAGGCCGCCCAGATCGAGCCACTCGTTCGGGGTCAGTACGCCTTTGGCATAGAGCGACATCACGTAGTCGTCGTAGTGATGCTCTTCTTCGCCCGGCACCATGTTCCACAGGATGCGTTTACCGGCCATACGAACCGCCGTACGGTAAAACTCATCCAGCAGTAAAATGTGTTGGGTAGAACCGCAATCTTCTCCGCCCAGGCTGCCACTTTCGTTGTGACGGAAACGGTTCTCATCAATCAGGAAGAAACTGACTTCCACGCCCATAGAGACGCACCACTTCTGCAGCAGCGTGCATTTGCGCTGCAGGTTCAGACGCTCCTCATTATCCAGCCAGGATTGATGGCAGACCCAGATATCAAGATCCGAGACGCTGTTCTGGCCAACAGAGGAGGTGCTGCCCATCGAGTAGATGGCCGTGATTGGCCGTTCGCCTTTCGGCGCATCGGCGTGGCGCAGGTCATTATCGCCGGTCAGGTCGGCCAGCAGCTGGCGTTGATTTTCATCAGGCGTGAAAAAGCTGATGCCATGTGGAACGTTACCTTCAAGGTAACCCGGCATCTGTGGATGTTGATAATGTAATAAGGTTGGCAGCAGACTGTAGACACGCTGAAAAGCGGGCCCCATGGCAGCCAGCGCACGATCAACGCGCAGCTGGTTGATTGCATCCAGTCTCTGTTTCAGTGTCTCAATATAGAGGTACAAGACGTTTCGCCTGATTGTCCCAGTGTTTAAGCACCCTGTTTCCGCGCTCTGCCTCTGCTGGCGTAAAAAAGTGGGCAGATAATTGCTGGAAACGTGATCAATCTAACACCCGGCAGATTGACCGTAAAGAAAGTTGCGCTACTTAACAGTTTAGCACGTTCTGACCCGCTTCCTGCATTTTCAGCACCGGATCGCACGCGACGGCTTGAGAAACCGGGCCGTCAGCCGCGCGCCGACCCTTTTCAATCCGTTGAAACTGACAGTATTCGCCCAGAGATGATAGGATATTCAGTGAACGATAAAAATGGTTAACAGCATGTTAGACAAAATTTTCAGAATTGCTACAAGACAAAGTCCGCTCGCACTGTGGCAGGCACATTATGTTCAGCAACGCCTCATGAGCGCCCATCCGGGCCTGCGCGTTGAGCTGGTGCCTATGGTCACCAAAGGTGACATTATCCTCGACACGCCGCTGGCGAAAGTCGGTGGCAAAGGGCTGTTTGTCAAAGAGCTTGAGCTGGCGATGCTGGAAGGCCGTGCCGATATGGCGGTACATTCCATGAAGGATGTGCCGGTCAGTTTTCCCGACGGGCTGGGCCTGGTGACCATCTGTGAGCGCGACGATCCGCGCGATGCGTTCGTTTCTCATCATTATGACTCTATCGATGCGCTGCCTCAGGGCGCCATCGTCGGAACGTCGAGCCTGCGTCGTCAGTGCCAGATCAGCGCGCGTCGTCCGGATCTGGTTATCCGCTCACTGCGTGGCAACGTCGGCACCCGCCTCGGTAAACTCGATGCCGGTGAATATGACGCCATTATTCTGGCCGTTGCCGGGCTGAAGCGGCTGGGACTGGAAGATCGCATTCGTCAGGCGCTGCCTGCCGACGTCTCACTGCCCGCCGTGGGCCAGGGGGCGGTCGGCATCGAATGCCGTCTCGACGACACGACCTTGATCGGCCTGTTACAGGCGCTGAACCACGCCGACACCGAAGTCTGTGTCAGAGCGGAGCGTGCCATGAATACCCGCCTGGAGGGCGGCTGTCAGGTGCCGATTGGCAGTTTTGCCGTGCTGGAAGGTGACGATCTCTGGCTGCGCGGCATGGTCGGCGCACCGGATGGCCGGGTCATGGTCAGCGGCGAACGCCGCGGCCCGCGCGCGCAGGCGGAACAGATGGGCATTTCACTCGCCGATGAACTGCTGAACGGCGGCGCGCGTGAAATCCTGCAAGAGGTCTATCAGGGGCAGCCGCCGGCATGACCATCCTGGTGACGCGCCCGGAACCCGCAGCGGCAGAGCTGGTATCACGCCTGCATGCCATTGGTAAACAGGCGTGGAGCCTGCCGCTGATCGAATTTGCGCCGGGCGCTGACCTCCCCTCTCTGCCTCAGACGCTCGCCGGCCTGCGCGCCGATGACCTCGTTTTTATCCTTTCACAGCAGGTTATTCACTACGCACAGCACCGGATCAAAGCGTGGCCCCCTGAGCTGGACTATTATGCAATTGGTCGCAGCACCGCACTGGCGTTTCATACCGTCAGCGGTCAGCAGGTGACCTGGCCTCATGCGCAGGAAACCAGCGAAGAGCTGATCCGGCTGAATACGCTTCAGCAGGTGGCCGGTAAACGTGCGCTGATCCTGCGTGGCGATCCCGGACGCGAACTGCTGGCAGAGACGTTAACCCGGCGCGGTGCCGAGGTGACGTTTGCTGCCTGCTATCAGCGCCGTCAGAAGCACTACGATGGCCCGGTTGAGGGGCGTCGCTGGCGCGATCGCGGCGTCTCTGTGCTGGTGGTGACCAGCGGTGAAATGTTACAACAGCTTTTTTCGCTGTTCCCCGCAGTTGATCGCGAGGAATGGCTGCTCAACTGCCGACTGATCGTCGTCAGTGAACGTTTGGCTACTCTGGCCGCAGGATTGGGTTGGCAGGATATTCAGGTAGCCGATGGTGCCGATAACGATGCGCTGCTGCGCGCGTTACGCTGAACTTTAATAATGGGATGTGCCACATATGACGGAACAAAAAGACTCCTCCGCCATGGTTGAAGAAACCACCCCAGCGGTCGACCGCTCTCCTTCCAGCAACAGCACACCACCGCGTCAGGCGAAAAATGGTGGCATGGTGCTGGGAGCAGTGGCGATTGTCATCGCGCTGGCAATAGGTGCGGGTTTATACCTTAACGGGAAACATCAGGCCGATTTGCAGGCACAAACCAATCAGAAGCTGAGCGATCAGTTAAGCGCGTTGCAGCAGCAGGCCAGCAGCGATAAACAGCAGCTGACACAGCAACTGAGTGGCGCAGAAAGCGCCCTGCAGACGGCGCAGGCCCAGCAGACCGCCTCTGCAAAAGAGCTGGAAACGCTGCGTGAAAAAATGGCCGTTATTTCCGGCAACGATGTGCGCAGCTGGCTGCTGGCGCAGGCGGACTATCTGGTGAAGCTGGCCGGCCGTAAACTCTGGAGCGATCAGGATGTCACCACTGCGGCGGCACTGCTGAAAAGCGCCGATGCCAGCCTGGCCGACATGAACGATCCCAGCGTCATGAACGTGCGTCGTGCCCTGACCCAGGATATCAGTAACCTCTCTGCCGTCACCCAGGTCGACTATGATGGCGTGATCCTCAAGCTCAATCAGCTGTCGAACAACGTTGATAATCTGCGTCTGGCGGATAACGACAGCGACGATGCGCCGATGGACAGCGACGGTGGCGAGCTGTCGGGGTCCGTGCGCGAATGGCGGCAGAACCTGGTGAAAAGCTGGCATAACTTTATGGATGATTTCATTACCATCCGCCGCCGCGACAATACCGCCCAGCCACTGCTGGCCCCCAATCAGGACGTTTACCTGCGCGAGAACATCCGATCACGTCTGCTGATTGCGGCGCAGGCTGTACCGCGTCATCAGGATGAGATCTACAAGCAGTCTATCGATACCGTTTCGGCCTGGGTTCGCGCCTGGTACGACACCAACGATGCTGCCACCAAAGCGTTTCTTGCCCAGCTGGATGAGCTGAGCCAGCAGAACATCAATATGGATCTGCCGGATAGCCTGGAAAGTCAGCCGCTGCTGGAGCAGCTGATGCAGACCCGCGTGCGGAACCTGTTAGCGCAACCTTCTGCCGCTGCTACTCAGCAGGGAGGCTAAGGATGCTTAAGGTATTTATCCTCTTTATCCTGCTGATTGCGGGCGTGGTGCTGGGACCGATGATTGCCGGTCATCAGGGCTATGTACTGATTCAGACCGATAACTGGAACATCGAAACCAGCGTGACCGGCCTGGCCATCATCCTTATCATCAGCCTGCTGGTGATTCTGGCCGTCGAGTGGTTACTGCGCCGTGTGCTGCGCACCGGGGCCCGTACCCGTGGCTGGTTTACCGGACGTAAGCGCCGTCGTGCACAGCGTCATACGCAGTCGGCGCTGATGAAGCTGGCAGAGGGCGATCATCGTCAGGCAGAAAAACTGCTCTCCAAAGATGCCGACCACGCCGATGTGCCGGTCGCGAACTACCTGCTGGCCGCAGAAGCCGCTCAGCAGCGTGGCGACGAAGTCCGTGCCAATCAGCATCTGGAGCGCGCTGCGGAGCTGTCTGAAAGCAATACCATTCCGGTTGAGATTGCCCGTACACGGATTCAGCTGGCACGTAACGAAGATCACGCGGCGCGTCACAGCATCGACCGTCTGCTGGAAGTGGCGCCGCGTCATCCGGAAGTGCTGCGTCTGGCTGAACAGGCCTATATCCGAACCGGTGCCTGGAGTGCCCTGCTGGATATCCTGCCCGCCATGCAGAAGGCGCAGGTCGGCGACGATCTGCATCGCGAAGCCCTACAGCAGCAGGCCTGGCTGGGCCTGATGAATCAGGCGATGGCCGACCAGGGCAGCGATGGACTGAAGCGCTGGTGGAACACGCTGAGCCGCAAAACCCGTCAGGACACGACGCTGCAGGTGGCGATGGCGGATCATCTGATCGAATGTAACGACCACGACACCGCGCAGTCGATCGTGCTGGAAGGCCTCAAGCGCCATTACGACGACCGCCTGGTGCTGCTGATGCCTCGCATTAAAAGCGGCAATCCGGAAGCGCTGGAGAAGGCGCTTCGCCAGCAGATTAAACAGCATGGCGCTACGCCGCTACTGCACAGTACGCTGGGACAGTTGCTGATGCGCCACGGCGAATGGCAGCAGGCGGCTGAAGCCCTGCAGCAGGCGCTGGAACAGCGTCCTGATGCCTTCGACTATGCGTGGCTGGCGGATGTTTATGACCGCCTGCATCGTCCGGAAGAGGCAGCGAAAATGCGCCGTGAAGGGCTGCTGCTGACGCTGAAGAATAATCCCAACGGCTGATGCCGTCTGGAGAAACAGAAAGCCGGGCTTGCCCGGCTTTTTTATGCCCGTCTTCTCATCCCACCCGGCCGCAGGCAAAAAAAAACACCTGCCACTGGCAGGTGCAAGATCAGGTCGGTAAGACAACCGGGAGATACCTGACTCAACGTAGTGTCTGTTAACCCTGTAAGGCTTGCGCGATACAGGCAGGCAGACAACAGGTATCGAAAATTGGCTCTGCATCATTCCCAGGTTTATGTAGCATCAGCAGACATAAGAGGTGGAATGAGCATCTACAGCAGAAGTATTGCACAAGCCATGCCAGGTTGATGACTATTTTTAAAGAAATTAAAATTCAGTCACTTAGACGTACCGGCCAGCCAGGCCGTGGCGACGCCGGAGCAGAAGTGTCGGCGTCCGGCGACAGCAGCGACTTTTTCTGTCTCTGAATGGAGACAGCCAGCCTGAACTCTCCATGAATCCAGCAATAACAAGGGGTTATCTGTCGGCAATTCACGACGCTGCGTTTATGTTCAGAAGATAGTGTCTGTTAAAGCTGGCAGAGACAGGAGTGCAGGCAGAAAGACGTCAGATGACCGTCAGATCTGACGTTGGTATATCTGACCGCAGCCCATAAGTCAGATATTCAGGTGCACATACGCTTTTCAACAGACGAAAAAAAACCTGTCTTTTCAGACAGGTTTCTAAAAATGGTCGGCGAGAGAGGATAACGCCGCTCTTCGAGCTGCGCCCTTCGGGCCGTTGCTGACGCAACGTTGTCTCGCTGCGCCCGGCGCAAACCTCCTCCGGAGGTTCTCATCCTCTTTTCAACAGACGAAAAAAAACCTGTCTTTTCAGACAGGTTTCTAAAAATGGTCGGCGAGAGAGGATAACGCCGCTCTTCGAGCAGCGCCCTTCGGGCCGTTGCTGACGCAACGTTGTCTCGCTGCGCCCGGCGCAAACCTCCTCCGGAGGTTCTCATCCTCTTTTCTGCAGACGAAAAAAAACCTGTCTTTTCAGACAGGTTTCTAAAAATGGTCGGCGAGAGAGGATTCGAACCTCCGACCCACTGGTCCCAAACCAGTTGCGCTACCAAGCTGCGCTACTCGCCGATTTTTTTAAACTGTTTTGCCTGGTGCGAAGAGAGGGACTTGAACCCTCACGTCCGTTAAGACACTAACACCTGAAGCTAGCGCGTCTACCAATTCCGCCACCTTCGCGTATCCCAGCAAAATCTGGGGTGGCTAATGGGACTCGAACCCACGACAACTGGAATCACAATCCAGGGCTCTACCAACTGAGCTATAGCCACCACAATTCTTCATGATACAGATTACAAACCTGCAGCATTTAAATCTTTACTGCCAACCGCGGTAAATCAACCACCGAAGCTCATGCGCACAAACGATATGGCGCGCCCGACAGGATTCGAACCTGAGACCTCTGCCTCCGGAGGGCAGCGCTCTATCCAGCTGAGCTACGGGCGCGTAGCGCCGTTGCGGATGTGCATACTAGAGATAAGCGCCCATCGTGTCTAGTGCTTTTTAAATAAAAAGACGCGTTTGATTACGCTTTGTGCATTTTGTCGAGAAATAGCGCATTCATGCGCAGGCAGAGACTAAAAATGCGGCATTTATCAGCAATATCAGAGATCGCCTCGCCAGTGATAGCGCAAATATTTCAGCAGTTTTAGCTGTCGGCGCAGCCGTGAGGGCTGACGAATAAGGCGATAGAGCCACTCCAGCCCCAGCCGCTGCCAGATTAGAGGCGCTCGCTTCACATGACCGGTGAAAACATCATAGGTGCCGCCTACGCCCATATAGAGGGCATCTGGCCAGTGCGCACGGCACGCCAGCATCAGCAGCTCCTGACGTGGCGATCCCAGCGCAACGGTTACCAGCTTTGCGCCGCTGGCCGCAATCCGGGCAAACAGTGCATCCTGTTCGGCTGGCGCAAAATAGCCATCCTGCGCCCCGACAATATTCACGTTCCACTGACGACGCAGTTTAGCGCAGGTTTCATCCAGCACCTGCTGACGACCGCCGATCAAAAAGACCGGCGTCCCTTCCCGCCCGGCACGCTCCATCAGCGCTTCCCACAAATCCGCCCCCGCAATGCGCTGCACCCGCGCCTGGGGATACTTCTTGCGAATTGAGCGCACAATGCTGATGCCATCCGCGTAGGCATATTCTGCCTGGGTCAGCAGCGTGCGTAATCCCTCATCCCGCTCGGCGGTCAGGATCTTCTCCGCATTAATGGCCACTAAAATGCCGCTGCGCACCTGCTGCGGCGGCATCAGAAAACTCACCGCCGACGGCATGTTCTCGAAGCCATACAGCTCAACGCCACGAATCCGGTACTGCGGCGTTTCCGTTAACTTTGTCATATCTTCCGTTAATCCCAGAGGTTAATCAGAGCGGGCTGTGCACGACCCGCCTGCTGCGGTCGCGAATCAAACCTGCGCGATCCAGTAACCAGAAAAGTAATTTAGCCATGCCCAGGCACGCAGCAAAAATGATGCAGAAAAACACCACGCGAGAGCCGAACGCATCAAGACCTTCGCGTGCCAGCACGATCATGTTAAACACCGCACCAAAACAGAAGCTTTGCAGGATGGCGCCGCTGTAGCGATTGGTCTCAAGACAGCCGCGCTGATAGATCGCATCAAAGGCTTTAATAATCATCCCGACCGCGACGGCGCCGAGAGGAATCGCCCAGACGCCGCCCATCACCACCAGCGAGCCTATCAGCGTAGGTGAAATCGCCAGGCCAGAGTGGTTGTTCAGCACTTCCCAGGTAAAGTAGTTCGCGCTGTTCAGCACCGCCAGCGGCCGATCCGGCCAGAGCCAGGTCGGAATAAACACGTAAAAATCGCGCCACAGCGGAGCCAGTCCCTGAAACTCGATTCTGGCGTAGTTATCCAGCAGCAGGGCGAGGTTTTCCCACGGCGAAAACGTATCACGCGTCAGATAGAGGAAGGTATAGAACGCCTCATCGCCCATGACGTCCAGGTTATAGCGGCGCAGCGCCAGCCAGAACATCCCGGCAATCGCCATCACCCCGGCGGTTGCCAGCATCCACAGCGTGATCCAGCCGCGGGTAATCCCGATAAACAGGAACAGGGCAAACGCGATAATGATATTGGCGCGAGTGCCCCCGACGAGCGCATAGGTCAGTAAACCAAAAGCCACGGTGACCACCAGGAACAGCAGCCAGTTGCGGCGCGTCGGGCGTAAAAAGTAGGGGATCAGCATCGCCGGAATAAAGAAGTAGAAAAATCGCTTAAGCGCCACGCCCGAGACTTCGCTGGAGAAGATCTGGTTGTAGGCGGTCAGGCGGAACAGCAGAAAGCCGTTGTGAATAAAGAACACTGTGACGGTGCCCAGCGCCACCAGCGCCAGAATCACGCAGGTCAGATGGGTTTCGACGCGATTCATATGCAGCCAGGGTTTCGCCGGCGTGGCGCTGGCGGGCTTCAGGCGTATTTTATAGCTGACGTAATAGATGGCGTAAAACGCCGTGGCCGACAGCAGCGCCTCCAGCAGATTTTCAACCGGTACGACATCGACATTAAAGCGGAACACCAGCACCGAGGTCAGTGGAAAGCCGAAATAGAAAGTCAGCAGGAACAGCAGCGTGAAGAAGAGATGGAAGTTGAAACGGACACGCTTAAACTCCCGCCAGGTCAGGGTCAGGATAAACGCCAGCGACAGCAGATAGACCACCAGCAGGCCGCCAAACTGCATAAGACTCATGATAACGCCCCTTCGCTGAGCTGTAACGCCGCCCGCCAGCCGGCGAGATAGCCCGGCGCAAAAAAGGCGATCGCCTGCTTATCGCAGCTCGCCAGCTGACGCCGCGCCTCCGCAATCACCGCAGGCGACAACGCATCTTCGCTGAACAGGACCGGCAGCTGCTGCTCAGCAACATCACGCCAGAAGGGATTTTTACGGGTCAGGACAAATGGCACACCGGCCTGAATCAGCAGACAGAGCGTTCCCACCCCCTGCTGACGTTCAAACATAAAATAACCGACATGGCAGCGCGCCAGCAGGGTCAGATAGTGCTCAAATGGCAGATTTTCACGGATCAGATTGACCTGCCCGTTCGGGAACAGCGTCTCTGCAGCGGCCTGAATCTGGCTGATATAAGCCTCGTTGCCCGGCGGATAGCCCAGCGGAACCTCGATGCACACCTGCTCGCCAAACTGCGCGCGAATCGCCTTCAGCCCTTCAATATGCCGGTTACTCGGATCGCCGGAGTTACCCAGCAGCAGCGTAAATGGCTCGGAAGGCGCAGACGCGACGGCGACGGCGGGCATGCGGGTCGGAAAATAGAGCAGTGAACCGGGCACGCGACGATGGCGCTGCTGATAGTGATGCAGGTCGCCACGGGTCGCAAAAACCTGAGCGACGCGGCCCTGGGCGATCCGGCGAATTTGATAGAACAGACGAAACTTCAGGCTGCGCGAATCTTCATAAAGATCGGCTCCCCAGACGTGCCAGTAGATCTGTGAGCGACGCAGTTTCCCACTGAGCAGCGCCAGCCAGATCCACGGGTTGAACTGACCGTGGCAGAAAAAGCGCTGCTGGCGATATCTGGCCCGCGCCACGACCGCCTGCGCCAGCGCTTTCTTGCTGGCAAAGCATTCGATCTGCAACGCGCTGAAGGGGGCCAGGCTTTCGGGCTGCTGCGTCACCACCATAAAATGGCGTGGCGAAGCCGCGGGCTGCTCAACGCTGAGGACATCGTTGAAAAAGCGCAGCACCGTCTGGTTGTGGTGAGGAATGTCCGATCCCAAAACGTGAATTAAAGTCATTTTTTCCGGCAGTAAACAATAAAAGCGCCACAACACAGGGCAAAGTAAATCATATAGGTCAGCATATAAGCCTGTGCCGCTCCCGTCGCGCCATAGAGCGGGATCAGACAGCGCGATAACAGGGTCAGCAGCAGGAACTGGCTGATCTCTGTCAGAACATAAAAGCGCAGCGAGGCTTTGGCGATCACCAGATATCCGAAAACATAGGCGCCCACTTTAAAAACATCGCCACACAACTGCCAGACAAAGAGATCGCGCATGCCGCGAAACGCCTCAGAGAACAGCAGGCTGATGGCGACATCGCGCAGCACCCAGACGCCAAAGCTGGCAACCGCGACGGCGGGCAGGACAAAGCGCAGCGCACGGCCAATCTCACGCGCGATGTCGCGTTTGTTGTCGAGTCGCGCCAGCGTCGGCAGCAGCCAGACGCTGAAGGTGGCAGTGATAAACTGCAGATAGGCATCAGAAATGCTGGTGACGCCCTGCCATAATCCGACCTGCGCCCAGCCCTGCTGCTGCGCCAGCAGATTACGCATCAACACCCAGGCGACCGGCAGGGTGACGGCCGTAATCAGCGCCATCAGCGTATATTTCGCCAGATTCCCCGCCAGCTCAGGATGCCATTGCGGACGCAGCCAGCTCAGCGGCAGCGGCACGCGGCGTTTCAGCATGATCAGCGCCGGCAGCAGCAGTAAAGCCGGAACCAGCGCCAGCCCGATCAGTGCGCCCTGATAGCCACCGGTCCACCAGCAGACCAGATAGCCAGCCACACCGATCAGACTGCCGAAGATCAGCGCCAGCGCATTGCCACGCGCATCGCGATACCCCTTCAGCAGCGCCAGGGTAAAGTTGGCCCAGGCGATACCGAGCTGCAGAAAGGCCACCACGCGGATGACCCCCTGATAGTGGTCGTGACCGAACAGCGCGGTGCTGATGGGGCCCGCCGCCAGCAGAAACAGCAGCGCCAGCACCCCGGAAAAGCCCATCACCAGGGTCGATGCCGTTCCCACCATCGCCCGCAGCCGGTCGGGCTGCTGCTGATACTGTGCGACATAGGTGGTGACGCCGTTGAAGATACCCGCGCCCGCCAGCACGCCCAGCACGGTAATCAGCTGACGGAAGTTCCCCGCCTGGCCGACGCCCTCGGGTCCGAAGCTGACCGCCAGCAGTTTAACGACCAGCAGACCGGCCACAATTTTTACCAGCGTGGACGATGCGGTCCACACTGAGGCTCTGGCAAGTGACATCAGGAGAAGAAGCTCAGCAGTGAGCTGATGACGGTGCTCTGGTTGTTATCTGACAGGTTATAGAACAGCGGCAGACGCAGCAGGCGTTCGCTTTCGCGGGTGGTAAAGCGATCGTCACCGGCAAAGTGCGAGAATCGCTCACCGGCAGGCGAGCTGTGCAGCGGAATATAGTGGAACACCGTCAGAATCTCGGCCTCTTTCATCCAGTCGATCAGCGCCTGGCGATCGTCCTGATCGCGCAGTTTGATATAGAACATATGCGCATTGTGTTCGCAGCTGGCCGGGATCGCCGGCAGGCTGATGCGGCCCTGAGCCGCCAGTGGCTGGAGAGCGTCATAATAGCGCTGCCAGATGCGTAACCGCTGCTGATTAATACGCTCAGCGGCCTCCAGCTGCGCCCAGAGATAGGCCGCCTGCAGGTCAGCCATCAGGTAGCTCGATCCCATATCGCGCCAGGTGTATTTATCCACCTGCCCGCGGAAGAACTGGCTGCGGTTGGTGCCTTTCTCACGCACGATTTCGGCGCGCTCGACCAGACTGGCGTCGTTGATCAGCGTCGCCCCACCCTCACCGCCTGCGGTGTAGTTTTTGGTTTCGTGGAAGCTGAAGCAGCCGATATGGCCGATGGTGCCCAGCGCACGGCCTTTGTAGCGTGACATTACGCCCTGCGCCGCATCTTCAATCACAAACAGCTTATGCTTTGCCGCCAGCGCCATGATGGTGTCCATCTCGCAGGCCACGCCCGCATAATGCACCGGCACGATAGCGCGGGTTTTTTCCGTGATGGCCGCTTCGATCAGCGTCTCATCGATATTCATGGTGTCCGGGCGCACATCAACAAACACAATCCGCGCGCCGCGCAGTACAAACGCATTGGCGGTAGAGACAAAGGTGTAGCTCGGCATGATCACTTCGTCGCCAGGCTGCAGATCGATCAGCAGCGCCGCCATCTCCAGTGACGCGGTGCAGGAAGGCGTCAGCAGCACTTTTTTGCTGCCGAAACGCTGCTCCATCCACTGCTGGCAGCGACGGGTAAATCCGCCGTCACCGCAGAGCTTGCCGCTGTTCATTGCCGACTGCATATACTCGATTTCGGTGCCCACAACCGGAGGCGCATTAAATGGAATCATGACCTTTCCTGTAAAACCAGTAGGCGGTGCTGTCGAGCCGGGCACCGCTGCGTAAATAGAGGCGCATTGCCGTGAGATTGCTGAGCTGGGTGGCAATCCGCAGCTGGTTCAGCTGCCGTACCCGCGCCCAGTCAGCCGCAGCCAGCAGCAGCCGCTGACCCAGCCCCTGGCCCTGCGCAGCAGGCAGCACGCCCAGCAGGCCAACACGGGCATCGCCATCGACCGCGCGAAGCGAAACAAAGCCCTGAAGCTGCCCTGCGGCATCGCTCGCCACCAGGCACTGATCGTCAAATGAACCGCGCACCGCATTTTCAATCCACTGCGCGTAAAAGCGACCGCTGGCGTCCGGCGCATACCAGGGCGCACGGAAACGGCTCTGGCTGAACAGCGCAGACGCCGCCTCGCGCAACAGCGGGATCTGCGACTCGCGGGCAATGCGAATCCCCGCCTGCCGTTCCGTCTGCGCGACCGCCAGCGTCAGATCCGCCTCCCCTTCTGCCAGCTGAAACTGATGCTGCTGCAGCGTGTCGATCAGCGCGGTCTCGCTGGCCGCCACTTTCATCTGCATCAGCGCACAGGGATGACGCAGCGCCTGCTCCAGTGGGGTGTCACCTTCGGCTTCCAGCCGCACGGTCTCAACACCGAAGAACGCGCTCTCCCAGCTAAGGGGATGAATATTGACGTGGATGGGCATGTAATAAATCCAGCAGATATTGGCCGTAGCCGATTTTTGTCAGCGCTTCGCCCGCGGCGCGCAGCCAGCTGTAACGCCAGGCGGCCATGTGTAGCCGCCCTTTAAGCGGAGAAGCGCACCCGTGCCAAACCGATAAAACCGGCACCGCCGGTGATCAGAAAGCACTTCATCGCCAGACACCTTTGGTGTCGACAATCCAGTTCTGCTGCACGCAGGTGGCGTCGATGGCGCGGAAGGCGCGATGATCGACCAGCATCACCAGAATATCCGCCTGCGCCAGCGCCTGCTCAGCCGACACCAGTTCCGCATGGTCGGCGAGCGCGTCCGTCAGCTGCGCGATATGGGGTTCCACCACCCAGGTTGGGCCACTGTGCCACTCGGCGATGTTCCGGGCTACGCCAATGGCCGGGCTTTCGCGCAGGTCATCGATATTGGGTTTAAAAGCCAGGCCAAAACAGGCGATGGTGATATCGCTGGCGCGCTTGCCGGTCTGCGTCAGGCAGTCTGCCAGCGCCGTTTTTACCTGGTCCAGCACCCACTGCGGCTTGGCGTCATTGACCTCACGCGCGGTGCGGATCAGGCGAGCGAGTTCAGGATTCTGCGCCACGATGAACCAGGGATCGACCGCGATACAGTGGCCACCGACGCCCGGCCCCGGCTGCAGGATATTGACGCGCGGATGGCGATTCGCCAGCGCAATCAGCTCCCAGACGTTAATGCCCTGGTCGGCGCAAATCAGCGACAGCTCATTTGCAAAGGCGATATTCACGTCACGGAAACTGTTTTCAGTCAGTTTACACATCTCGGCGGTACGGGCGTTGGTCTCCACACATTCGCCTTTTAAAAACAGCCGGTAGAGTTCGCTGGCGCGGGCGGAACAGGCGGGCGTCATGCCGCCGATAACCCGGTCGTTGTTAATCAGCTCAACCATGACCTGACCCGGCAGCACGCGCTCCGGGCAGTAGGCAATATACACGTCCGGCGCTTCACTCTGCTGTGGAAAGCGCAGGTCGGGCCGTGCCGCAGCCAGCCAGTCGGCCATCTGTTCGGTACTGCCCACCGGTGACGTTGACTCCAGAATCACCAGATCGCCTTTTTTCAGCACCGGCGCAATCGACTCTGCCGCAGCTTTCACAAAACGCAGATCGGGCTGATGTCCATCTTTGAACGGTGTCGGGACGGCAATCAGAAAGGCGTCAGCGGCTTCCGGCTGGGTGGTGGCACGCAGATCGCCGCGCGTGACGGCGGCATGAACGACCTGATCCAGATCGGGTTCCACGATGTGGATCGCGCCACGATTGATGGTTTCTACGGCGCGGGCGTTGATATCCACCCCCACCACTTTTTTTCCCTTTGAGGCAAAAACGGCTGCCGTCGGCAGCCCAATGTATCCCAGTCCAATCACGGAGATGGTTTGAAAACTCATAATTCGGCTCGATTATCTTTTAAGGCTTGTAAAATGCGACCACAGGCTTTGCCATCGCCATAGGGGTTGTGGGCGTGGCTCATCGCCTGCCAGGCCTCGTCGTCGCGCAGTAATTCATCGACACTCGCCACGATTCTGGCGATATCGGTTCCCACCAGTCTGACGGTACCCGCGTCGACCGCTTCGGGGCGTTCGGTGGTGTCACGCATCACCAGCACTGGTTTACCCAGCGAAGGCGCCTCCTCCTGAATACCGCCGGAATCCGTGAGGATCAGCCAGGCACGGTTCATCAGCCAGACAAACGGCAGATACTCCTGAGGTTCGATCAGGATGATATTCTCTATGCCGCTGAGGATGCGGTTGACCGGCTCGCTGACGTTGGGGTTGAGATGCACCGGATAGACGATCTGCGCCTCCGGATGCTGGCGGGCAATCTGCGCCAGCGCGCTGCAGATGCGTTCAAAGCCGCCGCCAAAACTCTCACGACGATGGCCCGTAACCAGCACCAGTTTCTTCGCGGGATCGAGGAACGGATAGCGCGCCGCCAGCTCCGCATTCAGGCTGGTGTCATCCAGCACCCGGTCACGCACCCACAGCAGGGCATCAATGACCGTGTTGCCGGTTACGACAATACGCACATCCGGCAGATTCTCCTGCAGCAGATTCTGGCGCGAGCGGGCGGTAGGCGTGAAGTGCAGGCGGGCAAGATGGCCGGTGAGCTTGCGGTTCCCCTCTTCCGGCCACGGCGACGCGAGATCGCCGGTGCGCAGCCCCGCTTCCACATGGCCGACGGGGATCTGCTGATAAAAGGCCGCCAGGCTCGCCGCCAGCGTGGTAGTGGTGTCACCATGCACCAGCACGATGTCCGGCTTAAAGTCGAGCAGAACGGTTTTCATCCCCTCCAGAATACGGCAGGTGATCTCGGTCAGTCCCTGTTCGGGACGCATGATATTGAGGTCATAGTCCGGCTGCAGACGGAACAGACGCAGCACCTGGTCGAGCATTTCGCGATGCTGGGCCGTGACGCAGAGTCGCGACTCAAACGCGGGATCCTGCGCCAGCGCCTGAACCAGCGGGGCCATTTTAATGGCTTCCGGACGAGTACCAAATACGGTCAGAACTTTCACACTGTTTCTCTCAATCATGCGTGTCTGACATAGGACGCGGACGACGTGCCAGCGCCACACCCGCGCCGGTTAATGCGCCAACCGCACCCCACAGAATCATCATGAACAGACGTCGCGGACTGTCACGGGAAACCGGCTCTTCCGGCGTACGCAGATAACGGTACGTCTGGAACTGGCTGTTCAGTTTTGGCCCGGCCTGCAGCGTCGTCAGCATTGCCCTGTTTTGATCATAGCTGATATCAAACGCCGGACCGGTCGCGCGCAGGGTATCCAGCTGCCCCTGCAGAACCGGCTGCCCGAGCAGGAAGAGATCGCTGTCCGCCAGGTTCTCACCCGCTTCACGCGTCTGTTTCTGACTGATGCCCTGCTGGCTGGCGATCTTCAGCGCCTGCTCAAGCCGATGCTGCTGGCGCTGGAAGACGGCATTCGCCACATCTTCCTGACGTTTTACCTGCGCCTGCAGCTGATTCGTGCGTGCCTGCCAGGCCCCTTTCAGCTCATCGTTCAGGTGACGCGCGGCGCGCTCACTGGCGTAAGCGATATACTGGCGCAGCAGATTGTTGGCGTCGCCCGCGGTTTCGGCTTTAAGTCTGACGTTGTCGGGCAGGTTATGCGCCGCGTCGGCGGGGGTGAAGAGAATATTGCCGATCATATCGTCGAGCAGAGCCGCATCGTTGTGCGCATTGCCCGTTTTGCGGCTTTTGTAGTAGTCGGTCTGCTGCCAGAACTCGCGACGCGTATCCCAGGAGGCGAGCTGCATCGTGAACTCCTGATAGACCTCATCCATCACGGTCGGTGACGGCGCCGCCAGGGTTAAGGCGTTGTTGCGTGCATCCAGGTTACTCAGGAACTGCTGTTGCGCATAGTAGGAACCCAGCATGTTGACCGTGGGTCGATCGGTGATCGCCGTGGTGCTCCAGACCTGTTTCATCAGCAGCGTGGCGAGCCAGGCGCCCAGCGCAAACAGCAGCGCCAGCCCGACAATCCAGCGCTTACCGCGCCATAAACGGCAGCCAAAGCTGCGTATATCCAGTTCGTTGTCCACAACGTCAGAAGGCATGCCAGCGTTATCCTTTATCAGCATCGGGTTCATTTATTTTTGGCTTCGCGGTAATGGCTCAGACGACGCTTGATGCGCCGCACACGTCGCGCCACACGCCACGCATGTTTCAGGCAGTAGCCGTAAACCATAAAAGCGCCCAGGAACAGCAGCAGCATCACCCATTCCGGAATGAAAGCCAGATATTCACCCAGCACACCGATACCGGCCAGGATCGCCGCTGCCACGGTAATCAGTACAAAGGCCTGACGCGAGCTGAAACCGGCTCGCATAATCAGATGGTGGATGTGCTGGCGGTCAGCCGAAAACGGACTCATGCCTTTGCGCAGGCGACGATACATGATCGCCACCATGTCCATCAGGGGAATGGCGATCAGCCACAGCGCGGTCACGGGGGTAATGGGATGACTCAGACCCTGGGTGGTTTCCAGCAGAATCCAGATAATGGTGAAGCCGATCATGGTGCTGCCGGCATCGCCCATAAAGACTTTAAAACGACGACCGAGGAAGCCGAGATTGAGCAGGATATAGGGCAGCGTGGCGGCGATCATCGCAAAACACCACATCGCGAGGCTGGTCTGGCCGTCGAAGTAGAGGATGATGCCCATCGCGGCAAAGGTGACTGAAGAGAGCCCGCCCAGCAGACCGTCAATGCCGTCCACCATGTTGAAGGCGTTAATCGCGGCCCAGACGGCAAACAGCGTCAGCACATAGCCGAAGGGCCCGACGATCAGCTCGATCGGACCGACGATGAACCCCAGGCTGAGCAGGTAGAGTTTGGCACCAAACATCATCACCAGCGCGACAATGGCCTGCACGACCGCACGAATTTTAACGCTGATGTCGAAACGGTCATCCAGCGCCCCGACCAGCACCAGCACACCGGCACAGCCCAGATAGAGCGGCGCATGGGGCAGATAGTAGTTGGTAATAGCGAACGTGAAGCAGATACCTGCAAACACAGAAATGCCGCCGACCAACGGAATCGCGCCATGGTGGCGTTTACGTGAGTTAGGCTTATCCACTAAACCAATTTTTTTAGCTGCTTTTCGAGCAAAAAAGAGGAAAGCCAAAGAAAAGAGAAAAATTAATCCAAGCTCAGTACTCATAGTGAGTAAATTCACGTTAAACGCTCTCAGCTAACATCCCGCACAACAATACGCGAAAAAGCTCGCCTGTCGCTGTGTCGGATTCCGAATTCTGCGTAAAGAGACGGACGAACGCGCAAACCTTCGCCATCGCTACCACAGTCATTATAAATGCTCCTGCCAGTGTTCAATCCTATAGCTCATAAATGAAAAACGCCACGTTGAGACGTGGCGTCGGGTCGATTTTCTGCGCATCCGGACTAAAAAAGCCGAATCAGAGGTTCGTCCTGGCAGTTTCGGATTAAGAACGCTTCATCATATCGAAGAATTCATCGTTGGTTTTGGTCATCGCCAGCTTGTTGATGAGGAACTCCATCGCATCGATTTCGCCCATCGGGTGAATAATCTTGCGCAGGATCCACATCTTCTGCAGCTCTTCCTGAGAAGTGAGCAGCTCTTCTTTACGGGTACCGGAACGGTTGTAATCGATCGCCGGGAAGACGCGTTTTTCAGCAATTTTACGCGCAAGGTGCAGTTCCATGTTACCTGTACCTTTAAACTCTTCGTAAATCACTTCATCCATCTTCGAACCGGTATCAACCAGCGCCGTCGCGATGATGGTCAGGCTGCCGCCCTCTTCCACGTTACGTGCCGCACCAAAGAAGCGCTTTGGACGATGCAGGGCGTTGGCATCCACACCCCCCGTCAGGACTTTACCCGAAGCCGGGACAACGGTGTTGTAGGCGCGCGCCAGGCGGGTGATGGAGTCGAGCAGGATAATAACGTCTTTCTTGTGCTCAACCAGACGCTTGGCCTTCTCGATCACCATTTCGGCGACCTGAACGTGGCGTGATGCAGGCTCATCGAAGGTCGAGGCGATGACTTCGCCTTTAACCAGACGCTGCATCTCGGTCACTTCTTCCGGACGCTCGTCGATCAGCAGCACCATCAGCACGCAGTCCGGATAGTTGTACGCCAGGCTCTGCGCGATGTTCTGCAGCAGCATGGTTTTACCGGCTTTCGGCGGTGCCACGATCAGGCCACGCTGACCACGACCGATCGGCGAAGCCAGATCCAGTACGCGGGCGGTTAAATCTTCCGTTGAGCCATTACCCCGCTCCATACGCAGACGCTTGTTGGCGTGCAGCGGTGTGAGGTTTTCGAACAGAATCTTATTACGCGCATTCTCCGGCTTGTCATAGTTAACTTCGTTAACTTTCAGCAGTGCAAAATAACGCTCACCTTCTTTTGGTGGACGGATTTTGCCAGAGATGGTGTCACCAGTGCGGAGGTTGAAGCGGCGGATTTGGCTGGGGGAAACGTAGATATCATCAGGGCCGGCGAGGTAGGAGCTGTCTCCTGAACGGAGGAATCCAAATCCATCCTGAAGGATCTCCAGCACGCCATCACCGAAGATGTCTTCGCCGCTTTTCGCGTGCTGCTTCAGGATTGAAAAGATAATGTCCTGCTTGCGCATGCGAGCCTGATTTTCCAGCCCCATATTTTCGCCGAGAGTAATCAGCTCAGCAACCGGCGTATTCTTTAATTCGGTAAGATTCATAGTGATGGGTTCTTAAACTCGGGGTAATACTCGGAATGTTTGTCGTGAATGGTATGGCAATTAATCCATGCCGTTAATGGCTCTTTTCGGCGCTTCCCGACGATCATCGTATGGAATGGCGATCGGTATGCAGGAAGATGTCCGAATGTGATGCCAGAGTTGGAGCTAACCGTAAGATTGCTGAACCGTTCTCTCGTTAAAAGGTACAGTGCGACAGGGTTCAACAAGGGAAAACTTTAAGATGCTAACTACAAGGTAAGTGCGTAATGCAGTATGGGTAACTTAGCACGCCTGAAAGCGAACGTCCAGCAGCAGGAGATAAATTCACCACTGCCAGACGTTCAGCCCTGAATTACGCCAGATTAGCGTTCAGGAACTCTTTCAGCTGGCCCTTAGACAGCGCGCCCACTTTGGTCGCGGCGACTTCGCCATTTTTGAACAGCAGCAGCGTCGGGATACCACGAATGCCATACTTCGGTGCCGTGCCTGGGTTATCGTCAATATTCAGCTTAGCGATGGTCAGCTTGCCATCATACTCTTCTGCAACTTCATCAAGGATTGGCGCGATCATTTTGCAAGGACCACACCATTCAGCCCAGAAATCTACCAGTGTAACGCCGTCGGCTTTCAGCACGTCGGTGTCGAAACTGTCATCGGTCAGATGAACGATTTTATCGCTGCTCATGTTTTACTCCACAAGATTATGCCTGGCGAATTGGCGTAATATATACCAATGTAGGTTGACTTTATTTCATCGGATACGCTTTCGTAAAGCGATAGTAAGCTGATATTCTACCACACTATGAGCAAAACACACTTAACTGAACAGAAGTTTTCCGACTTCGCCCTGCACCCGAAAGTGGTGGAAGCCCTTGATAGTAAAGGCTTTCAATACTGCACGCCGATTCAGGCGTTAGCTCTGCCATTTACGCTTTCAGGGCGTGATGTTGCAGGCCAGGCGCAAACCGGTACCGGCAAAACGATGGCGTTTCTGACGTCAACGTTTCATCATCTTCTTTCTCATCCTGCGGCCGAAGGCCGGCAGGTAAACCAGCCACGGGCATTAATTCTTGCGCCGACGCGTGAACTTGCTGTGCAGATTCATGCGGATGCCGAACCCCTCACCGCCTCAACCGGCCTGAAACTGGGTCTCGCCTATGGCGGAGACGGTTATGACAAACAGCTGAAAGTGCTGGAACAGGGCGTTGATATTCTGGTCGCCACCACCGGTCGTCTGATCGACTACGCCAAGCAGAATCACGTCAACCTGGGTGCCATTCAGGTCATGGTGCTGGATGAAGCCGATCGCATGTTCGATCTCGGCTTTATCAAAGATATCCGCTGGCTGTTCCGTCGCATGCCGCCGGCCACTCAGCGTCTGAGCATGCTCTTCTCGGCCACGCTCTCCTATCGCGTCCGTGAACTGGCGTTCGAGCACATGAACAGTGCGGAATATGTGGAAGTGGAACCGGAGCAGAAAACCGGCCATCGCATTCAGGAAGAGCTTTTCTATCCGTCCAACGAAGAGAAAATGCGCCTGCTGCAGACCCTGCTCGAAGAAGAGTGGCCCGATCGCGCTATCGTTTTCGCTAACACCAAGCACCGCTGTGAAGATATCTGGGGCCATCTGGCCGCCGATGGACACCGTGTTGGCCTGCTGACCGGCGACGTGGCCCAGAAGAAGCGCCTGCGCATCCTGGATGACTTCACCAAAGGTGATGTGGATATTCTGGTCGCCACCGACGTGGCTGCCCGTGGTCTGCACATTCCGGCTGTGACGCACGTCTTTAACTACGACCTGCCCGACGACTGCGAAGATTACGTTCACCGCATTGGCCGTACCGGTCGTGCCGGTGCCAGCGGACACTCAATCAGCCTGGCCTGTGAAGAGTACGCGCTGAACCTGCCGTCGATCGAAGAGTATATCGGTCACAGCATTCCGGTCAGCAAGTACAGCAGCGAAGCGCTGTTAACCGATTTACCGCCGCCTAAACGTCTGCAGCGCAGCCGCTCCGGTAATGGCCCGCGTCGCGGAGGCAACAACGCTAATCGTCGCGGTGCGCCACGCAACAACAACCGTAAACGTTCAGGTTAGGCCATCATGCTAAGCGCGTCGTCACTCTATGCAGCGATTGATTTAGGGTCTAACAGCTTTCATATGTTGGTGGTGCGCGAGGTCTCAGGCAGTATTCAGACCGTTGCGAAAATTAAGCGCAAGGTTCGCCTTGCGGCCGGACTGGATAAAAATAACCTGTTGTCAGCCGAGGCGATGTCGCGCGGCTGGCAATGCCTCAGACTCTTCTCTGAACAACTGCAGGATATTCCCCTCGATCAGATTCGCGTGGTGGCGACCGCCACGCTGCGTCTGGCGGCTAACGCGCAGACGTTCCTCGACACGGCTCAGCAGATCCTCGGCTGTCCCATCAACGTCATCAGCGGCGAAGAAGAGGCGCGCCTGATTTATCAGGGTGTGGCCCACACCACCGGCGGTTCCGACCAGCGTTTAGTGGTCGATATCGGCGGCGGCAGCACCGAGCTGGCGACCGGCGACGGCTCCCATGCCTCGGTCCTGTTCAGTCTGCCGATGGGCTGCGTCACCTGGCTGGAGCGCTTCTTCAGCGATCGTCATCTGGCAAAAGAGAACTTTGATCAGGCAGAGCGCGCTGCACGGGCAATGATCCAGCCTGTTGCCACCCAATTGCGTGAGCAGGGCTGGCAGGCGTGTGTCGGTGCCTCCGGCACGGTGCAGGCGCTGCAGGAGATCATGGTGGCCCAGGGCATGGATGAGCGCATCACGCTGAATAAACTTCAGCAGCTGAAGCAGCGCGCCATTCAGTGCGGCAAACTGGAAGAGCTGGAAATCGAAGGGCTGACGCTGGAGCGGGCGCTGGTCTTCCCCAGCGGCCTGTCGATCCTGATCGCCATCTTCCAGGAGCTGAGTATCGACAGCATGACGCTGGCGGGCGGCGCCCTGCGCGAAGGGCTGGTCTACGGCATGCTGCATCTGCCGATCGATCGCGATATCCGTACCCGCACGCTGCACAACGTCCAGCGCCGGTTCAGCATCGATGTCGAACAGGCCGACCGCGTGCGTCAGCTGGCTGAGAGCTTTTTCCGCCAGGTTGCCACGCCGTGGAAGCTGGATCAACACTGTCGCGAGCTGCTGCTCAGCGCCTGCGCGATCCACGAAATCGGCCTGAGCGTCGATTTCCGCCATGCGCCACAGCATGCGGCCTATCTGGTGCGTCACCTGGACCTGCCCGGCTTTACCCCGGCGCAGAAGAAGCTGCTGGCCTGTTTACTGCAGAACCAGAGCGGCAGCATCGATCTGGCGCTGCTGACCCAGCAGAACGCCCTGCCGCCGCGCCTGGCGGAACGGATGTGCCGTCTGCTGCGGCTGGCGATCATCTTCTCCACCCGTCGTCGCGATGACACCCTGCCTGCGGTGCGGCTTCAGGCGGACGATGATGCCCTGCATCTGACCCTGCCTGCGGGCTGGCTGGAGGCGCATCCGCTGCGCAGTGAACTGCTTGAGCAGGAAAGCCATTATCAGTCTTACGTCCACTGGCTGTTAACGCTGTCGTAAGTCCGGCCCGGTGAGGCGAATGTCTATCGCCTCCCCGTTTTCCCGCCTTACCCCTTCTTCGCCTTATCCAGCATCGCTCTCAGCCCGGCGACCCGGCTCTGACCGGTTTTCATCCGCTCCTCGGCACTGACCACCTTGCGCTCAGTCTCCCACTGCAGATCGTCCTGCGGCAGCTCCAGCAGAAAACGACTCGGTTCAGGCCGGACCAGCTCGCCATATTGCCGGCGTTCACGACACAGGGTAAAGGTCAGCTCTTTCTGCGCCCGGGTGATGCCCACGTAAGCCAGGCGGCGCTCCTCTTCGATGTTGTTCTCATCGATGCTGCTCTGATGCGGCAGCAGCCCCTCTTCCATCCCGACGAGGAACACATAGGGGAACTCCAGCCCTTTTGAGGCGTGCAGCGTCATCAGCTGCACCTGATCCAGCTCCTCATCGCTTTCGCCGCGCTCCATCATGTCGCGCAGGGTAAAGCGGGTGACGACCTGCGCCAGCGTCATCGGCTCGTCGATATCGCTGCCCTCCAGCATTTCGGTCATCCACTGAAACAGCGTATTGACGTTCTTCATCCGCATCTCGGCGGCTTTCGGACTGCCGGAGGTTTCGAACAGCCAGCTCTCGTAGTCGATGCCGCGGATCAGGTCGCGGACGGCATTGACCGGTTCGCGTTCGGCCAGCTGGATGATCTCATTCAGCCAGTGGGTAAAGCGCTGCAGGTGCTCCAGACCGCGTCCGGTAAGAGTCTGCCCCAGCCCGACATCAAAGCTGGCGTTAAACAGGCTTTTACTGCGCAGGTTGGCCCACTCGCCGAGTTTCTGCAGCGTGGCCGGGCCAATCTCACGGCGCGGCGTGTTCACGATGCGCAGGAACGCGCTGTCATCCTCGGGATTGGTCAGCACGCGCAGGTAGGCGAGCAGATCTTTGATCTCCGGCCGTGAGAAGAACGAGGTGCCGCCCGAGATGCGATAGGGGATGCGGTTCTGCATCAGGAACTTTTCAAAGGTTCGCGACTGGTGGTTACCACGGTAAAGGATCGCGTAATCTTTGTACTGCGTCCGGTTGATAAAATGGTGCGCGATCAGCTCGCCGGTCACCCGTTCGGCTTCGTGCTCTTCGCTGTTGGCGGTCAGCACCTTGAGTTCGCTGCCCTGCCCCAGCTCCGAAAAGAGCCGCTTTTCAAAAACGTGCGGATTGTTGGCGATCAGGATGTTCGCCGCTTTCAGGATGCGCTGCGATGAGCGGTAGTTCTGCTCCAGCTTCACCACCTCCAGCGCCGGGAAATCCTGGTTAAGCAGCACCAGATTCTGCGGCCGTGCGCCGCGCCAGGAGTAGATCGACTGATCATCGTCGCCCACCACCGTGAAGCGCGCGCGCGCGCCGACCAGCAGCTTCACCAGCTCATACTGGCTGGTGTTGGTATCCTGATACTCATCCACCAGCAGGTAGCGGATACGCTGCTGCCAGCGTTCGCGCACCTCCAGATTACGCTGCAGCAGCAGCGTCGGCAGCAGGATCAGATCGTCAAAGTCCAGCACGTTGCACGATTTGAGATGCTGGCTGTAGAGGGCGTAGCAGTGGGCAAAGATATGATCCTGCTGCGATCGCGCCTGCGCGATCGCGGTTGGCGGATCGACCAGATCGTTCTTCCAGTTTGAGATGGTGGAGATCAGCTGCTGTAACAGCGTCTTATCCTCTTCCAGCCACTCTTTCGTCAGCTCTTTCAGCAGCGCGAGCTGATCCTGATCGTCGAACAGCGAGAAGTTGGACTTCATGCCCAGCGCCGCCGTTTCGCGCTTGATGATCTCAAGACCCAGCGTATGGAACGTCGAGATCAGCAGGCCGCGCGCCTCTTTACGGCCCAGGGTCTGCGCCACACGCTCTTTCATTTCGCGCGAGGCCTTGTTGGTAAAGGTCACCGCCGCGATATGGCGCGCCTGATAGCCGCACTCACGAATCAGATGGGCAATTTTATTGGTAATCACGCGGGTTTTACCCGATCCCGCGCCCGCCAGCACCAGACAGGGACCGGTAACAAATTCGACGGCACGTTGTTGGCTGGGGTTTAAACGCATAGAAGAAATCGCCTGATTGAATCAAAAGAAAGGGGTTTATACTGGGCGGCAATTATACACAACCGAGATACCAACATGGCGAAAACCGCGGCGGCTTTACACATCCTGGTCAAAGAGGAAGCGCTGGCAAAAGAGATTCTGGCGAAACTGGCGAAAGGCGGCAATTTCCAGCAGCTGGCAAAGAAACACTCAACCTGCCCTTCCGGCCGCAAAGGGGGCGATCTGGGGGAGTTCCGTCAGGGACAGATGGTACCGGCCTTTGATAAAGCGGTCTTTACCTGCCCGCTGCTGACGCCTTACGGGCCGGTAAAAACCAGCTTTGGTTACCACATTATCAAAGTGCTCTACCGCAACTGATCACTTCTTCTGCTTCATCTGCTGCAGTACGGTGCTGCACTGGTTATCTTCGTTGTCGCTGGGGGAGATCAGTGCCAGCAGCGCGGCGGCCGGACCGACCACCGCGCCCAGCGCCACGGCTGCGGCACCACGCGCCAGCAGCGGCCCCGTTTTAACGCCCGCGTCAGGATTTTTAAACGTGCCGCGCACATAGAGCGGCGAACGCAGCGTCACGATACGGATGCCTTTACTCTCGGGATTGACCGAGAGATCCAGCCGCTCACTGGCAAAGTTCGCGTTGCCTGACACGTTGATGATCGCGTTCTCGGTATCGAACACAAACAGGTTGGGCGTCGCCAGACCATTCTGCAGCCGGATATCTGTGGCGGCGCAGTTGATACGCACCTGATCATCGCCAAACAGTTTGCCCACCAGATAGTTACCGACGTTCAGGCCGGCGATCTCCATCAGGCTGCGGCTGATCAGGCCATCGTTCATCAGCAGCTTAAGCTGGCCGTTGCTGGTCGCGAGCAGGTCGGCTACCGAGTTCCCTGTGCCGGTGAAGCTGGCGTCGCCATTAAGCTGGCCGAGGCTGTTCTGCATCGCCTGCACATCCGGGAACATCTGACGCAGGCGCAGCTTACGCGCATGCAGATCCACGCGCCCGCGCATCGGTGAGCGACTGCCATCAAGACGGATAGTGCTGTTCAGGTTGCCGCCTGCTACACCAAAGCGCAGCGGATCCAGCAGCAGGTCACCGTTTTTCATCTGCAGATGGGTATAAAGATCGCTTAACGGCAGCGAATTGCTGTGTTCGATACGTTTGCCGCTGAACTTCACGTCGGCATCCATCACGTCCCAGCTTTTGGTCTCAAACTTATCGTGCGGCAGTACACGGTCGGCAGGCTGATTCGATTTCTCTCCGCGCCGGGCCTTCGCCTGTGCCGTTTTCTCGCTGCCTTTGCCGGAATCCACACCAATCAGCGGCCCCAGATCGGCCATCCGCAGCTGCTCGGAGGTCAGCTCGCCACTGAGGGTCGGGCGGGGTTTAACCTGGCTGTAGACCAGCGATCCATGAATATCGCTGTCACCGATGTGACCATTGAATTTCTCATAGCGATAGACCGCGCCCTGTTTGCCGCTGAATTTCGCGATCAGATGACCATCGGTTTCATAGGGCGGCGTGTCCGGCAACAGGACGCCGGTCAGGCCATACAGGTTCGCCAGCGTATCGCCGGCGAAACGCAGCCGCACGTTGAGCCCACCGAGGTTCATCGGATCCTGCAGGCCACCGGTCACCTGAACGCGGGTGGTGCCATTGCGGACATCGGCCTGAATCGGGAACGGGGTGTTCTGGCTGCGCAGCGACAGCATGCCGCCGATCTTCCCTTCGCCGCTGAGCTTCTCGTTGTTGTAGCTGCCACTGGCCTTCCAGCCAAAGACGAAGTCGCCCGCGCCTTTCTGCTGGTCATCGCCGCCGGCAATCTGCGCGTAAGGCACCGGTTTACCCAGCGGATTGATCTGAACGGTGACGTCCGCGCGATTCACCGCATCGCGGTAGCGAATCTGCCCCTGATCAAACAGAATGTTATCCAGGCGGAATGACCAGGCGGAGGGCGTTTTCGCCTTCTCATCGCTGTCACTGCTGGCGAGGTCGAACGTCCAGTTGTTCTTCTTATCGGCCGTCTGGATCAACCGGGCATCAGGCCGCTGCAGTTTAATCCAGGGGATAAACAGCTCTTTGTGCAGCAACGACAGCGGGGCCAGCGTCGCATCGGCCCGCTGCAGATGCACCATGGTCACGTCAGGAATGCCGGGCGGGTTGCCCAGCATGATATCTTCCGCATGCAGCTGCGGCCACGGCACCCAGCGCCGCCAGCCTGACTCGTCACGATGACGCACCCAGTCGACACCCAGATCTCCGCGAATCGCAAAGGGCCGGTTTAACTCGGTCGAGACTTTCTGATTGATAGTGGGTTTCAGGCGGTTCCAGTCAAAGGTTGCAATGATGACGATGATCACCACAATCAACAGCACCAGAATTCCCACGACCCAGCTGACTATTTTCCCGGTACGCGACATTACGCTTTCTCCTTGCACATTCACGGTCTGGGTTAAAGATAGTCGAGACCACGGCTAACGGCATCAGGGAAGCTGGAGAGTAAGGTGATTCAGTTCGGGAAATGGAACCGGGCGCGAAAAGTAGTAGCCCTGCGCCGCAATCGCTGACGAG